>JBCKMZ010000026.1:0-24664 GCA_038902975.1 Polaromonas sp.
TCTAGCTCCACCACGGTTTCCACGGCTACCACGGCTGCCTCCCCACAACTCAGCATCAAACGTATCTATATAGATGCAGAGCTGCAGTCGCTGCTGCGGCTGGCACCCGTGCTGGATGCCCTCCGTGTTGAGGACCCTGCTGTGTCGCTTACCCATCTGGGGCAAGGGCGCTACGACATTGACGACATCTTGGAGCGCCTCAAGCCGCCAGCCGATCAGCCCGCCAGCGAGCCGCCACGCTTTGCGTTCTCCAACATTGTGCTGAGTAGCGGCAGGGTGGACTTCAATGACCAGTCGGTGGGCCGCACGCATGAGATGCGTGATGTCAACCTGTCGGTGCCCTTCGTCAGCAACCTACAGTCCAAACGCGATGTCAATACCGCGCTGCGTCTGGCTTCAGGCTCAATGGCAGCAACTTTGACATTGCGGCCCAGGGTACGCCCTTTGCGCAGACCCGCAAGACCGATGCGAGCTTCAAGATCGCAGGTTTCGACATGGCCTCTTACCTCGACTACCTGCCCGCCAGCTTGCCCTTCAGGCTGCAAAGCGCGGTGCTCAATGCCGATGCCAAGGTGTCGTTTGAGCAGTCACCGGGTGCGGTGCTCAAGGTTGCGGGTGTCGTGACGGCAGACAAGGTGCTACTGATCAGCGCTCCGGGCGGCAAGCCACTGCCAAAAAATGCAGTAGCACCCGCAGGCCATGAGCTGCTCGCGTTTGAGCAGTTGCGCATCACCATGATTGAGGTGCGCCCACTGGAGCAGTTCGTCAAACTGTCCAAAGTCGAGCTGACCGCGCCTGTGCTGCACATCACGCGGAGCCGGACGGGGCAGTTGAATCTGCTTGCGCCCGCGGCTGCGGCAAGCCCCTGGCAGGTGCAAGTAGCCAGCGTCGCTGTGCGTGGCGGTCGCGTGAACTGGCTGGATGAAACACTGGTATCGCCTGCTGCGGTGTCGTTAGCGGGCGTGTCGCTTGACGCATCTAGCATTGCCTTTCCGTTTCTGGCCAGTGCGCCTTTGCAATTTAATGGCGCTATGGGCTTGGCTACAGACACCCCAACAGCCGCCAAAGCATCTGCCGCAGCGTCAACGGCACAAATTACCTTCAGCGGCACAGCCACCGACCAGGCCGCGCAGGTCACGGCAACGCTGGCTGCATGGCCGCTCAATAGGGCCGCCAAATACATAGGCCAGTTTTTGCGGCCAACCCTTGGCGGCCAGCTCGATGCGCAGCTTGGCATCCACTGGCAGGCCGCCAGCAGCGGCAAACCGCAAGCGCTGCAAATCACCGCACCGCGTCTAGCCTTGAGCGATGTGTTGCTGGCGCAGGGCAAGGTGTCACTGGTGTCCGTCAAACGGGTTGATGTGACGGGTGTGGACATCGACGTGCCAGGCCAGACCTTCAAGGCCGCCAAGCTGCTACTGGCGCAGCCAAAAGTGCTGGTAGACCGCGACCCGGAGAAACGCTGGATGTACGAGCGCTGGATGGTGGCCCAGGGCGCCGCCACCCGCGCTCCACCACCCACAACAGCCGTCACCAAAGTCAGCGCACCCTCATGGGCCGTGGCCATCAACGACGTAGAACTCATTGGCGGTGCCATGTCGTTCTCGGACAAGGCCGCAGCGAAGCCAGTGGCGTTTGAGGTCAGCGCCGTCAATGCCCAGCTCGGCGGCTTGGTGCTTGATGACCGTATGGCATCAACGCCAGCCAACGCAACGCAACCTAAATCAGCCGCTGCCAGACTGATGCCGCTCACCGCATCGCTACGCCTTGCCGCAGGCCGGTTTGAACCCGGTACGCTGCGCTTCAAGGGTGATCTTGGTTTGACTCCGGTTCAGGCGCAGGGTCAACTCACCATCGACAGTCTGCCGGTGCAGGCCTTTGAGCCCTACTTTGCCGATGTGCTCAACATCGAACTGCTGCGCGCTGATGCCAACTTCAAGGGCCGCATCGCTTATCGCCAGACCCAGGCAGGGCCGCAAGCCAAAGTCAACGGCAACCTGGCGATTGAAGAACTGAAAGCCAATACGCTGACCCCAAGTGAAGACCTGCTGGCCTGGAAGGCGCTTAACCTGCGCGGCCTCAATGTCGCGCTGGACCCGACCCAAGCCACGCAGCTCGATGTGCAAGAGACCGTACTGACCGACTTTTTTGCCCGCGTGATCGTCACGCCGGAAGGCCGCATCAATTTGCAGGACTTGGTTAAAACGTCTGCTGCCAGCACTTCACCCAGTTCATCCCCGGCCCCCATCATCAACTTCGGCCCGATCACCCTCGTCAATGGCAAGGTGCTGTTTTCAGACCGCTTCATCAAACCCAACTACTCGGCCAACCTGACTGACCTGACGGGCAAACTCAGCGCGTTCTCATCTAGCTCCAGCGGCACAGGCACCACCCCCAGCATGGCCGACCTCGAACTGCGCGGCAGGGCTGAGGGTACGGCATCGCTTGAAATTTTGGGCAAGCTCAACCCGCTGGCTAAACCGCTGGCGCTCGACATCACTGGCAAGGTGCGTGACCTTGAGCTGCCACCGCTGTCGCCGTACTCGGTCAAATATTCTGGCTACGGCATCCAGCGCGGCAAGCTCAGTGTGGATGTGAGCTACTTGGTGCAGCCCAATGGTCAGCTCACGGCCAAGAACAAGCTCATCCTGAACCAGCTCAGTTTTGGCGACAAGGTTGAAGGCTCAACCGCCAGCCTGCCTGTCAAGCTGGCGGTGGCGTTGCTGGCTGACCGCAACGGCGTGATTGATATTGATTTGCCCATCAGCGGGTCATTGAGCGACCCGCAGTTCAGCCTCGGCCCGATCATCATCAAGGTCATCATCAACGTCATCGGCAAGGCCATCACCACACCTTTCAGCCTGCTGGCCAGCGCATTTGGCGGCGGAGTCGACGATCTGAGTGTGGTGGCCTTTGCCAGCGGCAGCGCGCAGCTTGCGCCCGAGGCACAAGCGGGGCTGGATAAAATCGCCAAGGCACTGCTGGACAGACCAACGCTGCGCCTTACCGTGGTGGGTACCAGCAGTCTGGATGCCGAGCGTGACGGCTTCAAGCGCGCCCGCATTGACGAGCTGGTGCGCGCCGAAAAGCGCCATAGCGTGGTGAAAGATGGCGGCACTGCCACGACGGTGGTCAGCATCAGCCCGGCTGAATACCCGCTACTCCTCAAAGAGGTTTACAAACGCGCCGACATGTCCAAACCGCGCAACCTGGTCGGCCTAGCCAAAGACCTGCCGGTGCCCGAGATGGAGGCTCTGCTGCTGGCCGACGTGAAGGTCAGCGACGATGCCATGCAGGCCCTAGCCGTGCAGCGCGGTGTGGCCGTCAAGGACTACCTAGTGGGTAAAAACCTGCCACCTGAAAGGCTGTTTCTGGGGGCCGCCAAAGCCGTGCCACCAGAGGCTAAATGGACACCCCGGGCAGAGCTGAATTTAGCGCTACCGTGACAGCGCCTTAAATAGGCGAAAATATAAGGCTTGCCGGGTTATTTTTTACTCGCCTATCTTGCGTATCTTCATTCTGATTTTTCCTCCATGTTCAATTCATCCAAACCCGCTGCTCCAGTCGTCGCCAAGTCATCTGTCAAAGTAGCAGATGTTCATCCCCTTGACGACCTGACGGGCGGCGCATTTTCAGCCCCTACCTCGGGCGAGCGTGCAGCGCGCATTCGCCAGTGGCTGACCACCGAGCCAAGCGTCGAGCAGATGGCCGAGGTGTACAAAGCCCTCTCCAACCGCGACAAGGGCGCAGCCAAACCGCTTAAAGAAAAGCTGGATGAAGTCAAGCGCAGCAAGGGGCAAGAAGTTGTTGCTGCCGAGTGGGCCGCCAAAGCGCAAGGCCTGCTGGCAACCGGTAAACTCAATCTGGCGGACGCACTGGCTTGGCAACGCGATGCCGCCAAAGCTGGCGCGCCGCTGTCGAAAGAACCATTGGCTAGCCTCAAAGTGCAACTGGCCGAGCGCGTTAAATCCATTGAAGACCTGCAGCACCGCACCCAGGTGCAACGCGAAGCCGCCGTGCTGATTGCGCAGCGCATCGAGGTGCTGTCCATCAAGCCGTGGCGCGATGCACAAACGGTACTCGAAGCATTGCAGGCCGACGTAGCCCATTGGCAATCGCAGGCAAATGACATTGCGCTTGACGCAAATTGGGCCAGCGTTGACGCTAAATTTCCGTCACTGCTGGACGCATCACGCGGCCAGTTGCTCACCGTTTGGGAAGCCTTTCAGGGCGCGATTGCAGTTGCCGTTAAAGCCTTTGAAGACAGCGCCGCGCCTTTGCCTGCCGTGCCCGTGTGGGCTGACGAGCTGCGCGCCGCGCGTGGCCAGGCACCCGTGGCATCGGTTGATGGTGCGCGCCCGCCAAAAGCAAAAATTGACCCCGCTGTGCTCAAAGACATGCGCGAAAAATCAAGCGCCATCGTGCAGGCCGTGCTTGCCAAACTGGAGCACGAAGTGGGCGAAGGCCACGGCAAGGCTACGCCCAAAGTTGCCGCCGATTTGCGTCAGGCCTTGAAAGAAAACATTCGCAACATCGACGGCAAGCTGGAAGCCGCTGCCCACGCCGCACTCACGGCTGCCGGCGAACTTGAAGGCTGGCAGCGCTGGCGTGCCGACCAGATCCGCGAAGAGCTGCTCGTCAAGGCTGAAGGCCTGCTTGCCAAGCCACTCGGTGGCCGCAAGCAGCAAGACGCCCTGCGCGTGATGCGCGACCAATGGAAAACATCCGACCAGGGCGGCACGCCCAACCACGCGCTGTGGAAGCGTTTTGACGATGCCTGCAACGAAGCCCACAAGGTTGTTGAAACGTGGTTAGAGACCGTCAAAGAGCAAACCGAAGCCACCAAGGCCGAGCGCAAACTGCTGATTGACGAAGTACAGGCCTGGGCTGATGCCAACCACGCCAACACTGATTGGAAAGCGCAGATCCGCAGTCTGAATGGTTTTGTAGACAAGTGGCGCGAGGCCGGGCACCTGAGCGAAAAAGCCTTTGCCGAAATCCAGCCGCAGTGGAAGGGCGCGATGGACGCTGCCGACACGCCGCTTAAAACCGCACGCACCGAAAGCCTGGCACGCCGCAAGGCCATGATTGAAGAAGCCCAGGCGCTGGGCGCTGAGGCGGTGCTGCGCATTGATGCCATCAAGTCGCTACAGCAGCGCTGGCAGCATGAGGCGCAGGGCGTACCCATCGAGCGCAAGCAAGAGCAAAAAATGTGGGACGCTTTCCGTAAACCGATTGACGATGCCTTCCAGCGCAAGACAGCAGAACGTGAAAAAGCCGCCACAGCACTGGGCGAGTTTGACCGCATGGTGGTCGATGCATCTAAAGCCGTTGCAGCTGCGACGGCCAGCGGTGATGTGGCGCAAATTCATGCTGCTGCCAAAGCGCTTGAAGCCATCGTGCGTGGGCAGGTACCCGTGTCTGCGCCAGTTGTTGCTGCACCTGTAGCCGCTGTTGAAGAGCCAAAAGAAAAAATAGAGCAAATAGAGCCTGTAGCTCCATCAGAATCGGCGCAAGAAGCTACTGAAACCATAGCAGAGCAAGCACCGGCAACAGAAGTGCCAGCAACACAAACGCTTGCTGAGGCCGAGCAGGTTGAGGAGGCAGAGTTTGCAGAAACAGGCGAGAGCGCAACGGCTCCGGCAGAGTCAGCACCTGCCGAAACAGTCGCAGCAGTCGCACCCGCACCTGTACCTGAACCGAAGAAGGCCCCAGCAAAACCCATAGTCGCCATGCGTGGCGACGACCGGCCCGGTGTGCGTAAAGCTGAAGCTCCCCGTGATGGCCGTGGCGGCAAGTTTGGTGACCGCAAAGATTCACGCAGTGGTGGCCCTGGCAGCAAGCCAGGCGGTGCGCGTCAGAACACTGACAACAAGTTTGAGCCATACCGTGGTGATCGTGAGGATCGTGCCCCGCGTGAAGATCGTGGTTCGCGTGGCGGTGACCGCCCAGCGTTTGAAGAGCGCGGTCCGCACCTTGGCGATGCCGCCTTCCGCGCCCAGCGCGAAGCCTTTGAAGCCGCCAACATGGCCCTTAAAAAGCTCGCCATGCAAGCCCACGGCGAGGTGCTCATCAACCTGCTCAGCGCATGGGAAAAGCGCGACGCAGCGCAACTGCCCAGCGTATATGACCTGGGCAAAGCCATCACGCCAGCCGTGCACGGTAGCTGGGCAAAAGCCGTCAGCAGCGCATCGGGCAAAGACGCATCTGAGTCACTGCTGCGCCTGGAAATGGCCGCTGAATTGCCAACGCCCGCAGAGCACATCAGTGCGCGTCGCATGTTGCAGCTGCAACTGCTGACCAAGCGCAATGCGCCAGCGCCGATTGAAACCTGGGGTGAAGACACCGCCAAGGTATTGGCTGGTGACTTTGAAGGCAGCAACGCCCGCCGTGTGCAAAACGCGCTGAAGGTTTTGCTGAAACGGTAACGGACAACTGCTACTGTGACCAAGCCTGTCATGCTTAAAGAAGTACGCAGCATCGGGCAAGTGCCAGCCGAAGCCCTAAAAGTCGGCTTTTTTTAGATAAAAACCATTAAACAGCAGCGTCAAATCTGAAAACTCATGTTCAAACCGTTCGCGGTTGACAAAGTAGGCTTCTGACGCAACTGCAAAAAACTCTGCGGGTGATGTCGCGCCGTAGGCATCGAGCCAGGGCGGCTCACCGCCAAAGCGCTCGGCCATGGCGAGCTTTTCTTTAAACGCTGCATAGGCCGCTTGCATGGTGGCTTGCCAGTGCGCTTTGGCGGCGCGTGAGGGCAGGGGCGGACAGCCGTTGGCGCTGCCGCCAGCCGAGCTGTGCATGTCTAGCTTGTGGACAAACTCATGGATGACGACGTTGTAGCCTCTTGCAATTGAATCGGCTGACTCACCTGATGCGGCCACATCCTGCCAGCTCAAGGTCACGGGGCCACCTTCCATGGCCTCGCCTGCCAGCTCTTCGCTGTAGCCATGCACCACGCCTGCTGCATCGCGCGTTTCGCGGCGTGCCAGCATGGGGCCGGGGTGTAGCACGATGCCCTTGAACTCGTCGTAATAGCTGATGCCCAAGTGCAGCACGGGCAGGCAGGCTTGTGCTGCAATCGCCAGTGCCATGCTGTCTGTCACCACAAGCTGGTGTGCGCCGCTGAATTCTTTACTGGCTAAAAACTGGCTGCTCAAGCGTTTGAGTTGCAGTTGATCGGGCTCTGAAAGGCGGGCCAGAAACGGGTAGCTTGCCAGGGTTTGCAGCCACAGCGCCTCGGGGATGGGGCGCTGTGGTGCTGTGAATCGCCGAAGCAATTTAGCTAATTCCATTTTCAGATCGATAGGAGATTAGGCGCGAAGCCGCAGACAGTGCTGTAGCACGACAAGGCGAAGCAACAACATATCGTATTGATCTGGAAATGGAATAAGACGTTCAGCATGGCGGTTGCTACTGCAAGGCTATGCGCTGCAAGCCGAACACGCCCAAGCTCAGGCTCAAGCGCAACACCTCGGCGCGTGGTGGTGTGGCGCTGGTGTCCCAGTCACTGAGCACGATGCGTTGATGAGCGGCATCTAACTGATGGGTTGCAGGCTTGTGGGTGTGGCCGTGTATCAGCGTTTTGGCGTTGGCCGCCTGCAGCCATTGCAGCGCGGCGCCCGCATCTACATCTGCGTAGTCAGTGCTTGAGAGTTTTTTGGCTTCGCTTTGCTGGCGCAGGCCGCGCGCAATGCTCTGGCGCTCGGCGAGTGGCTTGGCAAGAAAAGCTTGTTGCCATTCGGGTGAGCGCACCTGCTGGCGAAACTGCATGTAGTCGACATCGTCAATACACAGAGCGTCGCCGTGCGAGAGTAGGTAACGCTGGTCTGACGATGACGGAAAAACCAGCACTGTCGGGTCAGCCAGCAAAGTCATGTTGCACAAGTCCAGCAGATGCTGGCCGATCAGAAAGTCGCGGTTGCCATGCATGAAAAACAAGGCCAATCGGATGCCTGCTTGGCCCAGTACTTGTGTACACTGGTCTTCAAAGCTTGCGGCAGTGCTAGCCAAGTGATCGCCAACGAGATCATCGACAGTATCGCTCACGGCATCGTCACCCACCCACACTTCAAACAAGTCGCCGAGTATGAAAACCGCATCTGCCGGTGTGCTTTGCAGGTAGTGCTGCCAGGCCGCAAACGTAGCAGGTTCGCTGGCGTGCAGATGCAGGTCTGAAATGAAATCGACCGTGCGCCAGTCGGGCGGAGCTGTCAGCTCTGCCACGCTTACAACACCACAGCCTTTTCAATAATCACATCAGTCTGCGGCACGTCGCTGTGGCCGCCCTTGTTGCCGGTTTTGACGGCTTCAATCTTGTCGACCACGTCGCTACCCGACACCACCTTGCCAAACACCGCATAGCCCCAGCCGGAGCCGCTGGGTGCGGTGTGGTTCAGGAAGTTGTTGTTGGATGCGTTGATGAAAAACTGCGAGCTGGCCGAGTGCGGTGCGTTGGTGCGGGCCATGGCCACGGTGTACTTGTCGTTTTTCAGGCCGTTGGTGGCTTCGTTTTCGATTTCACCATCAGTCGGCTTTTGTTTCATGCCGACTTCAAAGCCGCCGCACTGCACCATGAAGCCGGAAATCACTCGGTGAAACACGGTGTTGCTGTAGTGGCCCTTGTTGACGTAGGCGAGGAAGTTGGCGACCGACTTCGGTGCTTTGTCCTGGTCGAGTTCAAGGGTGATGACGCCGTGGCCGGCAATGTGGAGTTCGACTTTTGGGTTGTTCATGATGAATTATTTGACGAGGGTTGCAGAGTTGATGAGGATGGGTGTCCTGGGCACGTCTCTGGGGAAGGGGCCGCCCGGGCCGGTCGGTGTGGTCTTGATTTTGCCCACCACGTCCATGCCGCTGACGACTTTGCCGAACACGGTGTAACCCGGGGACTGGAAGGTCGGGTTCAGGAAGTCGTTGTCCTTGACGTTGATGAAAAACTGCGCCGAGGCGGAGTTGGGGTCGTTGGTGCGGGCCATCGCGAGCGTGCCGACAACGTTTTTGTCGCCGCCTTTGGCCAGGGCTTCGCGGCCTTCGTGCGGCACCGGCGTGCGGGTTTTTTTCTCGGCGTAGCTGGCGTCGTAGCCGCCGCCCTGGACCATGAAATTGTCGATCACGCGGTGGAACACCGTGCCGTCGTAGTGTTTGTCTTTCACGTACTGTAGGAAGTTCTCGACCGTTTTCGGTGCCTTATCGGGATAGACCTCGACGACAAAATCGCCGGCACTGGTTGCAAATTTCACTTTGGGTACGGGGGCTGCGTTTTGCGCCCAGGCCTGGCTGGCCACCAGGCCCAGTGCGGCCAGTGCCAGGCAGGCGCGCCTGTCGCTGGACCATCTGCTGGAAGTCATCCGATCACTCCAGGCACCAAAACCGGCGCCAAGGGAGGGTTTGCCGGGGATTTTTGGCTTGCAGCCCCGGTGGTGAAGAGGCTACGAATCAGTGCCAGCTTGGGGCTCAAGCCAGTGTTGCTGCTGTCAAGTTGCAGGGCTTTGCTATAGGCCTGGCTGGCCAGCTTGGCGTAGACATCGCCCAGGTTTTCATGTGCCGTGGCGTAGCTGGGGTTGGTGCGAATGGCCATTTCAAGTGCGGCACGCGCCTTGTCAAACTGGTTTTGACCTGCGTACAGAACCGCCAGGTTGTTATAGGGTTCGGGCAGCTCGGGGTAGTCTTGCGTGATCTGGGTAAAGGTTGCAATCGCGTCGGCGGGGTTGGCGGCTTCGGTTTGAATCACGCCCCTGATAAAGCGCATTTGCGGGTCGCGTGGTTTGCCGGCCAGGTATTGGTCGGCTTTGGCGAGGGCTTCGGCGAGCTTGCCGGATTTGATCAAGGCGTTGACATCGCTGTAGTCATCGGCATATGCCAGATTGTCAAAAGAGACGGAAAGCGTAGCCGCCAAAAAAAGCATTCGCAGGGCGCTGTGAAAACCGGCGCGAGAATCGGCGTGTGGTGTTTGCTTTGAATGAAATGCTGATTTGAACATAGGACCTCTGCAATTTTTACTGCTTTTAGCAGTGGCAAGGACTCTGGATATACTGGTGGATTGTAGCTGAGGGGTATAGTTCATTTGCGCCTTCGTTTGTGCCCCAATTACGAGCCACATGAGCCCTCTTTTTGGCAGCACGCTGCAACCTACGCCACGACTCCACACCCATTCATGAGCCTTCGAATTTACAACACGCTGAGCAGAAGCGTGGAAAAATTTACGCCTTTGAACCCCGGCCAGGTCCGCATGTACGTGTGCGGGATCACGGTCTACGACCTGTGCCATATCGGCCATGCGCGGGCCAACGTGGCATTTGACTTTATCCAGTACTGGCTGCGCAGCAGTGGCTATGCAGTGACTTTTGTGCGCAACATCACCGACATTGACGACAAGATCATTGCCCGCGCGGTTAAAAACAATGAACCCATCAAGGCACTGACCGAGCGCATGGTGCAAGAGATGTACCGCGACTTTGACGCTCTCGGCATTGCCCGGCCGGACCACGACCCGCGCGCAACCGACTACGTGCCGCAGATGCTGGACATCACTCAAATGTTGGTGGGCAACGGGCTGGCTTACCAAGCCAGCAATGGCGACGTGAACTTTGCGGTGCGCAAGTTCCCCGGCTACGGCAAGCTGTCTGGCAAGTCTCTGGACGAGTTGCAGGCAGGTGAGCGTGTAGCTGTCGATGATGGCAAGGATGATCCGCTGGATTTTGTTTTGTGGAAATCAGCCAAACCCACTGAGCCTGACGATGCAAAGTGGCCCTCAACTTTTGGTCCGGGCCGTCCTGGCTGGCATATTGAGTGCTCGGCCATGGCCTGCGCACTGCTGGGGACGAGCTTTGACATTCATGCGGGCGGTGCTGACTTGCAGTTCCCGCACCATGAAAATGAAATCGCCCAGAGCGAAGGCGCTTTCGGTACGCCGATGGCCAAATACTGGATGCACAACGGCTTTGTCAACATCGATAACGAAAAAATGTCCAAAAGCTTGGGTAATTTTTTCACCGTGCGTGAGGTGCTGAAAAAGTACGATGCCGAGACGATTCGGTTCTTTTTGGTAAGGGCGCACTACCGCAGCCCACTGAATTACAGCGATGCGCATCTGGACGATGCCAGGGCAGCGCTTAAAAGGCTGTACACCACGCTGCATTCCGTTCGCCCTGAGCCTGTCGAAGGGTCCGCGCCGGTAGAGATTGACTGGGCCAATCCCAACCTCAACACATTTGCCTTGCGCTTCAAAGCCGCCATGGACGAAGACTTTGGCACGCCCGAAGCGATGGCCGTGCTGTTTGATCTGGCAGGCGAAGTCAACAAAACCGGCTCAGTCGAGTCGGCTGGTCTGCTCAAGGCGCTGGGCGGCTGCCTCGGCCTGCTCCAGCAAGAACCAGGCGCCTGGCTTCAGGGGCGGCGAGGGACTCAAGCATTGTCCCCAGAGGTGTTCGTCAACACGAACACGTTCTTTCCCCCCACCGTTGAGATTCAAGCCGCTACTGATCGACTGTCAAGCGAGCGCATTGATCAATTGATTGCGCAGCGCGCAGCCGCCAAAGCGGGCAAAGACTTCGCTGCTGCCGATTGCATCCGTAATGACCTGCTGGCGCGCGGCATCGTGCTGAAAGATTCCCCAACGGACACCACCTGGGAGGTGAAAACATGATTTTTACGGCATATTTTAGGCTGAAACGCCCTATTTACGGGCGTTACCAGCTATGAAAAAGATAGTAAAACCAGCGCTAACTACCGCCTCGGTTGAGGCCGCCCCAGCCGACAACACGCCCGAATACTGGCTGGATGCCTGCAAGCATTTGGCCAAAAAAGACCGCGTGATGAAGCGGCTGATTCCGCAGTTTGGCGATGCCTGCTTACAGTCGCGTGGCGATGCCTTCAACACGCTGGCGCGCAGCATTGTGGGCCAGCAGATATCGGTCAAGGCGGCGCAGTCGGTGTGGCGCAAGTTTGAAGCGCTACCAAAGAAGATGACACCTGCCAATGTGCTCAAGCTCAAGGTGGACGATATGCGCGCGGCTGGCCTGAGCGCGCGCAAGGTTGAGTACCTGGTCGATTTGGCTATCCACTTTGACGCGGGCAACGTTCACGTCAAGGAATGGGACGCGATGGACGACGAAGCCATCATTGCCGAGCTGATTGCCATTCGCGGCATTGGCCGCTGGACGGCCGAGATGTTTTTGATCTTTTATTTACGCCGCCCCAACGTGTTGCCGCTGGATGATGTGGGTCTTATCAACGGTATCAGCAAAAATTATTTTTCAGGCGAATCCGTCAGCCGCAGCGATGCGCGTGAGGTGGCTGCCGCCTGGGCCCCGTACTGCAGTGTGGCAACTTGGTATATTTGGCGCTCGCTTGAGCCGGTACCCGTACTGGGTGAGCCAAACTGATTTGATGCCCTGAGGAGCAAGACATGGCGAAAAAGACCTACCTCGATTTTGAGCAGTCGATTGCGGCGCTTGAGGAAAAAATTGAAGAGATGCGTTATGTGCAAACGGAATCTGCCGTTGATATTTCAGAAGAAATTGACCAGCTCGCCAAAAAAAGCCAGCAGCTGACCAAAGATATTTACAGTGATTTAACCGCCTGGCAAATCACCAAGATAGCCCGCCACCCCGAGCGGCCCTACACGCTCGATTACATTCGCGATATCTTCACTGATTTTGTCGAGATGCACGGCGACAGGCATTTTGCAGACGACCTCTCGATTGTTGGCGGCCTGGCCCGTTTTAACGGCACGGCCTGCATGGTGCTGGGGCATCAAAAAGGGCGTGACACCAAAGAGCGTGGCCTGCGCAACTTCGGCATGTGCAAACCCGAGGGCTACCGCAAGGCCTTGCGGCTGATGAAGACCGCTGAAAAGTTCAAGCTGCCAGTTTTTACCTTTGTGGATACGCCCGGTGCCTACCCCGGCATTGATGCCGAAGAGCGCGGCCAGTCGGAAGCCATTGGCCGCAACATTTTTGAAATGACGCAGCTCGAAGTACCCATCATCACCACCATCATTGGCGAGGGTGGCTCCGGCGGGGCGCTGGCCATTTCGGTGGCCGACCAGGTGGTGATGCTGCAATACTCGATTTACTCGGTCATCAGCCCCGAAGGTTGCGCGTCGATTCTCTGGAAAACGTCCGAAAAGGCTGAAGTAGCCGCCGAGGCCCTTGGCATCACGGCGCATCGCCTGAAGGCTTTGGGTGTCATCGACAAGATCGTCAACGAGCCGGTGGGCGGCGCGCATCGTGACCACAAACAGATGGCGGCTTTTTTGAAGCGCGCGCTCAATGATGCGTTCAGGCAGGTCAGTGATTTGAAGGTCAAGGAACTGCTGGACCGCCGCTACGAGCGCCTGCAAAGTTATGGCCGATATACCGACACCAAAGCCGACGCAGCCAAGTAAGCTGGCTGCTCTAGCTGCGTTATCCGGTAGAGCCGCGCCGGCAATCAACCCGGCCAGTGCTGCACTTGCCGCTTTTTTACACACGCCTGCAACACCTCTGGGCATTGCCTACAGCGGTGGTGCTGATTCCACCGCGCTACTGCTTGCTGCCGCCCAGCGTTGGCCTGGCCAGGTACAGGCCATCCACATTCACCACGGGCTTCAGGCGGCAGCAGACGACTTTGTGCGTGTTTGTGAAGCGCTATGCGGGAGCCTCAAGGTGCCGCTGGAAGTCGTGCGTGTTGATGCAACACATGCCAGCGGTGAAAGCCCGGAGGACGCGGCGCGGCGTGTACGTTATGCGGCATTGGGCGTTGCGGCGACGCGCCTGCAACTCAAAGGCGTGCTGCTGGGTCAACATGCAGATGACCAGGTTGAAACGCTGTTGCTGGCATTGAGCCGTGGGGCCGGGCTGCCGGGTTTATCAAGCATGGCTGCGCAGTTTGTGCGTGGCGGCGTGGCGTTTTACCGGCCACTGCTGCAAACACCTGCTGCAAGTTTGCGCGCCTGGCTGGTGCAAGAAAAAATTGATTTCGTTGAAGATCCCAGCAATGCGGACGAGCGCTACACCCGCAACCGCATTCGTGCGCGACTGTTGCCGGTGATTGAGGATGCGTTTCCGCAGTTTCGTGAGACCTTTGCCCGCAGCGCGCAACATGCAGCGCAGGCACAGGCTCTTTTGATTGAATTGGCTGCGCAAGACCTGGGCACTATCGGTATGCCGCCAGCGATCAAAATGCTGCAAGGCCTGTCAATCATGCGCCAGGCCAACGTGCTGCGCCACTGGCTGCGTGAGCAACATCAGGCGGCACCCAGCGCCGCGCAGTTAGAGCAACTGCTGTCGCAAGTTGCCGCTTGCACCACTCGCGGCCATCAGATTCACCTCAAGGTAGCTGGCGGCCACGTTACCCGTACTGGTGCGGTTTTGCACTACTCGCAAAACCTTGGCTAGCTATAATTAAAAGCTTTGCCGACGCTTGTTGGCTACTTGTCAATACTTCAACTATGGCTTTGATCGTTCATAAATACGGCGGCACATCAATGGGCTCGACCGAGCGCATTCGCAATGTGGCCAAGCGCGTCGCCAAATGGGCGCGGGCTGGTCACCAGATGGTGGTGGTGCCCAGCGCCATGAGTGGCGAGACCAATCGCCTGCTGGGCCTGGCCAAAGAGCTGTCGCCTTCAAAACAAGACCATGCTTATAGCCGCGAGCTTGACGCGCTGGCCGCTACGGGCGAGCAGGCCTCCAGTGCCTTGCTGGCTATCGCCTTGCAAGCCGAGGGCATGCCGTCCGTCAGCTACGCGGGCTGGCAGGTGGCGATCAAAACCAACAGCGCGCACACCAAGGCACGCATCGAGTCGATTGACGACAAAAAAGTGCGTGCTGATCTGGACGCCGGCCGCGTCGTTATCATCACCGGCTTTCAGGGTGTGGACGAGGGCGGCAACGTCACCACGCTGGGTCGTGGTGGTTCTGACACCTCGGCGGTGGCGATTGCGGCAGCCCTGAAGGCCCACGAATGCCTGATCTACACCGATGTAGATGGTGTCTACACCACCGACCCACGCGTGGTGCCAGAGGCGCGCCGCCTGCAAACCGTGAGCTTTGAAGAAATGCTGGAGATGGCATCGCTAGGCTCCAAGGTGCTGCAAATCCGTGCGGTCGAATTTGCCGGCAAATACAAGGTGCCGCTGCGCGTGCTGTCGAGCTTTACCGACTGGGACATTGACATCAATATTGAGGCCAAATCAGGCACTTTGATCAGTTTTGAGGAAGACGAAAACATGGAACAAGCCATCGTATCGGGTATCGCATTCAACCGCGACGAAGCCAAAATTTCCATCCTCGGCGTGCCCGACACGCCAGGCATTGCGTACCAGATCCTAGGCGCGATTGCCGATGCCAATATTGAAGTCGATATCATCATCCAGAACATCAGCAAAGAAGGTAAAACCGATTTCAGCTTCACGGTACACCGTAACGACTACGCCAAGGCGATTGACCTGCTCAAGGCGCAAGTCATGCCCAAACTGGGCGCGCATGAAATCATCGGCGACGCAAAGATATGCAAGGTCAGCATTGTCGGCATAGGCATGCGCAGCCATGTCGGCATCGCCAGCAAAATGTTCCGCGTGTTGAGTGAAGAGGGCATCAACATCCAGATGATTTCCACCAGCGAGATCAAGACCTCCGTCGTCATCGACGAGAAGTACATGGAACTCGCCGTGCGCGCCCTGCACAAGGCTTTTGACCTGGATCAGCCAGCAGCCTGAAACAAGGCAAAAACCGGCGTTCAAGTCGTGAGATAATTGTTTTACTGGAAACGTGACCGAGTGGCCGAAGGTGCTCCCCTGCTAAGGGAGTATGGGGTGTAGAGCCTCATCGAGGGTTCGAATCCCTCCGTTTCCGCCAAATGCCTAGTATTTATGCGGGTTTCAAGAGGTTTTTGAAATTTACCCTACATCAGCGGCAAGGGCTACCTTGACTTTGGTGTCAAGACGCTCACGCCGACGACAGGGTTCTGGGTGAATAAGCCGTAAAGTTTATTGATTCCGAGGTTTTAGAGTACAACCTTATGGTCTGCCACCTTCAGGCCCTCCATTTCCGGAAATGGCTTTATGTCCCGCTCGAACTAGGTTATCAATCACACCGACCCAGCAACTGTCCATCCCGGCCTTGAAGTGATGCTCGATGATTTTCAGCACGTCAGGTGACGGGACAAAATCGATACGTTGATGCTTCGCTCGGTAGCGCCTGACCCTTGCGCGGTTGCCCTCCTGTGCTTTGTCGCACTGTCAGAGGAGAAAAACTGGGCGAAAACTTTCCACCCAACTTTCTTTGCAAATTCTTTTGACTGTTGGCATAATAGCCAACATGCCAGCCAAACTGATTACCCGTTTCAAGAACGTCACACCCGAGGGGGCAATTTTGGAGTTGGTGGTATGGAAAGTGCCAGCGCCGGTGCCACCCACGGAACACGGCTACAAGTACAGCGCGGTGTATGTGGTGGACGGCATGCGCGTGGTGGGCTTTGACAATGAGCGTGGCAAGGGCGACCACTGCCATTTGGATGGCACCGAGGTGCCCTACACCTTTGTCAGTGTGGAGCAGTTGGTGGAAGACTTTATCGCGGCAGTTGCCGCAAGGAGAGCGCTATGAGCGAACGATTTTTGACGATCACTTTGCAGCCCGACTGGAAGAGTGCGTTGCGCGCTGCGGGTAAGGCGGCCACCGCCGATACCTACCAGGGCGAGGCGCTGAACTTTGAGAGCCCCGGCCACTTCTTCGGGCAACTGTCCGAGAAGCGCTGGGAGATTGTGCGGGCGGCGCAGGGCAAGGGCGAACTGTCCGTGCGCGAACTGGCGCGCGTGGTGGGGCGCGATGTCAAGCGCGTACATGAAGATGTGGGCATCCTGGCCGAGCTGGGTCTGCTGGAGCGTACTGATGGCGGCGGTGTGTTATGCCCCTATACGTCCATGCACATTGACATGTATTTGAAGGCGGCTTGAATCGGGATTTGAAGTGTTGCCTTTCAAGGCTTCATGTTCTTTTTGATCGTGCTGGCGTCGCGACCGAGAGGGTTATGCGTATTTGCTATTTGCAGCGAATACCAGGCATCCGACTTGCCGGGGCGGCGCTTTTTCAGCGCCCGGTATTCCAGAGATCAAGTGCATATTTGATGTGCCGACACCCGCGACGCGACGCACCACAGCGATGACGCGGCTAAACTTGCACGCTTAGCGGCGCAGTCCTGAAAGCCGCGTCGGACAAGACCAATGATGCAAACCAAGCCGCAACGCCTCGCCATTCTTTATCCGGGTGACGGAGATGTCCGACGCAATGCCACGCCTGATAACAACCGCTTCGCCCCCCTGTTTGCCGCCTTCGCCGCCGCAGGTGTTCATGCCGAGCCGGCTGTCTATCACGATGATTTGTGCGACGAGGTGCGCGAACAACTGCTGAAGGTGGACGGCGTGTTGGTCTGGATCAACCCGCTCAACACCGAACGCGGCAGAGCGCTACTCGATCCGATGCTGCGTGAAGTGGCTGCGGCGGGAATTTTTGTCAGTGCGCATCCCGACGTGATTCTGAAATTGGGAACCAAGGAGGTGTTGTATCAAACGCGCGAACTTGGATGGGGGTGTGAAACCTATCGCTATTGCAGCATGGACGAGTTGCAGCGTGAATTACCCGCGCGGCTCGCGACGGGAGAGGCGCGCGTGCTCAAACAGCATCGCGGCAACGACGGCATTGGTGTGTGGAAGGTAGAGCGTGGGGAAGGCGGCACAGCGCTGACGCACGATGCAGTAGTGCGGGTGCGCCACGCCAAACGCGGCAGTGTCGAAGAAGCGATTACGTTGACGGAATTTTTCGGCCGCTGCTCAGCGTATTTTTCGACTGGCGGCATGATGATCGACCAGCCGTATCAGGATCGACTCACCGAAGGCATCACACGCTGCTATCTGGTGCATGACAAGGTTGCAGGATTTGGACATCAGGCGATTAACGCACTGTTTCCGCCGCCAGCGGGAGGCTCGTTGACCGATGTGCCCGCACCCGGCCCCCGCTTGTATCACCCACCAACTGCGCCGGCGTTTCAGGCGCTCAAGCGAAAAGTCGAACACGAGTGGGTAGGTGCGGCGCAAAAGTTGCTTGGCATTGAGCGCGAGCAGCTGCCGATTATCTGGGATTGCGATTTCCTGCTCGGCCCAAAGGACGACGCGGGTAACAACAGCTACGTGCTGTGTGAAATCAACGTCAGCAGCGTGGCGCCGTATCCGGAATCGACGCTGCCATTCATGGTCGAGGCGACGCTGGATCGGTTGCGCGCGCGATCACAGACCGCAGGGAGTTATGCAGAGGGTCCCTAGGGAAAACCCGTTATCTCAGGACGGTTTACGGTACGATACTTGGCCTCATGCGGTTGAAATTTCTATCGCGAAAAGAAGGCAGCCATGCGGTTTTTCGAGAAGGCCATGCGTGCCAATGAGGTTCCTGAGAAAGTGACCATGGACAAGAACGGCACCAATAAAGCAGCCATCGCAAGCTGCCAGGCCTGGCTACCGCAGATCCAGTGTCCGCCAGTCTCGCTGGGCGGCGATGGCCGCCAGCTTGGCGTCGGCGTTCACGGCCACCGGGTGCCGGACGGCCTCGAGCAGAGGCAGGTCGTTGATGGAATCGCTGTAAGCCGTGCTTTTGCAGTCCTTCAGGCGCAAACCGCGGGCTTTCATCCACGCATGCAGGTGTTCGATCTTGCCCTCGCGCATATTCAGGATGCCGGTCGTGTTGCCAGTGAAACGGGCGCCCTGTACTTCGGGCTCGGTGGCAATCAGGTGCTCGATGTGAAAGTAGATGGCGGTCAGTTCCGTGATGAATCGGTTGCTGGCTGTGCTCATGATCACCAGGTCGCCGGCCGCCAGATGGCTGTCAACCAGCGTAATGGCTGCGGTCGGGATGCGTGGCACGATCCACGTGGCCAGGAACTCCTGCCGCAGCGGTTCCCATTCCTGCGCGCTGCGGCCTGCCAGCGTGCCGACGTAGAAATCGGCGAACTCCTTGAGATCCACCGTGCCCGCCGTGTAGCGCGTGCCCATGTCGGCATTGCGCGCTGAAAACTCGGCTTTGTCGAGCACGCCTCTTTCAATCAGGAAGGCGCACCACAGCACATCGCTGTCACCGTTCAGCAGCGTGTGGTCCAGGTCGAACAGCGTGAGGTTCATTTTCGGAGATGCCAGGCCTTGGGCCGGGTGAAGGTCTGGATGCCGTAGGTCGATAACGTCAGGCCGACGCCAGAATCGCCATGGCCACTCCACGGCAGGCGCGGGCTTACGCGGTCGCAGCAGTTCCAGTAAACGCTGCCTGCGTTGACTTGAGCCAGCAGTGCTTTGGCGCGTGCCACATCAGGTGTGAAGACGCCTGCTGTGAGGCCGTAGCGGGTATCGTTCATCAGCCTCACAGCCTCAGCATCGGTGTAAACTTTTTGAATGCCGATGATGGGACCAAAGCTTTCTTCGCGCATCAGCGCCATCGTGTGGTTAACGTTTAAAAACACCGTCGGCGCGTACCAATTGCCGGGGCCTGGCAAGCGCTGGCCGCCCAGCAGCAACGTAGCGCCTTTGGCTTTGGCATCGACCACCTGTGAATCCAGCACATCAAGCTGCGATGCGCGGGTGATAGCGCCGATGTAGGTGGCATCGTCCATCGGATCGCCAACTTTGAAGGTTTTAACCATGTCTACAAATGCAGCCACAAACGCATCGTAAATAGTCTCGTGCACATAAATGCGCTCCACTGAGCAGCAGCTTTGCCCGGTGTTGTACATCGCGCCATCAGCCAGTGATGCAGCGGCGTTTTGTACATTGGCATCTTCACAAACGTAGGTCGGGTCTTTGCCGCCCAGCTCTAGCTGCAGCTTGACCATGCGCGGGCCTAAGGTTTGTGCGATCTTTGCACCTGTAGCGTAAGAGCCAGTAAAAAATAGCCCGTCGATTTTTTGCGCCAGCAAGGCCGCGCCAACTTCTGCGCCGCCGATCAGCGCTGCAAAAACATCTTTTGGAACACCCGCTTGATGCAACAGCCGCGCCATAGCCAGGCCTGTCATCGCCGCAAATTCAGAAGGCTTGTACAACACGGCGTTGCCCGTCAGCAGTGCAGGAATAAACACATTGCCGCCGACGAACCAGGGGTAGTTCCAAGCTGAAATATTGGCCACCACACCGAGTGGGGTATGCTCAATCTGTTCAGTCATGCCGCTATCGTTAAAAACGGTTTGAGTTGCGGTGCTGGCATCAACCTCGGCCAGAAAAAAATCAATCCGGGAGAGTAAACCATTGAGCTCATTGCGCGACATGCTGATGGGCTTGCCGGTCTCGCGCGTCATGATGGCTGCAAGGGCATCCAGCTCAGCCACGATGCCTGAACGAAAACGGGTGATGCAAGCCTTGCGTTCGGCCAGAGGCACTTTTACCCAAGCTGTTTGTGCAGTTCGCGCCTGGCCCGCTTTGGCCGCTACCGACGCGGTATTGTCTTGTGGCAGCTCGGCAATCAATTGGCCAGTAGCCGGGTTGTAAACAGATAGCAAGGTCATGGCGCTCATGATGCTGTGGTTTGTAAGGGCTCGTTCAGGAATAAGCTGTGCATTTGGCCGTCGGATTTGGGATGCAATGCAAGGCGCAAAGCGTGCCGTGTGGCTCTGCCACACAAGCGATTTGCAACACCGCAGTGCGCCCAAAGCTGACGAGCCAAATGTGCATGTTATTTCTGAACGAGCCCTAAGGGTCGCGCGTTCGTTGCAGCCGCTAAAAAATCGGCCAGCAGAGGCGCGTCATCCAGCGTGCCCAGCTCGGCGCTGTGAAACTCCGGGTGCCACTGCACCGCTGCGATGTAGCTGGGCCCGGTGTGGCGGATAGCTTCAATCACGCCGTCGTCAGGGCAATGCGCTTCGGCCACAAAGCCTGCCGCAAGCTGCTTGATACCTTGATGATGAATACTGTTTATTTTATAGCTGCTTGCGCACGGAAACAGGGCGCTAAGCCGTGTTTCAGGCACTATTTCAAGGGTGTGAAAGTGCCTGTCGTAGATTTCAGCGTGGCGGTGCAAGCGCGAACCCGGCAATTGCGTAGCAATGTCCTGGTAAAGCGTGCCGCCAAAAGCAACGTTGATCAGCTGCAAGCCGCGGCAAACACCAAACACCGGCTTGCCCGCTTTGACAAAAGCATGTACCAGCGCTTTTTCATACTCGTCCCGAATACGGTCGCCTTGCCACGCGTCTTGCATAGGCTCTTCACCATAGCTGCCAGGCCACACGTCTGCACCGCCGTGCAGTACCAGGCCGTCCAGCCACTGGGCATAGTCGTCGATGTCAGTATTGCCGCGCGCCGTGCTGCCCATCGGCGAAGGCACCATGACAGGCAGCGCACCGCCCGACATGATCCAGTGCGCCGTTGACTGCTCGACGTATTGCAGGGTTTTAAAGGCAAAGCTGGCGCGGGTCTTGTCAGGGTGCATGAAGCAGGCGCTGATGCCGATTTTGAGTTTGTCATTCATGGCTATGCATGCCTATAGGGCTGCCTTGAACAACACCTCAAAATCGTGGGCTGTGCAAGGCCGCGGATTGGTTTGATGGCAAATGTCGGCCGTGGCAATCTCAACCAGGCGCGGCAGGTGTTCGGGCTTCACACCGTGGGCCGACAAGGTGCCAGTGATGCCCACGCTTTGTTTGAGTTTTTTCAGCCAGGGCACAAAAGCCTTGCCACCGCCCACAACACCGCAGACATGGGCCAGCTCGTCGAACTTGGCGGGGGCCGCTTCGTAGTTCCAGGCCAGCACGGTGTCAATCATCAGGGCGTTGGCCAGGCCATGGTGCAGGTCGCAGACCGCGCCCAGCGCGTGCGCGCAGGAATGCACGGCGCCCAGGTCTTTCTGGAAGGCAATGGCCCCCATCATGGAGGCCATCATCATGTCGCTGCGCGCCTGCAGGTTGCCGGGCTCTTGCACGGCGCTGAGCAAGGCATGGGCCGCGATACGCGTGCCCTCCAGCGCAATGCCGTCGCACAGCGGGTGGTAGGCCGGCGAGAGGTAGCTCTCGATGTTGTGCGTGAGGGCATCCATGCCGGTTGCAGCGGTGATGTGCGGCGGCAGGCCCAGTGTGAGCTCGGGGTCGGCAAACACCATCTTGGCGAGGATTTTGGGACTGAAAACCACGCGCTTCAAGTGTGTGTCGTTTTCACTGACCACACTGGAGCGGCCGACTTCAGAGCCGGTGCCCGAGGTCGTCGGTAGGGCCACAAAATAAGGCAGCTCGTTGACGATGGGCCGCACCTGCGGGTGATCCCAGACGTATTCGAGGATGTCGCCTTCGTGCGTGGCGGCCAGGCCCACCAGCTTGGCCACATCGAGGGCGGCGCCGCCGCCAAAGCCGATCACGCAGTCGGCTTTGTGCGCCTTGTACGCGGCCGCGCCGTCCATCACCTGGCTGCAGGTCGGGTTGCCGAAAACGCCCGAGAATACGGCGACCTCCAGGCCAGCCAGGTGGGTCTTGAATTCGGCCAGTACGGGCAAGGCGCCCAGCGCTTTGTCGGTGACGATCAGTGGGCGTTTGCAACCGGCTTCAAGCAGCTGCGCCGCCACCAGCTTGCTGGCACCGGCACCGAATTGGATGGCAGTGGGGAAGGAAAAACGGGTGATGCTCATGATGATGATGGTGGGAGTTGATGAAGAAGCAGGTTCAGATGATTTCAAAGTAGCGTTTCAGTTCCCAGTCGGTCACCGCGTCCAGCCACTGCCGCCATTCCCAGTCGCGGGTGGCGGCGAAGTGATCGACAAAGGTGTCGCCGAGCCAGTCGCGGGCAATCTCCGATTGCTGGAAAATGCGCGTGGTCTCGATCAGGGTACGCGGCGCGCGCGCCATGTTTTCCGCGCCGCCGTTGGTGCCGGTAATCGGCGGGGCGCTGAGCTTGAGGCCCTTTTCCACGCCGTCCAGCCCGGCCGCAATCACCGCCGCCATGGCCAGGTAGGGGTTCACATCGGCACCCGGGCAGCGGGTTTCCAGCCGCGTCGCCTTGGGGCTGCCGGCGATCACGCGAAAGCTGGCGGTGCGGTTGTCCACGCCCCAGCTTGGTTTGACCGGTGCCCAAAAGCCATCGACCAGACGTTTGTAGCTGTTGATGGTGGGCCAGATCATGGGGCCAAAGTCCATCATGCAGGCGACTTGCCCGGCGACGTAGCTTTCAAACAGCTTGCTCATCTTGCGCGGGTTTTTGGCGTCATAAAACAGGTTGTTTTTGCCGTCGGACAGGCTTTGGTGAATGTGGCCGCTACAGCCCGGTAGCTGCTGGTTGGGCTTGGCCATGAAGCTGGGCATGATGCCAAAGCGCGAACCGATCTCCTTGACGCCGGTCTTGAACAGAATGGCCCGGTCGGCCTGCTCCAGCGCCTCGCTGAAAGCGATGGCGACCTCGTAAACGCCGGGCCCGGTTTCGGTGTGCAGACCTTCAATCGGCACGCCAAAGGCCAGCATCTCGTCCATGATGGCCTTGAAGAAGTCCTGGTTCTGGTTCATGCGTAGCAGCGAGTAGCCGAACATGCCCGGTGTCAGCTGCGCGGGCCCCACGCCTTTTTTGGCGGCCCAGCTGTGCGGTGTTTCCAGAAAATTGAACCACTCGAACTCCATGCCGGTCATGACCTGGAAACCCATTTTCTCGGCGCGCCTGAGCACGCGCCTGAGCGTCTGGCGCGGGCACACGGCATGGGCCGATCCGTCGGCGTTGACAAACTCACCGAGGAAAAACGGCACACCGTCGTCCCAGGGCACATGGCGGAAGGTCGCCAGGTCCAGCCGCGCCAGCGCATCCGGAAAGCCGTGCTGCCAGCCTGTCACCGTGCTGTTGTCGTAGCAGTGGTCCATCATGTCCCAGCCCAGCACCACGTCGCAAAAACCAAAACCACCTGCCGGGTAGGGCTCGGCGGCGCCAAAAAACTTGTCCTTGTGCAGGTACTTGCCACGCAGCACACCGTCGATGTCGCTGACCGCTACCTTGATTTTCGCAGCACCTGATTGTCGGATCGCCGCAAGGGCGGTATGTAGCTTGTCGGATGTTTTCCTGCTGGCCATGTGGGACTCCTTGCGTTTGGTTCTGGTTAATACGCCGGTGCGGCGCAGGGGATGCCCATGTCCTGCAGCGCCCCCGCTATGGCGTGTACGGCCTGCGCCATCTCATTCGGGCCAATCGCACCAATACAACCTACACGGAAAGTTTCTACCTGGGTGAGCTTGCCCGGGTATAGGACAAAACCGCGTTCTCGTGCGGCTGCATAAAACTTTTTGAAGTCGTAGCGCTTGTCCGCCGGGGCGTGGAAGGTCACGATGATGGGCGCCTGGATGGCCGGGTCCAGAAAAGGTTTGAAGCCGAGTTGGGACATGCCTTCAATCAGCGTGGTGTAGTTGCTGGTGTAGCGCGCCAAACGCGCCGGCTGCCCGCCTTCTTCCTCGAACTGTGCAATCGCTTCAGCCAGTGCCACCACCACATGCGTGGGCGGGGTGAAGCGCCATTGCGTGGTTTTTTCCATATAGGCGTACTGGTCGTACAAGTCCATCGCCAGGGACTGGCTGCGGCCTGCACAGCCTTCAAGAATCACCTTGCGGATAAAGACAAAGCCCATACCGGGTACGCCTTCAAGGCATTTGCCGCTGGCTGCGATCAGTGCATCAAACTGCACTTTGCGTGCATCTATTT
>JBCKMZ010000027.1:0-24592 GCA_038902975.1 Polaromonas sp.
GCTCTGGTGTCTTCGGTTTCATCACCAGCCAGATGACCCCACCAGCGGCCAGAACCGTCAGCAGAACCAGTCCGACCTTCATGCCGACCCGAGACGCGGAAGCAACCGGCACCGCACGCACTTCCCCTGCGAGTGGTTGGTTCCCGGTGGTGGAAGCATTGCGCTGCTCCAAATCCTGCAACATCTTGTTGATTAGACTCATAATGAATATACCCATCCAAAGGCAGCCAGACCGCTGCCCAGAAGCACCAGTAAAAGAACACCCAGCTTTTGGTAAGGCCGGGTATCACGCATAGAGGCAGTGTCGTTCGACGCGGCAAGAACGTCGAACACCCCCACCGATCTCTTTCCCTTGCCGTACGTGCACAGCATGGCTTTGTGCGCCAGGATATTGACCAGACGCGGAATACGCCGGGTCTTGCGCTGCAGCAGCCACATCGCCATCGGTGTGAACAGCCTGCCCCCTCTATACCCGGCGACCATCAACCGGTGATGCACATAGTAATTCAGCTCGGCGCGCGACAGCGGGCCGAGGTGGTAGTCGAAGGTGATGCGTTGCTTGAGCTGCCGGATCGAAGGGTGGTTGAGCTTTTCCTCGAGTTCCGGTTGCCCGAAAATAATCACCTGCAGCAACTTGCGCTTCTCGGTTTCCAGATTCGTCAGCAAGCGCAGCGCCTCCAGCGTTTCGATCGGCATCGCCTGAACTTCGTCCAGACAGATCACCACGCGCTTGCCCTCCCGGGTAATGTCCAGCAGCCGATTAGTCAGCGCTTTGATCAACTGGTGCTGGTTCGGGTTGGCGTTCCCGCCTATCTCCACCCCCAACTCCGAAGCCAGTTCCATGAACAAGGCCAGCGGCTCAAGGTAAGGGTTAGGGATATAGGCGACCTGAAAATCCGGCCCCAGACTGGTCATCAGCTTGCGACACAGCAGGGTCTTGCCGGTTCCCACCTCTCCGGTGATCTTGATGAAGCCCTCGCCGGTACGCACAGCGATCAGCAGGGTGTTCAAAGCCTCCTGAGAACCATTCGAGGAAAAAAAATAACTGGTATCCGGCGTGATGCTGAAAGGAAACTCCCGGACGCCGAAATGTTCGAGGTACATTTCGGTTACTTTCCGCTGCCTTGATCCTGCGTCTGGGTGTTGATCCGCTCGATACGCCCCTGCACCGCCGAGATGTCATTGGTCCAGACATTGCCGTCACTCTTGACCACCGTCGCCTTCAGCAGGATGACCAATTCACGCTTGATCTTTTTCTGTCCGCCCTTGCTAAACAAGGCCCCAGCCACGGGCACCTCGCCCAGCCCCGGCACCTTGGAGCGGTCATCTTCGGACCTCTCCGTCATCAAGCCGCCGATCACGATCACCTGGCCGTCCCTGGTCTTCACCACGCTGTCGGTCTCGCTGATGTTGTTCACGGCGAACGGCAAGGATCTGTCGCCCGTGGCCGAGATAATTGCCAACTTCTCTTTGAGGACAATGCTGTTGACCATCGAGCGCACATGCAGCGTAATAGCGTCGTTGTCATCGATCTGCGGCGTCACGTCGAGCGAAATTCCTGAAAAGAACGGTTGGTAGGTAATCGTAGGATTGGTCACGCTAGCTGGGCTACCGCCCGTGCCTGCGGTGATTTGCCCGCCTGAGGCATTGGTCACAAACGACTCCTCGCTGCCCACCTTCAGCACCGCCTTCTGGTTGTTCAGCGTGGCGATGCGCGGGCTCGACAGCACATGCACCTGGCCCTGCGATTCCAGAAAATTGATCAGGGCTGAGAAGTTGGTGAATTGCAGCGCCACCCCCAAGCCGGACGAAATCGCATTGGCCGTGGCCACGCCGATCATCTGGGTGCCCAGCAGCCCGCCCAGGCTGGTGCCGGCGTTAACCCTGCCCGCCCGCGCGCCGCCCGTGCTGTCGATCAAGGCTGTGCTGCCCCCGACCGACAGCCGGTGCAGGCCCTGCTCGAAGGCAGCCCAGTTGATGCCCTGCTGCGCCCCGGAGTTCAATTCGACATCGATGATCTTGGCCTCGATGATGACCTGACGCTCGATATTGATCTGCATCGAACGCAGTATGCTTTCTATCACGCGCAGCTCACTCGGCATGCCGCGCACTAGGATAGTCCCGCTCATCTGATTAATGTTCATCGCGCGGCCGTCGGTGCAGCCGTCTACCCCGCGTACACGCTCACCCGGCTGCGTATCGCCGGGGAACGTTACATCCGCCCTGGTCCTGCCGGAACTGCTGCCGGTACCGCTGGAGGAACCACCGGTTTTCGGTATCTGGCAGCCCAGCACGGTGCGCAGCGTATCCTCGACTTCGCCCCAGATATCGGCCTTGGTGGAGGTGGTCAGCGCGCTGGCTTGGATGGAGGAATATGAACCGCCTCCTTGCTGGCCGCCTCCTTGCTGGCCGCCTCCTTGCTGGCCGCCTCCTTGGCTGGAACCTCCCGATGCGCCGCCAATCACCTGCAGATCGCTCACGCCGCGGCGCTGGCCGAGAATGTAATTGACCTGGTACAGCTTGGTCTTCAACTCCGGCGGTTGCACGTAAATGCGCGTGCCGTCAACCGTGTACTCGTAACCATAGATCTCGCGCACCGCATCGAGCGCCTCGAACACTGTGACATTCTTGAGATTGACCGTCATCGTTTCGCTCAGCCGGGCCAGACCGGCAGCAGGCGCCCCCGCCGCGGCCCCCGCCGGCTGGGCAGACACTGGCAGTGACCCCGGGGGAATGGTCTTCGGGCTCAGCAGGATGCTGTAGGGGGTGTCGGACACAATGGCCATCAACACCTGGCTGATAGGCGCATCGGTCACCACCAGGTCAAAGCGCTGCTCGAGTTGTCTGGCCGAGGTCCTGGCCACCCCGACCCGAAGCGGCGGCAACAGGGAACTGCTGACCGACTGCGGCAAGGCCGTACTGGCTTTTGCTTTTTCTTTCTCTTTTCCCTGGGGTACGGAAGCCTGCTTCAACTCGTCACTGATATGGCTCAGCGTGGTGTTGTCCTTGGCTGGATACAGCGAGCTGCAGCCGAACAACAGCGAAACCAAGCCGGGTATTAGTATTAGAACGCGTCTCATTGACCTTCTCCTTTCAGCATTTTTTTCCCGGAACCGCTCTTGCTCGCCAAGGGTTTATGCGACTCGACTTTTTTTTCAACTGCCGGATTCATACTCAATTTCTCCTTCTTACCGTCTTTTTGCAGCACCACCCCGTCCGGGTTAATGCCTACCAGCTTGGAACCGTTATAGCTCTGACCATAGCGAACCACCAAGCCGTCGATGATAGCGAACTTGCGCGCCTGGCCTATCACCAGCACTTGCAGCACGCCCGGCGTGGCCGCCACATCTTGCGCTGCCGCCACCGCACCCGGCAGCGGCGCTTGCGCCGCCAGCCATTCGGGCGCAGGTCGGGTCGGGTCGCTCAGCGACTGGGCAGACACTGCGCCAGTCAAGCCCACACCCACGCCCACGCCCACGCCGGCCAGCGCCAGCAGCAGCTCAAAAAATCGAACACAGCCAAGTCTATGCATCATCTTCCCATCACCCAAGCGGCGACGCAAGCCGCTCGCTCAAGGTATAGACCGTCATCTTCAGGGTTGCTTCCGGGTAGGTCGTGACATCCAGGCTGACGTTGCCCCAAAACACCGGGTTCGGGCTGCGCTGCAAGCCCTGCATGTAGGCCAGCAGAACCGGGTAATTGCCTTTGACCGTCACCTCGATGCCGTGCTTGAACAGTGTCAGCACCGGTGGTTCTATTACCTGAGGGGCGGACGCCGTACCCGCCGGGGTCTTGCTGGGTGCGGGGTTCGCGGGTTTTGCCGGGGTGGCGGCGACGGCCTTGAAAAAAGTCTCGACCGGCAGCGTCTTGAGCGAGGCCAGGGTCAAACCCGGCGTCGCGACTATCATGGCGCGGATCACCTCACTGAGCTGCTTGCCGGTCGTCATCTGCCCGATGACCGACTGCGCCTGCAACACCTGCAAGCGCAGCTCGTCCCGCTCGGCACGCTCTTGGGCCAGCGGGTCGACCTGCTGCTTGCTGGAGAGCTCGCTCCTCATTTTTGTGAAGGCGGTCAGCTCGGTCTGCTGTTGCTCAATCTGCTGTTGCAGCGCCTGGTTCTTTTTACCCTGCGGCCCGAGCAAGGCCGCGGCAAACAAAAAGTACAGTGCCGCCAGCATGCCCAGCACCGCCATCAGGCGCTCGCGCACGCTCAGCGCCTGAAACTTGATCAACCATGGTTTAAAGGATTTCATAAACGGTGCTTAGGACGTGGCTAAAAATAATTTCCCGATTTACTGATAGATACGTCATTCCCGCGAAGGCGGGAATCCAGTGCTAGCGGAACGCTGGATTCCCGCCTTCCCCCCGCCTTCGCGAGGGTGACAGGGAATGACGAGCGGAAATTATTTGTAGCCATATCCTTAGAACAATTTGAACGACACCGTGGTCAACACAGGCTTGCCCGGCTCGCCCGCCCTAGCCAGGCTCTCGGGCGTCATTTCCAGCGAATTGAACTGCACGCCATGCGCAGCCAACGCTGCATTGAGCCGCCCAGCATAGCGCATCACCGACTCGTTGCGCAAGGCGCGGCCGCTGATGCGGACCGCATTGCCGGCGTTGCTCACCGCCACTTGGGTCAGCCATAAACCGTCCTCGGAAATGTTGGCCAGGGTGGTCAGATAGCTGGTATAACCTTCCCGGCTGCCCAGCGCGCCGCTGCGCAACTGGTCCACCAGTTGCCTGACCGCCTCTGCCTGTGGTCGCAAAACGGCAAGCTCGGCCTTCAGCGCGGCACCGTCATGGCCCCCCGCCTGGCGTTGCTGCTCGGCCTGCAGCGCCGCCTGGACGCGGGCCATCTCCTGCTTGCCCAAGCTGACGCTTTGCTGCAGCCGGTTCGAGTCCGTCAGCAACACGCTCCAGTAAGCCAGCAGGCCGACCAGCATCAGTGCCACGCTGACCAGCGCCAGCAGCGCCGAACCCAGCGGTTCACGCCTTTCCTGCAGCAGGTTGATTTGTTGGCTCATACTGTCTTCCTCACGCCGCGCAGCGCGGCGCCAAGCGCCATCAGGTAGCGCGACTGGTTCTCGGGCACAGCCAGCTCGGGCGTGAGCGACAGGTCGAACACGCTAGCCAAGTCCAGCGCCTCGACCCGCACCGAGAGGTTTTGGCTCAGGTAGTCGTGCAGCCCGATCTGCGCCGGCAAGGGCGCAAGCACGATGCGCTCAACCGGCATAAAGGAAGAATTCCGGTTGATGAAATCGACCGAACGCACCACTTGCAGGGTAATGCGCTCGAAGAATTTTTGTTGCCCTGGCGCATCAGCGGCCAGCAGCTCGGCTAGCGACAATTCGATAAAGCGGTCCAGATACAACTCACCGTCAAAGGTGAAGGTGAGCGTCACGCCCTGCGGGCCCATGCTGAGCAGCCCCAGCCCCTCGCCTTTTTTCTCCAGCAGGGCGGCAATATTGCGCTGCGCGGTCTCGCGCACGTCGATCGCCCGCAAGGCCAGCTTGGCCTGTGTTAACACGCCGGTCTGCTGTTTGTTGGCCTTTGCAAACAGGGCGACCTGTTGTTTCATCACCGACTGCTGCGCGACGATCGCATACAGGTGCTTGGCCCGGTTCGGCTGGAACTCGGCGGTCGGGATTTTCATCCAGACGAGATTCGCCTCGTCAATCGAGAAGTCCAGCATCGGCCCGAGCGTCCAGCGCAAGCTGCGGTCCATCTCGGCCGCCTGCACGGGCGGCTCAGCCACCACCAAAATGCGGTAATCGTTGCGCTGCAACAACAAGGTCAACGGGAAACCGGCGACCGAAATCTTGCGTACCAACTCGGTCACTGCTGCCGCATCAAGGGCCGCACCAGTGACCTGGGCGCACTTGACAACTTGCGGCCGGTCACCGGCCTGCGCGCCGGGCCGCACGCTCACGCCAACCAGCAGACCATCAGGCCCAACATCGACGGCGCTCCAGCCTTTGGCACTGGATTTGAAGAATGATGGCCACGGTAGTTTCATTTATTTCCAAAATATCACTCACTCGTCATGTCATTGCGAGCCTTCCCTCGGTCATTGCGAGCGAGGCGCGGCAATCCAAGGGTTCATGATTAGTGCTGCATCCTACATGCAATCATGGGCTTTTGTGCAGCGCTTGTAAAAATTAGTTGCAAAACAGCCACCCATGTTTTACAGTGGCCTCTGTATTTTTGTTTCCACCCAACCTTATGGAGAAAATTTTATGCTGCGTATTCAACGACCATTCAAGCATCTGCAAGCCGGTTTCACCCTGATCGAGCTGATCATCGTCATCGTCATCATCGGCATTCTGGCGGCGGTGGCGATTCCCAACTTTACCAGCTTGTCTGGCGACGCCAAAAAGGCCGTCGCCACTGGCACGGGCGGCGCACTCGCTTCCTGGGCCGGAACAAACTACGCCCGTTGCGAGGGCAAACTTGTAGGTGCTGTAGTAAGCGCTGGTTGTAATGAGGCTGGGATGACTGGGGCAGGATTAATCGGCACAGCAGCTGGAGACGTAACTAGCTGCGTCGTTACTGTCGATAGTGTTGCCAGTACCGCTATCGTAGGAGTACGTTCGACTGGTGCAACCTGCTGATGTAGAACTTCAAGTGCGCATGGGCCTGCCGATACTGTTTGCCGGTGGTTCCATGCCACTCCGAGATTCCTAATGATTGTAAAACGACAATATCGGTTGTTTTCATCTGCCGGCTTCACGCTAATCGAACTCATCATCGTCATCGTCGTGCTGGGGATCATGGCGGCCTATGCCACCTTTAACGCCTCCCCCTCCGAGCTTTCCCTGCCCTCGCAGGCACAAACCATGGCCAGCAATATCCGCCACCTGCAGACCGTGGCGAACACCGGCAAGCGCACCCGCCTGAGCGTCGTCAGCGGAACCAATGGCAGCTACACTGGCGTCACTTGCACCAATACCAACGACAGCTGCGCGGCGATCGCACCCATTTTCAGCGTCACGCTCGAAAAGAGCGTAGACCTCGGAGGCACATCTGACATCCTCTATTTCGACACCCTCGGCCGGCCGAGTTCGTCCGTGGAAGGCAACACGGCGACCTCGGCCAGCTACACCATCAGCCACTCCGGCAGCAGCAAGACCGTCGCCGTGGCGACCCTCACCGGCTTTGTCACGGTGTCGCCATGAGACGCGCCAGCCCGAACCGCTGCGGCGGCTTCACCCTCGTCGAAACCATCATTGTGCTGGTCGTGCTGGGCATCGCCGCCACGACCATTGCCATGCTGTCGGGCAAGATTTTCGACAGCCAGGGCGTTAACAAGGACATGCAGATCGACGTGAAGCGGATGCAGGAGTGTGCCGAACATGTCCTAGCAACGCGCCGGGCGACCGCGCGCGCAATCCCGGTGGCCGACTTCTTGCCAGCGTGCCCGGATACGAACGCCACAGCGACGCCAGAGACTTCAACCTGCCCGACAGGCATCTCCTCCTGCAAGCTGGTGAAAATTTCGTCCGGCGGCATGTCCATACACCTCCTGCTGACTGGACCATGACCGCCCGCTCCCACGTCCTTCGCAACCGCGGGTTCACGCTGATCGAGCTGATCATCGTCATCGTGTTGATCGGCTTGCTCGCCGCCGTCGGCACGTCGATGATCTCGGACAGTTTCGAGACCACCTACATGCTCAACTCGAGCGCATCCAGTTCGGCGAAGGCGCGCAATGCGCTGGAGCGCGTGGAACGCGAGCTGCGTGAAGTCAAGCCGGTCCAGCCTCCGGGCACCGGCTTCGACATCCCTACCCTGACCACCCCCAAGATCAGCTTTACCCGCCTCGACGGCGCGATTGTCACGATAGATTTCGATTCCGCCAGCGAGACCCTGAGGCTTTGCTCCGATTCGGCGTGCACCAGTCCAATAACGCTGGCAGATCAGGTTACCGGGTTCACGATGACGTATTCGGGTATTGCCACCGATGGTTCGTCTATCCCTAACGCCACGTCGGCCAACGTGAAATTTGTCGACATCAGCATGACCGTGAAGGACGCAAAAAGCGGGCAGGTCCTCGCGCAAACCACACGCGTCGCCTTGAGGAATACAGGATGAAAATTTTTCCGCGCAAACTTCTCCGATCGCGCCGGCAGCAGCAAGGCATCATCACCGCCATGGCGGCCGTTATTCTGGTTACCGCCGTCATCTATGTGCTGGCGCAGACATTCGGGATCATCGGCACCACCAGCCTTTCCAACGCAGCGCAACGCGACAGCGTTGCAGCCTTCTTCCTGGCCGAAAGCGGTGTCGAGCGTGGATTTTCCGTCATCAACGCGGCTGCGGACGCCGGTAACATGACCAACGCGATCTGCGATGGTTTAACGGGCACGCATCCGGTGGGGGACCGGGGGGGCCAATTTACCTATGACTCGCCCGTGTCGGTTCCCGCGACATGCGGTGGAATGAGTTCTAGTTTTTGTGATTCATGCTCGTTCACGGCGAGGGGCAGTCTCGGTGGCTCCTCGCGTGCGATAAGGGTCACCATATCCAGCATTCCCAACGAAGGAACAGCCGGCTGCGGCAATTCCTCGACCTTGCAAATGACTGTGGCCGCCCCTGGCAGCTACGCTTTTACCCATCTCGCCTATCGCGCCAAGGACGATGGCACCGGTTGCTCGGGAGGCATCGATACCTCCAACGCGCGTATCGGCACTTGCACCATTGGAGGCGTGGGTGCCGGTAATTGCAACGTGAGCACTACCGGGGATTTCTGGGACCTGCAATCCGGCGGAACGAATGCCGTGAGCAGCTTCGGGGTTTCGAGCACCACCGACCCCCTCATCACCGGAGCCTATACGATTAGGACGACCTTCGAGGTGGCGGGTTCCGGGCAGGCACGGGGCTCGGGCACCCCGGTGCCGCGCGATTATGCGCAGACCGGTTTGTTGTTCGCTCCTCTAGGAACCGCCGTCGGATTCGCCGGCAGCTATGCCGGCAATACGACCACCGCCGCGACAGGTTTCACCGGCAGCGTGGCCGCCGACTGGAACTGCCAGCCCAGCAGTCGCACCACTGCAGGAAATATGAGCCGTGCGGCGCGCGCGGATGCACTGGTTTACGGCTTCTCGTCGTGGCCAACCAACCCGTCGAAGATCCTGAACACGGCGACCTTGGGCATACAGCCGTTGCACCTGTTGACGCGGCGGGAATACAAAAGAACCGAAACCGGCCCAATCGAGCTCTATTCGGACATCTGGTTCAGCTATAACCGTGCGTATGATTCCACGGTCGATGGTGGGGTTTCCGCCGCTAGAGCGAGCAATGGCGCGACTTTCACAGCTACTTTGGGTGCTGACTTAAAGGGCCATACCCTAAGTCGAGGTACCACTAATTGTCCTCTTTCAGTGCCTTCAGGGCAACTTTGTCTGCAACTGGATGCCCAAGTGACCCCTGGCATCCTGAGTTCCGGCGATACCATTACCGGCGGCTCCGTGTCTGGTACTCTCGGTGCATTGCTATCTGGATCAGCGAATGCAAACAATAGTGTCTATGTCTTTAACTACAGCGGCTCAACTATTAATAACAATACGTTGTTGATAGCAAAGAGCGCGATCCTGCGACTCCTCACCGCGCCATCCGCAACCAATGGGGGCTGGCTTACCAGCGGGGATGCGATCATGGCCTCGGGCGGAACGACAACCTATGGAATACTCTCAAATTATGCCGTCCGCGTCGATAGCCCTGCTGCTTTAGGTCTCGCTAATAGTACCTATGACCTCACCGGCGTTGCCGACGGTGCTACTTATGTTGTCAGTACCGGCATGATCTCGTCTTCAGGTAGTACGATTACCGTTAAAGGCAGCCCGAACCCGAGTCAGACACCCCTTGTGGGGACTGCGGTAGCGGTCTGGCAGCCGGAATCCGGGACAGGCAGCTTCGGCGGTAAAGTGTTCATTGGAACCATTTCGGGCAGCACGCTGACTCCCGCCACAAGCGTAACGCTCTGCAATGGAGATTTGCTGTTTGGCTCCGGGTATAAAGAACCCTTGCCTTCTACTAATGATATAGGCATCCCACCCATCACTAGCGTGGTGACCAGCGGCGGTTGTACCAACATCGGACCTTTTTCGGTGGTCAGTACCAAGACCATTCCGTCATGGACCGGGACTATCGTGGCTCGTACGGCCGTGACGGCAGCGACAAATGCTGCGTCATTTACGGTCTCGCGGCCGCCAACGACGAACATCCGGAATGCGGCGGTTTGCGGTGGCGTGTGCGCGCTGTTCTTCGATGAAGCGGGCAGCCTGCCGAATACAACCATACAGTTCACGTTGGCGGGTTTCACCAGCGGCGACGACTGGTCGTCGGGCTTTGCTTGCCTGTCTGGCATCCAGCCGGACAACATCCAGACACTGGGCAGAAGAGTTGGCAAGCGCAGCAGTTGGACAGAGGTGATTCAGTAAAGGTCAAAATCATGGGGTCACTAAAATCAAGGAAGAAAATGGGGTCAAAGAAAATGGGGTCAGGTCTTTCAATATCGCATTCCCAACAAAGAAGTAGGTCGAAAAACAAAGGGGACGCTACCCTTTATTTCTACATCAGCGCTCGGTAGCGTGGGGGCACTTGGCTGAAAAATAAAGGGGACGCTACCCTTTATTTCTCCGAACCACGCCGCAAGCAGTCACATTAAGCCGTCCCTCTGGGCGGCTTTTCTACATCAGCGCTCGGTAGCGTGGGGCACTTGGCTGCGGAAATTTTCCTTTTGCTCCACCGGCACTGCAGCCAACCCTGCCTTGAAGGCCGCCAGCGCCTTGGCATCGTCTTGCAACGCCGGGTCAGCGTAAATGTTGCCCAATCGGAAGTAACCATCGGCGGCTTGTTCCGAATAAAGGGGACGCTACCCTTTATTTCGCCGAACCACGCCGCAAGTAGTCACATTCAGCCGCCACTCTGGGCGGCTTTTCTAATAAAAGGGGACGCTACCCTTTATTTCCCCTTTATTCCATCTGCGCGCGGTGGCGTGGCGGCACTTGGCTGCGGAAATTTTCCTTTTGCTCCACTGGCACCGCAGCCAGTCCTGCCTTGAAGGCCGCCAGCGCCTTGGTATCGTCTTGCAACGCTGCAACAAAGGGGACGCTACCCTTTGTTTCTTCCTTCGTCATCGCGAGGCTGCGGGCCGTGGCAATCCATGACTGTCACGTTGCACGGCATTCAAGGTTCAGGGACTCCACAAATGACCGTTTTCCGACTTTAAAACGCTTGCGCCTGCTTTTGTGTTGTAGTAACATGGCTACATCATTCACGTATCCGAGGTGCAGCTATGACCATCACCACTTTATCAAGCCGCGAGTTCAACCAAGGGGCGAGCGAGGCAAAACGGGCCGCAAACAATGGGCCGGTGTTCATCACAGACCGGGGCCGGCCGGCCCATGTTCTTATGAGCATCGAGCTTTATCAGCGCATTACCGGAAGCCATAAGAAGATTGCCGATTTGCTGGCAATGCCGGGCATCGCTGATGTTGATTTTGAGATTCCGCGCTCGCGTGATCTTGCACGACCTGCGGACTTTTCCTGATGTTCCTTCTTGATACCAACGTGGTTTCTGAACTGCGAAAGATTCGCCTTGGCCGGGCCGATAAAAATGTAGCGCAGTGGGCCGACAGTGTGGATGCCGTAGACCTCTATTTGTCGGCCATCACCGTGCAGGAGCTGGAACTGGGCGTGTTGTTGGCCGAGCGCCGCGACCCACCACAAGGCGCTATTTTCCGGGCTTGGTTCGAGAGCCATGTTTTGCCTGCCTTCGCCGGCCGCATCCTGCCGGTTGATACAGCAGTTGCGCAGCGTTGTGCAGCGCTGCATGTGCCCGACCCACGCCCAGCCATGGATAGCCTGATTGCAGCAACCGCGCTGGTTCATGGTATGACCTTAGTAACGCGAAACGTGGCTGATTTCCAATCATCCGGCGTGACGATTCTCAATCCATGGGAGGCCAAATGATTGACAAAAAAAACAAGAGGCAAAGGGGTCAAGTCTTGGTGTGCCACATCCAACAAAGGGGACGCTACCCTTTATTCGTTATTCGCATTAAGTCCCAAAAACATCCGCATGTGTTCCGGTGCGATAAGACGCTACCCTTTCGGAAGAATCCGGGGTCAGGTCTAACATTCCAACAATTTCCCAAATCCGGGGGCAGGTTTATAAACGATGAACCCCCCCCCCCCGCCTCGCCGAAGGGACGCAAGGCTATCGCCGCAACAAAGGGGACGCTACCCTTTTCCCCCTTATTGTTCCCTTTATTGTTGGACAATCGCTCCGAAAGAGTATTGATGTAAACCGTAAAGGAGTAAACTAAAACGATGGAAAACGTCGAAAACCTCATCTTGGAGCACCTCAGAGTCATACGTACCGACGTAGGCGCGTTGAAAGAAGATGCGCGCGAAATCAAGCAGCGCCTAGCGAACCTGGAGTCCGCAGTTGGCGGTATCAAGCGCGACTTGGGCGACATGTACACCGAGGGTGCGACGCAGCACACTCGATATGACAGGCTTGTCGAGCGAATCGAACGGCTAGAAAAGCGGCTTGAGCTTCAATGAAAAAACCGCCTCCGGAGGGCAACGAATAAAGGGAACAAAGGGGACGCTACCCTTTATTTCTCTTCAGCCTCTCGAAACATAGCGCAGCAGGCCTCCTATTTAAAGTACCACCCCGTCATTCGTGCGTTCTATCAGCGTCTCCTGGCAGCAGGAAAAGCAAAGAAGGTCGCCTTGGTCGCGTGCATGCGCAAGCTGCTGACGATCTTGAATGCCATCGTCAAATCAGGTACACCATGGAACGAAAATTTGCACACCCGGGAGGTCGAAAATGCTTGACTTTTAAGACAGTTGCTTGTTCGTTTGGCAACGAAATTTGATGACGCACACATTTTCAAACGTGTGCTGCACCATGCAACTTAAGACCTAGCGCCTTGATGACCTTCATCACTGTGGTGAATTCTGGATTTCCATCGGCTGACAGAGCCTTGTACAGCCCCTCGCGGGCAAGCCCGGTATCGCGGGCAAGTTGGGTCATGCCGCGTGCGCGGGCAATGACCCCCAGCGCATGGCGGATCAAGCTGCCATCGCCGGGGTCTTCCTCCAAAATCACCTCAAAATACAAGCGCATGTCTTCATCGGATTTGAGATAGTCAGCAGTATCGTAAGGGGTGGTAACAGTTTTAGCCATGGTCAACTCCTAAAGTTCACGCGCCAGTTCCAGCGCAAGTTTGATGTCACGTTTTTGCGTGCGCTTATTGCCGCCCGCCAAGAGAATGATGATTTGCTCATTCCGTTCGGTGTAGTACACGCGCCATCCACTGCCAAAGTGAAAGCGCAACTCGCTGACACCTTCACCAACAGGGCCAGCATCACCCGCATTGCCCAAGGACAAACGATCAATGCGCACCTCGATCCGCGCTTTGACCAGCTTGTCGGACAAGCCCATGAACCAGTCTTGGTATTCGTTGGTTTTTGCGACATTCTTCATGGGAGAATTGTATGCCATGAGTTACATAATGTAAAGCATGGGTTACAATTTAAAGCAAACAAAGGGGACGATGCCTACCTCGCGTGTACGAGTTCTCAAATCAAGGACTGGCACTCCGCATCAATGTGCGCGATAATGCACCAATAGTGTGATTTTCTTCGCGCTATTGAACATACTTGGAGGCTCCACCATGGGAACTGTGCGTAAGACCATCACTTTGACCGACAAGCAAGATAGTTGGATTAAAGCGCAAATTGACGCTGGGCATTACACCAACGACAGTGAATACATCCGAAACCTGATCCGATGTGAACAGGAACGTAGCGTGGGACTTGAGACTATTCGCGCGGCGCTGATTGAAGGTGAATCTAGCGGAGAACCCCGCCCCTTCGACAGCAGCGCATTTAAGCAGAGAATGTTGTTGACCACGCATGACTGAATACCGTCTTACGCCTGCCGCCGAGCGTGACCTTGAGGCAATCTGGACTTACACCTCTTTAAAATGGGGTGTAGAGCAGGCCAGTCGCTACACAGCCATCATGACTGATGCCTTTGCTGAGTTGGCCCAATCGCCCAAGACAGCCCCGGAATGCAGCTACATTCGGCCAGGTTATCGTCGCCGAAGCGTTGAGCGGCACATGATTTATTTTCGTATCACGACATATGGGATTGCAATCATTCGCATCCTGCACGACCGGATGGATGCACCTCGCCATCTGTGAGCCCAAACGAAACAAAGGAAACAAAGGGAAGAAACGGTGAACAAAGGGTATGAACAAAGGGGACGCTACCCTTTATTTCTCCTGCTAGAACAAAGGGTAGCGTCCCCTTTGTTCCGCTTTGTTCCGGGGCGGTATTTTTGCGCACTGAGATCGGAAAACGGGAAGGGAACGACAATTACTTGCCCGGCTGCAAATGCGCCCATGCCGCATCCTCCTCGGGCTTGAGCCAGTCGCTCGCCAGCGCGGGTTGCGCCAGCAGCGCGGTTTCATTTCCTTCGTCCAGGAAAATAACCAGCGCCTGACGCGGCGCATCCACACGCACCGGCTCAATGTAGTGAATGTGCCCTTGCGGGTCTATGGTGGCTCTGACTGCTTGCATCATGGTAAATCCTCCTGCTATGGCTGTCTGAAGTTTAGCATCAGACTGGCGAAAATGGGGTCAGCGAAAATGGGTCACGAGGGTCAAAAAGGGTCACGAGGGTCAGGTCTAACATTCCAACATTCTAACTAAAAAAAGATAAAGTGGACGCTGCGTTCGCAGTAACAGCAGTAAATCTGATGCGTCTGAAACGCCCGCTCACTACGCCCACGCGCCTCGGGTGAGTAAGCCGCTATGTGCTCGATGCCGAGTTGTTTGAGCGCTCGCCCCACTTCGGTCAAGTTCACCTTATCGACCTTGCCTCCGGCCTCTGGAGTGGTGAAGTAGTGGCTGCCCCGGTCGCTGTACAGGCTGGCAAACAGGCCGTAGCGGGCAATGGTCTGGCCAATGCCGTGAAAGCTCGATGCCGTACCCTCTTGGGCGCAAAAGAACATGCTGGTGTGCTCGCCCGTGGCATCGTCCATGGTCACTACCAGGTCCCACACGGATGCGGCAGTCCAGCGGTGGGTGCTGGCATCCTGGTGGATCAACATGCCCCACCAAGGGTGCACGCTCGCGTTTGATGCGGTGTTTGCCTCGGCGCTTGTGGGACTTGATTACGCCGGCGCCCTGCAGCACAGACTTGAGCCAGCTGTAGCTGCGCATTCCCGCAAACTCGGACTTGTATTTAGAGTGAAAGTGGGCCACGTTCCAGCCGGCAAAGCCGCTCTTGTAGAGCTGTACCACATGGTCTACTTCGGCTCCACAGGCGCGGCGCTTGGAGATCTGGCTCAAGCGCCTGTCGAGCAGCCCCTCTAGGCCATCGGCCTCAAATCGTTCAATGTGGCGGCGAAAGCTGCGTTCGCACTGACCCAGTAACAGTGCTGTCTTGGCTTGGGTCAGTCGAGCCTCGCTCCAGCCCTCATAGGCTTGTTGGAATCTGATCTTGCGGTTCTCCTGCATGTAGCGGGTCCGGCTTATGGGGGCGTGTTGCATTGCACCTTCCACAAACCGGACAGATTACTTGCTAAAAACCGGACAACCTATTTGTTCCCGACAAGATTGACCTTGCCCCTGTTTTCCGGCACCGTTTTTTGATACCATTAGCCCATGAAACGCAAACACCAGCGCACACTTGAACTGATCTTCGCCCGGCCTGTCTCGGGAAATGTCCGCTGGTCTGACATAGAGGCACTGCTCCGCGAGCTTGGGGCAGAGTTCGATGAACGCGAAGGATCCCGCGTGGAAGTGTTTCTATTCGGACTGGTGCGGGTGTTTCATCGCCCCCATCCATCGCCGGATACAGACAAGGGCGCGGTCGCGGCAATTCGCAAATGGCTGGAACAGAACGGAGTGAAACCATGAATACTATGACAATCAACGGCTATCAGGCAGTCATCACCTTCGACCCTGACCTTCAAATGTTCCGGGGTGAATTCGTGGGACTGAATGGCGGTGCCGACTTTTACGCTGAGGATGTGGAAGGGCTGAAGCATGAAGGTGAAATTTCGCTACGTGTGTTTCTCGATGCCTGCAAGCGTCGTGGCATCGAACCGCGCAAGCACTTCTCGGGAAAATTTTCCATGCGGGTTGATTCTGCCACGCATGAGGCCGCTGCAATCGCCGCCGCTGCTCATGGGCAGAGCCTGAATCAGTGGGCTACTGAAGCCATCAAGCAGGCAGCATTGGCGGGCTAACTCACCTTCCGGAAATTAAGGATGCAACAAAGGGGACGCTACCCTTTATTTCCTTCGTCATCGCGAGGCCGCAGGCCGTGGCGATCCATGGTGGCGGGCCAGCGGGGGCATCGATTGCCGCGCTGCGCTCGCAATGACGGGAAAAGGTACATCGGTATCGTCCACCTCCGTAAGCGAGAATTATCCCTTGTATGATTGATGAAAGGAGGCTCCATCATGAGCACAGTCTTATCACCCCTCGTTTCAGAGTTCGAGACCAAAGAACAGGAAACCAGCTATACAACATGGCTCAAGGCCAAGATACAGGCCAGCCTTAGCGATCCTCGTCGGAATATTCCTCACGATGAAGTCATGGCCGAGATGGATGCAATTATTGCTGAGGCTGAGGCTAAGGCCAGTGGGAAAGCATAGATGCTGCCCGTCATCTGGCGAGCAACTGCCCGCGATGATCTTGCGCAGATCGTGCGCTACGTTGCATTGGAAAACCCTCCGGCCGCACGCCGACTAAAACGCCTGTTGGAAGAGGCAATCTTGCCCGCAGCCGAACACCCCTACCTATATCGCCAGAGTGAGCGCATTCCCGGCCTGCGCGAGATCGTTGCACACCCCAATTACGTCGTTTTCTATCGCGTCGCGGCCACGCGCATCGAAGTTGTGAACGTGGTACATGCACGCCGTGAGTACCCATGAGCAAACATACAAAGCATATACAAAGGGGACGCTACCCTTTATCCGACTCACACACCTTGACTTAACAGTACGAACGAGGATAATTGTTGGTGCCCTACTGAATTAGTGCAATAGTATTTTAGGAAAACATTATGCAGACTTCAACATCAGGCTCAAGCAGCGTCAAGGTGGTTGGCGCAAACGGTCAAATATCCCTTGGCAAGCAGTTCGCTGGGCGGCAGGTCCTAGTTGAGGAGCAAGAGTCGGGCGTGTGGCTGATACGCACGGCGACGGTTATGCCGGACAACGAGCGTTGGCTGCACACCGCTGATGGTGCATCTGACTTGAGTAGGGCGATGGCTTGGGCTACTCAAAATTCACCAACGGATGCGCAACTCGATAATGTTTTGACCAGCCTGTCCAGTGGCAAGTAGCACTCAGAACGCATTAGTCCGACTCGACCTGAACAATCCGGTTTTTCAGGAAAAAACAAAGGGGACGCTACCCTAAAACACTAAAACAAAGGGAAAACAAAGGGGACGCTACCCTTTATTAACGCGTAGGGGATAGACCACGTTTGTTGTCGGTTAGTTAGTTCTCTAGCCCTCAGCCCGCCGACGGTGCAGCAGTCAAAACCCTGCTTCTCACAAGGAGGGGGGTCTTTTGCATAAGAGGCTATTAATTGACCGTTTTCCGGTTAACGGGTAATATAAGCGCATGCCAATTCAGTCTTTCAGTTGCCCTGACACGCAGACGCTATTTACCACCGGAAAGTCTGCAAAATTCGCCAGCATCAAAAAGGTGGCCGAGCGCAAACTGACTCAGCTGGATGCTGCACCTTCGATTTTATTCATGGGTTCGCCGCCTGGAAATGATCTGAAAGAGTACGGAGGTGCTTGGCATGTGCGGATTAATAGGCAATGGAGATTGACATCCAAATGGGGTGTGAGTGGCCCATTTGACGTGTTGATAGATGACCCTCACTGAGGGTAAAAAGTTTTTTTGAAAGGTGTCATCATGTTTAAGAATGGAATGCGAGCAGTTCACCCTGGAGAAGTTCTCCAAGAGGATTACATCAAACCCTTGGGCCTCAGTGTTAATGCACTTGCGAAGGCGCTTGGTGTTCCTACGTCACGCATCAACGACATTGTTAATGAACATCGCGGTGTTTCTGCGGACACGGCACTGCGTCTGGAGCGTTACTTCGGTGCAGAGGCGCAGGGATGGCTGAATATGCAAACTGCCTATGACCTCAAGGTAGCTCAAAAGGCTGGCGCAAAATCCATTGAAAAAGCCATAGTGCCTATGGCGCTTGCTGCATGAGCTCAAGAATCGAGAAAACAAAGGGAAAAAACAAAGGGTAGCGTCCCCTTTGTTCCCCCTTTGTTCCCATGGTGATCACCTTTTTGCTCCCGCCTAAAAATTAGGCAGGACAAGTAAAACACCTGGGTCAGTTTTGAATGAGCACTAGGCCTCTAAGTGGGTCAGTTTTCGGTCGGCGTCAACACTGTCAAAGGCGCGCAGCAGCGAACCGCGCCGCTTTGGCAACCCGGTCGCAGCCTTGAACGTGCTGCGTGATGTTGGCATCACCATTGGCCAGTTCGACTCCAGCGAGTGGAACCCGGCCGAGAAGGAAGAAACCGCAGGCAATCGCGGCCGAGCCGAGGCCATGCGCGGAGCGCACGAAGCCGCTGCCTATAACCAGTGGCTGGCCGCAGAGATTCAGGATGCCATCGATGACCCCCGGCCGAGTGTTCCGCACGATGAAGTCATGGCGCGGATGGATGCCCGGATTGCTCGCCATAAGGCGAGCAGGGAAGCGCGCATGAACCAGCAGCCGCAGCAGCGCGAGCTGGCTGACTGACCTATGGCGAAGGCAAAACCCCCTTATCGCATCGTCTGGCGACCGATAGCCGAGGCTGACTTAGACAACATCATTGATTACATCGCCCAGGACAACCCGATCAGGGCGGAGGAGTTCGGCCAGGAGCTGCGTGACAAGACCTTGCCGCTTGCGCAGCATCCCAGGCTCGTTCGCACTGGCCGGCCCGGCCTGCCGGCCTTTCTGCGCGAGCTCGTCGCACATCGAAACTACATCGTTTTTTACCGCGTGCTAGTCGAGGCGCGCAGCGTCGAAATTATGAGAGTGAAGCACACGGCCAAAAAAAATAGGGGTCAGTTCTGCGTTCGTGACCCTGCGTTCGCGTCTTCAGGGAATGAACAGCGTTTCCGGGAATCCGTGCACGCTGGACTGTAGGGTGTTGAGCGCCGTGCGCCGCAGTTGACTGCGTCCTGACGCACTGGTCACCGCCACGGCATACGCTTGGTTCTTTTTCATTTCCTGTAGGTACAGGTTGCGGCCGCCAAAGTGTGTTTCAGCGTAGCGATACGCTCGGTGCAGTTTCTCGTCGAGTCGTTTCATCGAGTTCAGGAAGAACGCGGGGGTCTTGCTCAGCAGGTCTTCCCCGGATTTGTAGATGACCACCATCTTGCCGTCGGGGAGCTTGCGGCGGGTAATGCCGCCGAGAACGAACTCCAGATAAAGCCGGTCACGGCATTTCTCGAGGTAACAACGGTCGGACATCTGCGCGATGATGTCGGCGGTGCCGAGGATTTCGCCGACGCGCCGCATCAGCGGGTCGTCGATGCGGATGGCCAGCGGGTCGCGTTCGTAGCCGGTGAAGTGGATAATCACCGAGGCGGCCCGGGCATGCTTCTTCAGGCCGATGCGCGGCAGGTAATCGCGCAGGAACTTCGCGCCGCGCGACACATGCACCAGCGTGTATTCGGCGCCGTAGCGATGCTTGTGGTCGTGGCGATGCCGCAGATAGCCGACATCGTGAAACAGCGCGGTGACAATGCCGACATTGAAATACCCGGGCGACAGCGGCGAGGATTCCCTGCGGTCGCGCTGATAACCGTCGAGCAGCCGCGCCATCGCCAGCGTCACGTCCAGCACATGCTGGATGTCGTGGTACTCGGTGTCGCAGGGGTGGTAGTCGGGGTGTTTGCCGTGATACATCTGCGACAGGTCTGCGAACGCACGCTGCAGCGGCCGTGAATTGCCGCCCGGATACAGCGCGTCGAACAAACCGACGACATGATCGCAGACCTCGATCGGGTCGGTGGTGTTGATCTTGTCGGTGATGTCGAAATCGCTGCGGCGCATGATTTATGGTTTTTCCTGTTGGTGTTGTGAACTCGGCTGACTAATATTTGGCTCTTTCATGGCCAACTTATTTCACCCTTCCAGGTCCGTTTTCTGAGGTCCACTTGGGCAAAATCCTCAAAGGACTAAACAGAAGCGCTGGCATCAGAGTGCCACTTCCACTTCGCATGTCTCCACAGTCAGCGGCAGACCCTGTTCAGCCCTAATGAATTGTACAGTTACCTTGCCAAAAATAATGGGGGCGGCGCGCAAGGTGTAGACGCCGATGCCAATATGACCCAGGGGGGGTCAATTTGACGTCGGCGGCAACACCAGTGCTTCGCAAGTGTCAGCCAGTGCGCTGGTGCGCAGATATTGGTGTCGGCTCGCTTGCGCATCGTGCTGGATTGAAAACCGCGTTGATCGTGGCACCTGTGACGCACCCCCGCTACAGCCACACGCTGCGCTTTTACATAACGCGCGCATTGAGCCACAAATTTGGCACACCATCCGTATTTGGCATTCGCTCCGCCAACTACACACCCGAATTTTCATGAAGAGTTTTGAGAATCGCTAACCGCTACTACAAAAACAGTGACTGCAAATCGTTTAAAAAATCAAAGCCGCGCACAGTGGGTTTGACGCGCACAAAGTCGCGTTCAATCAGCCCCTTGTGCTCGGCTTCTTCAAGTCCCTTTTGAATCGCCGTTAAAGGTAGCCCGGTTTTGTCAAGAAAGTCCTGCAGCTTGAAGCCCTCTTTCAGGCGCAGGGCATTGAGCATGAATTCAAACGGCAGCTCGGCCCATGTGACTTCGGTCTCGGTCGTCACCGCATCGCCCGCCATGGCTTTTTCCATGTAGAGTTTTGGCTCGCGAAAGCGTACCTGCCGCACCACGCGGTGCGCAAAACTCAGCTTGCTGTGGGCACCCGCACCAATGCCGAGGTAGTCGCCAAACTGCCAGTAGTTGAGGTTGTGAAAACACTGATGCCCCTTGCGGGCATAGGCCGAGACTTCGTAGCGCTGCAAACCTGCGGCTTCGGTCAGCTCGTTGATTTTGTCGAGCATGGCGTAGGCCGTGTCGTCTTCTGGCAGCGCGGGCGGAAACTTGGCGAAGTAGGTATTGGCTTCAATCGTGAGGTGATAGATCGAGATGTGCGGCGGGTTTAACGCTAGGGCTTGGCGCATGTCGGCCTCTAGGCTGTTCATGGTCTGGCCGGGCAGCGCGTACATGATGTCGAGGTTGAAGGTATCAAAGCTTTGCGCGGCTTCTTCTACCGCTGCGATGGCTTGAGCCCGGTCATGCACGCGGCCCAGCGCCTTGAGGTGCGCATCGTTAAAGCTTTGCACACCAACCGACAGCCGCGTGACACCAGCGCTGCGAAAAGCCTTGAAGCGGTCTTTTTCAAATGTGCCGGGGTTGGCTTCCAGCGTGATCTCGCAATCAGCCTCCAGCCGCAGGCGGGCGCGGATGTCGCCGAGCAGCTTATCAATCGCCTGCGGTGAAAACAGGCTGGGCGTGCCGCCGCCTATGAAGATGCTGTGAACGGTACGGCCCCAGATGAGTGGCAGCGATGATTCAAGATCAGCGATCAGGGCATCAATGTAAGCCTGCTCGGGCATGACGCTGGCAACCTCGTGCGAATTGAAATCGCAGTACGGGCACTTTTTGATGCACCAAGGCAAATGCACGTACAGCGACAGCGACGGCAAGGCGGCGAGCTGTAGACGGTTATTCGGGTCAGACACCCATTTCGCCGCGGTGTACACACCGCGCCCGAAGGGCAAGCCGGAGGCTTGGCGAATTGGGGCTCTGACCCCAATAACCGGCGTGGGGGCTATGTTCTTCATAACCAGCGCTCCTGCATCAGCGCAATCATCTGCCGCGTTGCCTTGCCGCGATGGCTATTGGCATTTTTGATTTCTACAGGCAATTGCGCAAAAGTTTTGCCGAACTCGGGGATGAACATCACCGGGTCAAAACCAAAGCCGTTGCTGCCCAGCGGCTCGCGCGTGATCTCACCGACCACGCGGCCTACTGCAATCAGTGGCTCGGGGTCGTCGACAGAGCGTACCGCCACCAGTGTGCTGACCAGCGCGGCGCGGCGGTTGGGGATAGCAGCCATCTGCTCCAGCAGGGCCTTGACGTTGTTAGCGTCACCTTTTGAGTAGCCAAACTGCGTGGCGTAAAAAGCGGTGTCAACACCGGGCAAGCCACCAAAGGCATCGACACACAAACCAGCATCGTCGGCCAGTGCAGGCAAGCCGCTGATGCGCGACGCATGGCGGGCTTTGGTAAGGGCGTTTTCAACAAAGGTGCGAAACGGCTCATCAGCTTCAGAAATGCCCAGGTCAGACTGGCGCAGCAACTCAACGCCCAGCGGGGCCAGCATGGCTTGTAATTCAGCCAATTTCCCCTGATTGTTCGATGCGAGGACGATTTTCATGCTGTAAAAGTGGCTGCAAGCCAATGAAAACTGGCGTTACCAGCTACTATTTTGATAGCGACTGCTGTTGCAGGGCAACTAATTCTTTGATGCCTTTTTCAGCCAGTACCAGCAGCGCGTCCATCTCTTTGCGCGAAAAAGCCGCGCCTTCTGCGGTGCCCTGCACTTCAACGTAATGGCCCGCGCCTGTCATCACCACGTTCATGTCGGTATCACAGGCGGAGTCTTCGGTGTAATCCAGATCGAGCAGCAGCGTGCCCTGCACGATACCGACGGAGATGGCGGCTACGTGGTCGAGGATGGGGGTCTCTTTCAATTTGCCATCGGCCAGCAGGCGGTTGACCGCATCCTGCGCGGCAACAAATGCGCCGGTGATGCTGGCGGTGCGCGTGCCACCATCGGCCTGGATCACGTCGCAGTCAAGGTAGATGGTGCGCTCACCGAGCTTTTTCAGATCGAACACGCTGCGCATCGAGCGGCCAATGAGGCGCTGGATTTCCTGCGTGCGGCCGCTCTGCTTGCCGCGTGCGGCTTCGCGGTCGCTACGGGTGTGCGTGGCGCGCGGCAGCATGCCGTATTCAGCCGTGACCCAGCCCTCGCCGCTGCCTTTTTTATGGCCGGGTACCTTCTCTTCAACCGAGGCGGTACACAGCACTTTCGTGCCACCAAATTCAATCAGCACCGAGCCTTCAGCGTAGGCGGTGTAGTGGCGGGTGATGCGCACGGCACGCAATGCGTCTGGGGCGCGTGCGCCGCTTCTGGCGAATGAGGTCATGGGGAAACAAGCTTTCTGGCGACCTGCTGGCCCTGGTTGTCAACAGCCAAGTAAACTACACCCAAGCCGCCAGCCGATAACTTGCGGACAATCCGGTAGCCACCTATGACGGTATCGGGTGGTAAGGGTGCTGGCTTGACCTTTGGCATAATTTAAAAATGGGCAGAAGGCTAACAGAGTTATTGGGGTCAGACGCCAATTTCGCTGCGGTGCATCGCACCGCACCCTGTGGGCGAGCCAAAGGCTCGGCGAATTTGGACTCTGACCCCAATAACTCTTAACTTCTGCTTTTTCGCCTGCTTGCGTAGTCCTGTTCTTATAAAAAAAGCGTATCAATCGATGTCAGTTTACAGCATGACGGGCTATGCAGCCGTCCAGTCAAACACGGCAAGTCCGGCTCCTGAGAGCGAAGCCGCAGGCCATGCCAGCTCGCGGATTGGCGTGGAAATACGCTCGGTCAACAGCCGTTTTTTGGACCTCGCTTTTCGCTTGCCCGATGAATTGCGCCAGGCTGAACCGGCACTGCGCGATCTTTTGACGGCCAAGCTGAAACGCGGCAAGGTGGAGCTGAGGGTTTCACTGGAAAGCACATCGGCCAGCAATCTGCGCGCCCCTTCATCCGGCACGCTACAGCGGCTGGTCTCGATTGAAGACAGCATCAAGTCGTGGCTCCCCCAGGCAGCAGGCCTGAGCGTGGCGGACGTTCTGCGCGTTGCCACCAATGAGGACAAAAAACCGCACGACTACAGCGACGAGCTGCTCAAGCTGGCGAAAAAAGCGCTGAATGCCCTGCTGGAGGCCCGGGAGCGCGAAGGGGCGCGACTCAAACAAACCCTGACAGAGCGTTGCAGCCAGTTGCGGGCTTTGTCGGCATTGGCGCAACCCCTGGTGCCCAAGCTGGTCGAGATGCAAAAGGCGCGGTTTCTGGAGCGCTGGCAAGAAGCCATGGGGCTGCCCAATAGCTTGGGTGGCCAGGCGGGCAAGGTTCTGCCCGAGGCCGCACAGGACAGGGCGCTGGCTGAAGCCACCGCGTTTGCCATCCGCATTGACGTGGCGGAAGAAATCACGCGACTGGCATCCCACTTGGACGAGATTGACCGGCTGCTGGAAGTCGGCGGCGAGCTTGGCAAACGCCTTGATTTCCTGATTCAGGAACTGCACCGCGAAGCCAACACGCTGGGGTCAAAATCAGCATCGCTTGAACTCACGCGCATTTCTGTCGCCATGAAGGTGCTGATAGAGCAGCTCCGTGAGCAGGTGCAGAACATTGAATAAAAGCGC
>JBCKMZ010000028.1:0-23553 GCA_038902975.1 Polaromonas sp.
CAGCGCGATGGTCGAAAAAATCACGGCGTCCTGCGGCACGATGCCGATGCGCTGGCGCAAGTCGTGCAGCGCCATGTCGCGGATGGCCACGCCGTCAAGCTCGATGCGGCCCGAAGCCGGATCGTAAAACCGCAGCAGCAGCTGGAACACCGTGCTCTTGCCGGCACCGCTCGGTCCCACGATGGCGACGGTTTCACCGGGCGCCACGCTCAGGGAGAAGTCGCTCAAGGCAGCCTGCAGCGGGCGTGAGGGATAGTGAAAGTGAATTGCTTCAAATTGGACAGCACTTCCTGCCGGAACTTCGGGGGCTGGAACCGGATTGGAGGGTGAAGTCACAGGCGAGCGCGTTTCCAGCAGCTCCATCAGCCGCTCGGTGGCGCCAGCGGCGCGCAGCAGGTCGCCATACACCTCGCCGAGCACCGCAGAAGCGCCGGCCAGAATAATCACATACATCACGGTCTGGCCCAGGTGGCCGGCGCTGATGTCGCCGCGCATTACCGACTGCGTGCCCTGGTACAGGCCCCAGAGCAGCGCCGCCGATGTGGCAATGATGATGAAGGCCACCAGCACCGAGCGCGCCTTGGTCCGGCGAATGGCGGTGTTGAAGGCGTTGGTGGTCGATTCGTCAAAACGCGCCGCCTCGCGGGCTTCGGCGGTGTAGCTCTGCACCACGGGAATAGCGTTGAGCACTTCGGCGGCAATCGCGCTGGAGTCGGCGACCCGGTCCTGGCTGGCGCGCGAGAGCTTGCGCACGCGCCGGCCGAACCACACCGACGGCGCGACGATCAGCAGCAGCCCGCCCAGCACCTGCACCATCAGGTAGGGGTTGGTGATTACCAGCATGCTGAGCGCGCCCACACCCATCACCGCATTGCGCAGGCCCATGCTCAGCGACGAGCCGACGACGGTCTGCACCAGCGTCGTGTCGCCGGTCAGGCGCGACAGCACCTCGCCGGTTTGCGTGGTCTCGAAAAACTCGGGGCTTTGCTGCAACACATGCGAATAAACAGCGTTCCGCAAATCCGCCGTTACGCGTTCGCCCAGCCAGCTCACCATGTAAAAGCGGCCGGCCGAAAGAAGCCCCAGCGCCGCAGCGACGGCAAACAGTTCAAAAAAGTGGGTGCGCAGCGCCACCAGTTGCTCCCCTTTGTCCGCCGCGCTCAGGCCGCCGTCGATCAGGCTGCGCAGGGCCAGCGGAAACACCAGCGTGGCCACCGCCGCCATCACCAGGAAAAACAGGGCCAGAACAATCCGACTGCGGTAAGGGCGCAGAAAGGGCAGCAGGCCAGACAGTGAGCGCGGCGAGCCTTTGGGCGCGTTGGAGGGTGATGAGGTAGCCATTGCAGGAGTTTAGTCGGGCAAAGTTTTTTATCTAAAAGTCAATATTGCCGTGCTGATTCAAATTGGCGTGCCTCACACTAGTTGCCGTAAAGTCTGCAAGCTAAGAAAAAATCGCCGCTGCGAGTTTTCCAGCGGCACAAAATCAAAGTGCTTGTAAAACGTAGCCGCCGCGTCGTCTTTGGCATCAACTACCAAGCCAGTAACGGCCAGCACTGACTCTGCCTGCACAACTTTTTTGCAGGCATCTATTAACAGCACTGATCCGATGCCACGTTTTTGAAAATCTGTTGAGACTGCAAGCTTGCCGAGCAGTGCAACAGGGACGGGGTATTTGGGCAATTTTTTAGCTACGCTTACAGGCAAGTCGGCGCACTGCACGCTGGCGGCGCTTAGCGAGTAGTAGCCCGCCACCATGCTTTCGCTGGTCGTCGGTGAGGCCAAAAAAATACGCGACACATTTCGGCGAACGTCTTGCGAGGCGTAAAGCGCCAAGTAGTGGTCCAGCGCCAACTGCCCGCAACTAAAAGCAGATACGTCAGCCAGCTTGTCCAGCGGGCGAATATGAAGCAATGTCACGCGGCCTTAACGTGCGCTGCTAGTGCGTACTGTTTTTGCATGAAGCCGTTTTGCGCGTAGCAAAGCCGCATTGGGCGGCGCTGGCGCGTCAAGGGCTAGTAGAAACGCATCAAACTCGCTGCGCTTGAGGCGAATGCTGGCCTGCATACTGTGAAATTGTTCAGACGAAATCACAAACGCCAGCTCACGGCCATTTTTCTCAATCGCCACAGGCTCTACCAGGGCGAATTGCAGCACTTGGCCGAAGCGGGTTTTGGCATCGGTTGCGGTCAGGGTTAGCATGACGAATTCCTGGTTAAAGTGATTATTTTAACCATTTTGATTAATGTTGTCACATCCTCAGCGGTGCCGCATACCCCGTCATCTCCAGATACCCGCTGCCCACGCGCTTGCCGTTGCTACTCCAAAGCTCGCACAGGCCTTCCCAGTAAATCGCGCCAGTTGACTGGCGGCTGTCGAGCTCCTGGTTGTCTATGACGGCGCGCACGGTGTAGAAGTTTGCCGGGGTTCGGACTATCCATTCCACTGGGTAGGTGGTTTGCGTGAGCGGACTTTTCCAAGTGCGGGTGGGCTTGAAGATCACTTCACCACGGCTGAAGATGTAGAGATCAGCTCCTGATGCTTTTGCCGGGCGGAATGATCCGCCATCCCACAGCGCGTTGCCTTCCTTGTCGCGCAGCCTGAAGGCGGTGAGGGCGCTACCGTCGTCCAGGTTCATGCCTATCCAGTCCCAGCCAATCGTGCTCTTGTGCAGAATCTCTTCGCTCCACTCGTGGTCTAGCCAGGCCTTGCCGGTGACTTCAAATGTCTGGCCTTTGATTTGCAGTCTGCCGCTGGTGGCCAGTTGCGGCTGGCTGTAGTAGTAGCTGGCCTGTGACTCCAGCGGGCCTTTGCGTGACAGGCCTTGTTTGCCTTGCAGCAGCACCGCTTGCGTCTCTGTAAATTGCAGGTCTATGGCGAAGTCTGTTGCGGGTAGTTTGGCGATATAGCTGCCGCCTTTGCTGGTTAGTTGCCAGTCACGCAACTTGAGGTTCATGTCCAGCTCGCTGGCAGTAGCCACACCAAAACCATCGCGCGCCATGCGCTGGTCATGCCAGAGCTTTTTGCCCGCTACATCAGTAATCGCCGCATGGGCAAACAGCAGTTGTTTGGCGGCAAACTTTGACTGCATGGCCTGCGTGCGTTCGACACGTGTGCGGAAAAAGGTTAACTGAAAACCAAACAGACGCTTGCCCGATGTTGCTTGACCGGTGATGAACCACCACTCAGTTCTGAAGTCGGGGTGCGATCCACGATCACGCGGGAAGGTCAGTAGTTTTGCGGGCAGTGCGTGGGCTGAAGGCGTTAGGCTGCTCAATCCGGTTAGCGCGATCAAGCTGCTGGCAATTAACTGGCGTCTGGGGCTACTTGGCAAAGTCAAAGAGGTCATGCCTTCAATTCTCGCAGCCTGCCTGCCCGGACGTGCTATCGGGCTTTGGGTCCCTTTTCCGTTGATGAAGACCTCCGTTGAATGGGATGTTCATCAACGGCTGCTGGCGGCTTGGAAGGGCTGATTTTTGAGCAGCTAAAGTGGCTGTGAGCCAATGGACACGGGAGTGAGAAGCTATTTTATTTTGTAGCGGCTCAATCTAATTGGAGTCTCTACCCGATTCTTTCGATTCTTTTCCATAGCTGCTTGCGCATATTCAGCGGGCCGGGGCTAAAGGCTGATTTACCAATAAAAGTATCTCACCTTGGGGTATTTTTCGGAAACTGCCTGGCTACGTGCACCACGGCCCGCACGGTCACGGTGCAGCGGGTTGGATCCTGATCGAAATAAACGATGTAATTCTCATGGGCCACCAGCTCATGCGCTCCAGCAACCCGCTCGCTGACACGGCGTGGAAAGTTGGGGTCGCTGAGGTGATCGACCTGGGTGTCGATCAATAGCCATAAATCTGCAGCTGCGAGTGGATTATCTTTGGCGACCCATGCCTCTATCGCATCCAGGTCCGCGCGGTATTCTGGGCGACGAATGACACGCCAAGTGGTGCAGCTCATCCGGCCTGCAACGCTTGCCGTTGTGCCAACTTGGCGGCGCGAACAGTTTGCCAGTCGTCATCGGCAATGGCGGGGCGAGGATCATCCCGGCTGGACTGCACCTTGGCATTAACCCAGCGGTCGTATTCAGCGGCGCGGGTCAAGGCCAGCGCCCTATCCGGCCGCGATCGCTTTTGCAGGATGGCTTGCTCGGGGTGCCATTCGTCCAATTTGTCCAGCACGATGCGGCGCACGCCCAGCTTGTGCAGTAGCTTCAAGGCGCTGTCGGTTGTGCCAAACAGACGCGGCACCGCGCCGCGCGCCTGCACCAGCGTGGCCTCACCTGTGCGGGTGACAAACTTCACGGCAAACCGCGGACCACTGGGCACAAGCCCCACCGACTCTATGGCTCCGTGCGCAAATGCCGCTTGAAATTGGGTTTGGGTCAGGGTTTGCATGGATGCATGATTAACATTGATTGAGCGCATTCTATACATTAACTGATCAGACTGTAAACTCCAACCGATAACGCCCTCCAAGCCTTGTCGCCTTCTGTACCCTGCCGACCGAACGCATCGTGCAGCGCAACGCGTCCGGCGTGCTATCGGGCTTTGGGTCCCTTTTCCGTTGATGAAGAGCTCCGTTGAATGGGGTGTTCATCAACGGCTGCTGGCGGCTTGGAAGGGCCGATTTTTGAGCGGCTAAAGTGGCTGTGAGCCAATGGATACGGGCGTGACAAGCTATTATATTTGTAGCGGCTCAATCTAATTGGTGTCTGACAGTCACCCCGATTTTTTTTGCAATGCTGGCGTGGTCACGCAAGTTGACAAAATCCCTGGGGACTGGGTTGTGGACATCGCCCTGGCTGTCGAACTGGCCCGCGCTTTGCCAGCTCAAACGCAAACAATCTGGCAAAACTTACAGTGCAGGTCTATGAATCGCGCGGACCACAAGATTAATCTTGCCCTTGGGGGATAGGAACTCAATCGTTTCACCGCTCACCGCGTCCAGCAGTGCTTTGGCCAAAGCGCTGTCGCGGTTAATACTGCCACTTGTAGGGTCTCCGATGCCACGCACTATTTGCGCACTGGCAGGTCGCCCATCCTCAAGATACTCGTAATCCACAGTATCACCAACTTCAACGCAGATTTCAGTGTTTGATGGGGTTTGTACACTGGTTTTTGTTTCGGATTGAAGATTGGTGGAGACTGGCCCTTTGGTTGTATCAATTGCTTTCGCAGCTTTAGAAGTCTTGAGGGTACTCACACCACTCGTCGCGATCGGCTCATCGACTCCCTGATCGATACTTGCACGTCGGATGAACTGGTGTTGTGTGAACACGACCTTGGATTGAGCTGCGTCGCGTAACGCCCGAAGTTCTGTCGCCAGCTTTTCCTTTGCCTCTTCCGAGTTTTCAAACCAGTCCGTGCTCCAGATGCGCAGGATCTTCCAGCCCTTGGATTCCAGAATCTCCTGTCGCCAGACATCGCTTGTGCGCGCGCGCCAACCCGAGTGATAGCGCGCACCATCGCATTCCAGACCACAAAGGAAATTACGGCTATCTTCGCTAGCGCGCACGCCTAGGTCAATACGAAAACCGCTTTCACCCACTTGGCAATCTACGTGAAAGCCCAAAGATTCGACGAACCGTTTGACCTCTTCCTCAAATGGCGACTCGGTTGCACTAGCAGCCACTTTGGCCTCATGGCGCTGATCATTGAGCTGATTCAGAACCCGGTCAATAGCCTCATGGTCGTTGCTGGCAACCGCACGAGCGTAGTTCAGATATTGCCAGACATAGTAGCGCTCATATACCCCTTTTTCCGCCGTGTTGGAGACATGGCTGACGGTTAGTGAGGTAAGCACAATCATGCCGCGCTTGGCCCTCGTGACAGCTACATTTAAACGCTTTCGCCCGTCATTTTTGGTGCTTAGCGGGCCATAGGCGCGGCTGCTACCACTGTAGGTCAAGCCGAAAATGATGAGGTCGCGCTCATCGCCTTGCACGTGCTCAACACTGCGCACGAAAAATGAGACATCCTCCCCATCGGCACTACGATCGTCCTCCTGCTCGTAGGCGGCGCGAAACTTTGCATCACGGTCGCATTCCTCTTGCAGCACTTCCAGCATCCGATCGCGCTGCTTAGCATTAGCAACAATGACACCTATCGTAGGGCGTAGACTTTCGCGCACCATCCATATATTTCGCAAAATTTCAACAATGCGACGGCATTCCTTCTCATTGACGCCACGCACGAATTGGCCATCCACATTTTCAAATTCAATGGCCGTTTGCATGAATGGCGGCAGTGCCGCATTGCCAGCCGGAATAATCAGCTTGCCGTCGTAAAAGGCGTGGTTGGAAAAATCGATGAGCTCTTTGCGCTCCGATCGGTAATGCACCATCAGACTGAGTCTGCATTGGCTGGCAGCCGGAAGTGCGCTATCTGACGCATCCAGCAATCGGTACACGCCGGAGGCCGCCACCAATGGATCAAGCCCACCATCGCTCTCTTCTTCATCGCCATCTTCATCTTCCGCATCGGAATACGCGAAGAAATCAGCTGGTGGCATTTGCTGTCGATCGCCAGCAATGACAGCATGCTTGGCACGAAAGAGTATGGGCAGCGCCTCTGCTACGAACATCTGCGATGCCTCATCGATGATCACCACATCAAAGAGCTCCGCCGTTAGCGGGAGCATGGAGCAGGCTGTTTCCGGGCTCACCAGTAACAAAGGCACCACTTTATTAAGCAAAGGCATACCATCTGAATACAGCTTGCGTAGGCTGGTCTTGGGCCTGCCTTGCCCAGCGCGCAGCCGCAACAAATTGCAGTTTTTTAGCGTATCGCGGGCGTCCACCCTGCTTTGGTATCCGTTGAGAATATCCAGCGCATCGAGTTTACGCTTCTGGTTAAGCGCCAAGCCGAGCTGCGCCACCATCGACGATATCCTGGGTGCATCCCTGAAACCGTCTTGCTGGCGCTTTAGCAGTTCACGTAGCCATGTGTGAAGCGCCATGGCGTGAATATGCGTGGCCCAATTGCCTCGCTTATTTGGTAGATGTTCATCGGCCACATGCAATACGGGATCGCTTGCGATGCTCGATTTGAGCGCGAGCAAAGGACGAAGTTTCGTAGCGTCCTCGGCCAACCTATTCAAAAATTTGAGGTCTAACTTGCCTGCCTTTAACGCCGTTGACAGCGCGTCCGCGTCAACTTCCGGATTAACGTTTTTTAATTCGCGGATGGAGGTAAGCCAGAGTTGAAATTTTTCAAATTCGTTACGCTGGCTTGTGGAGTTCAGAAAACCACTCACCGGGAAGCCACTGTCTGCCTGGTGTAGCCATGGATGCTCGGCAACCCATGCTGTTTGACTATCGTGGTGTAGGGGCGTTCCGCCACTGGACAATTCGTCACCCAAATCACGGGCGGTTTCACAATGCCTCTGAATTTCTTGCAACAGCTCCTGATTGTCTTCGAGTTTGACATCCACCTTTGTCCAGGTACTTTGGCCGTACCGTAATCTACTAGCCTCTGCATCAATTTCAGCAAAACGCCGGATAGAGCGATTTAAATCGTTCAGCGTAAGACCCTCACCCATCATCTGCACAACGCTTTGCTTTAACTGCGCTGACCAGTTGGTTGACGGGCTCAAGAACTGCAAGTTCTTGAGCAGTGCCTTGATGTCACCAAAGCGCAGCCGACTGGGAATAGTGCCGTCGGTGCGGTCGTTGATAGCCTCAATCACGGCATCAATCCTTACCTCATCAGCCACAATGCTTTTGGCGATAGTGGCGCGCTCGCGTTCATGCAGCAAGCCGGTGCCAAACTCCATTGCAATGCCATCAATTCGGCGCACCACTTTCAAGCGATCCTTGTTGATATCGTCTACCAAAACCGCTAGTTCGCCCAGCCCCACCGCCGTCAGACGTTTATGCACCACCTCGATGGCAGAGCGCTTTTGGCAAACCACCATTACAGTTTTATTTTGCGCCAGCGCATCTGCCACGATGTTGACAATGGTTTGAGATTTTCCCGTGCCTGGTGGCCCTTGAAGCACGACTAGTGAATTTCTTTTTTGTGACCAGACCGCCTTTTCTTGGCTAGGATCACTTTTTTCTACCAACCACTTTCTAGATTCAACTCCCGGCTCGACGGCCTCGTTGTCTACATGGGCTGACGCTGACATTACCAGCTTGGCCAGCGCCGGGGGACACGGAAGGCCTCCTTCAAAAGCCTTTTCAATTTTATCTAGGTCATCGATCAATGCCTGCCCGGAAAACTCTGCCAAACCCAGAATCGCATGATCCACAATGTACGGGTCTTCACTAGTCGGATCGAGTCGTTTAAGCTCTTCCTTGGTAATCACTTCAGTGGTTTGCGGATAACAAAATTCTCGTTTGACTGCCTTCCAGGGTGACAGCACGTGCTGGATCTGCTCTTCCAATTCCGCGCCTTTAATGTCAAACTGATGTTTGTCGCCATTCAGATCAACGCCATATTCTCTTTTGACATAAGCACACACTAGACGATTCAGCAAGGCATCGGAGGCTATCGGGATGCCTTGGTCATTGGAGTCCAACATTCGGCGGATGGTGATCCTTTGGCTGCTGATGACGACCTGTACTGAAAACAGAGTTAATGGCGCCAGTTTTGACTTGCCTCCAGCGACTGGCAAGACAATGCACGGATAACCCAAAAATAGGGTGTGCTGGCCGGTACTGTGCATGTTGTCGCTAGCGGCCTTCTGCATTCGCTCCAATTTCTTGATGGTTGCAGAACGCACCCCGTGGATGGTGCCTTCGAAACGACCCTCTAAAAGATTACGCACCAGGGACTGCGGATTCGAGACGCCGCTTAAGGTTCGATCAACAGCCGGAAGATTTGGTTGAATTCCACGAAATAAATCATGTAGATCAATGCGGTGCGCGCCTGGCGAGAAATGAAGTAATGGGCTTCTAGCAAGTTTGCGATCCAGATAGTGCTTGCGATGGTCGCTGACAATTTCCTGAATGGTAGGCATTAATGCCTCTGCAATATTGCGATTGCCAATCCGATCATTACGGTAGATGCAACTAACCCGGCAATCAAAATTCGTGTGAACTTAACTTGAGACCGTTGGTTACTAGCGCCAAGCGATTCAATTTGCAAACCAATGGCGCTGAGACCTTCATTGATTTTAGTTGCGTATCCCGCATGCGCACTGGCAATCCCGACCATTTGTTCACTCAAGAGAGATTGTGAGTTTTGGATCTGGGTTTGTATGTCCTTTATGGTCGCCTCCAACTGCTCCAGTTTTCTTTGCGCAGAGTTTTCAAATGCTGCGATCTGAGTTGCGCTTGCCGCTGCGTTCGAAACTACCGTACTTTTAATGGAATCCAACTGCTGGGATTGGCGTTTTTCCTCTTCCATGAGCTGCAATAGCACAGCAGGTAGGTAATCAAAATCGTTTCCCTCGCCGTCTTTGATACGTTTGGTATGGGGCGCCAGCTTGGAGAGAAGCATTTGTTCAATTGTCATTTTTTGCATCCTAGAATTTACCTGCCCCCGAGGCAACAGATACGGCATTCCAACCATATAAGGCCAAGTATGGCACCAAAAATCAGCCGCGGAAACCATGCTGACCCTCAGTCGTCGGCCTGGTTGCCCAAGAATTTGGCCCCCATCATCGCAAACCACGCCCAGCACTGCCCATGGGTACAGGGCTACCCCGGTGCGGCCTTCGCCACCCATTGCAGGTTCACCACACTGAGCGTTGATCGTCGAACAATGAGGGTCAAACTCCAATCAGCTTCAAATTTGATGAGTGAAGGTCGTCAGCAAAAGCAAAATGGCTTGCCTCGTGATACCTGACGCTACTGCTCAGGAACTACCAGTCTTCTTTCACCGCCAGCACGGCATCCTTGCCCGCCGCCGCACTTCCGGCCAGCCAGGCGGTGACGGTGCCGGCCAGAATGACCGCCGCGCAGAGCGCCAGCAGCCGCGCCCAGGGCAGGGCCAGATCCATAGTCCAGTGAAAGCTTTGCGGGTTGACGACATGCACCAGCACCACGGCTACCAGCAGGCCCAGCGCCAGGCCGGCGATCGAGCCCATCAGCGTCCACGCCGCGCCTTCGCCCGCCACTACCGCTAAAATTTGTCGCCGGCTGAAGCCCAGGTGGGCCAGCAAACCAAACTCTTTGCGCCGCGCCAGCACCTGTGCGCTAAAGCTGGCCGCCACGCCAAACAGGCCAATCGCAATCGCCACGGCTTGCAGCCAGTAGGTCACGGCAAAGCTGCGGTCAAAAATGCGCAGCGAGGTGGCACGTATCTGGCGGGTTGATGCGAATTCAATCAATGCACCTGCGTTGGAGTCCTTGCCAGTAAAGCGGTCGGCCTCAAGCCGCACGGCCTGCTCTACGTCGCTGCTCACGGCATTGGCATCCAGCCAGATGGCGAGGTCGTTGACGCGGTTGTCGCCAGTCAGGCGTTCATAGTCGCTTTTGGCCATGGCAATCGTGCCAAACTGCCGGGCATAGTCGCGCCAGATACCGGCGACAAAGAACTGCGCTCCAGCGTGAGTTATTTCATGTGCTATTAAATCAGTAGCTGAAAAATTCGTCATTTCGGCCTGTTTTTGTTGGTCTGTAGACCTAAAAGCAGCAGAAAAAACCTTTGAAAGTGGCTCAAATGTGCTCCCGGGGCGTGCGCCATATAAATTCTCCATGGCTTCACTGACATAAATCGCTATCTGGCCAGGCGGCACAGGCAAAGGGTTGCCAGTCATAGGCAGGGTAGTGGCCGGGTCGCTGATGTCGCGGGCTATCAGCGCCACGGCGGGCTGCGATGCATCCAGCAAGACCGAAGTGCTGCGCAGGCTGCTGACCCGACTCACGCCTTTGACTGTGGCAACAGAGCGCACAAAGTCAGGTGTGAAGTACACCGTGTCGCCAGCGCCGCGACCAGAAGGCGCTGCCGTGCGCATGTACAGATCGGCTGGCAACACCACATCCAGCCAGTGCGTGACTGAATCACGAAAGCTCGCCACCATGACCGTCAGCGCCACCGCCAGGCTGAGTGACGCGACCACGCCACTCACGGCTACCGCTGCGCTGGCGCGTACGCGGCGTGCGCGCTCGACGGCCAGCATGGGCAGCAGGCTGTGGGCAATCCAGGGGATCAGGATCAGGCGGTCATACAGCAGCGCAATCAGCCAAGGCAGGGCGGTGATGCCGCCCACCAGCAGCAGCGCGACCGAGACGTATGCTGCGAGAGGGATACCGTGTATCGGCGGCATCAATGCCAGCAATGCACCAGCAGCGATCAGCATGAAGCTCAGGTAATGGTTTTTGTTTTGCACTGGTGCAGCACTGAGGCCTTTAAGTGTTTGCGCGGGCGGCAGCTTTTGCGCGGCGCGTGCGGGCCACCAGCCGCCGACCAGCGCTGCGGCTATGCCCAACGCAGCGTAGCTCACAGCCGCTAGAGTGCTCCATTGAAGGCTGGGTGCCACGCCTGCAAAATAGCCACCGCCCAGGTCGCCGCCCAGCACGCGCAGGGCCAGTGCGGCGAGTGCTGTGCCCAACGCAATGCCCGCAGCGCTGCCCAGTGTGCCGAGCAGAGCGGACTCGAGCAGTACCAGCCGCAAACGCTCGCGCCCGGTTAAGCCCAGCACACCCAGCAACGCAAACTGCTGCGCACGTTTGGCCACGCTGAGTGACAACACAGAAAACACCAGGAAGGCCCCCGTGAACAGCGCCACTAGCGCCAGCACGGTGAGGTTGACGCGGTAGGCGCGCGACAGATTGCTCACGCGCTGCACGTCGTCGCCCGGCTCGGATGTGGTGATGCCCAGCGGCAATGCCAGAGCCTGCACAAAAGCGGCGCGCTCAACGCCGGGTTTAAGCCGCACATCAATGCGCGACAACTGGCCCGTTTTGCCAAACAAATCCTGCGCTGCTGCAATGTCCATCACAGCCAGCGCAGCGCCACCTGCGCTGACGCTGCCAGCAACTGTCACGTCTATCAACTGTAGGCCGCTTTGCATCTTGAAGGTGTTGCCAGGCAGGCTTTGCCGCGCTGCCGCGTTTATAAAAACAGTGCCGGGCGTGAACAGCGAAAAACGGTCTGTATCAGGGGAGCTGTTTTTATCCAGCACGGGCATCAGCGCAGGCGCAAGCTGCGCCACCACCAGCGCGTCCAGGCCCAGCACGCGCATAGCCACCCGCTTGCCAGTGGCCATGTCGCCTACAGCCAGCGCGTAGCTTGCCAGCTCCAGCACCGGGCTGGCGACGGCTACCTGCGGGTGATTGGCAACACGCTCAAAAATGCTTTCGTCAAATGTCCCCTGCACGGCGCGCAGCTCAAGGTCTGGCTGGCCATTGACTGAACGCACGGCCTGCGAAAATTCGGCTAATGCCGATGCGTTGATGAGGTGTACCGAAAAAGCCAGCGCCACACCCAGCATCACCGCCACCACAGCGGCCAGGTTGCGCCACGGGTGATGGCGAAGCTCTTGCCAGGAGAAGCTTCGCAGCAATGCGGGTAGCAGACTTGTTTGCGACACAGCTATTACCGAAATTACCGAATTCCGTCCGCCGTCAGATAAAGCACCCGATCCGCTCTGCTCGCTGCAGCTTCAGAGTGCGTCACCAGTACCAGAGACGCGCCATGCTCACGTGTCTGCGCGATCAATGCATCCATGACTTTTGCTGCCGTGGTCGGGTCGAGATTGCCGGTTGGTTCATCGGCTAGCAGCAGGCTGGGCCGGTGTACCAGTGCCCGCGCAATGGCAACACGCTGCAACTGCCCGCCGCTGAGTTGCTGCGGCAGGCGCGCGCCCAAACCTGCAAGCCCCACGGCTTCGAGCATCGCCTGAACCCGCGCGCTGTCATTGATGCCGAGCAGCAGCAAAGGCAGCGCCACGTTTTGCGCAACGTCCAGATGTGGCAGCACATGAAAGGCCTGAAAAACAAAGCCCACCTGCTGGCGGCGCATGAGAGCGCGCTCGTCGCCCGACAAAGTGGCAAGGTCGGTGCCCATCAGCGTGACCGTGCCCTGATCCCAGCTATCCAGCCCGGCCATGCAGTTGAGCAGAGTGGATTTGCCGACACCCGACTCGCCGACGATGGCGATAAACTCGCCAGGTGCAACAGCCAGGCAGACGTGGCTGAACACCACACTGTCGGCATAGCGTTTGCAGAGATTTTCAATCTGTAGCGTCATGCCCAGACCGGTTCGATGAGTGCCAGCACCTGATCCAGCGCGTCAGGCGCATCGCAGGCGACCAGATGCCGCTCGGGCATGGAGCGCAGCCAGGTGATCTGCCGTTTGGCGAGCTGGCGGGTGGCGAAGATGCCTTTGTCGCGCAGCTCATGCATCGCAAAGTCGCCATCCAGCGCCTCCCATGCCTGCCGATAACCGACGCAGCGCATGGACGGCAAATCGGCATGAAGGTCGCCGCGCGCGCGCAGGGCTTTGACTTCATCCATAAAGCCTGCGGCCAGCATGGCATCAAACCGCGCAGCAATGCGGGCATGCAGCCAGCTACGCTCCAGGGGTTCGAGTGAAATAAGTCTGAAATTGGCATCAATATTAGTGTGTATATCGGCTCCATCTTTGGCCACATCTTTGGCAGTATTGCGGGTCTGGAAAAATGCCAGCGGCTGGCCAGAAATTCTGAAAACTTCCAAAGCACGCGAGATGCGTTGTGAGTCCTGGCTCTGTAGCCGGGCCGCAGTGATAGGGTCTACTTTGGCCAGCTCGGTGTGCATGGCGGGCCAGCCTTTTGTCTGTGCTTGCAGCGCAATCAGTGCGCGCACGCCGGGGTCGGCCTTGGGCATGTCGTCGATACCCTGCATCAGCGCTTTGAAGTACAGCATGGTGCCGCCAACCAGCAGAGGCCGCCTGCCTCTGGCGCTGATCTCCCGCATCAAACGCTTTGCGTCCAGCACAAACTCGGCCGCACTGTAGGCATTGAGCGGGTCGCGAATATCAATCAGGTGATGCCGTACGGTGGCCAGCTCACCCGGCGTGGGTTTGGCGCTACCAATGTCCATGCCGCGGTACACCAGGGCTGAATCAACGCTGATGATTTCAACCGGCCAGCGCTCGGCAATCGCCAAAGCGGCAGCGGTTTTTCCAGCGGCGGTTGGCCCGGCCAGGGCAATGCAGGTCGGCAACAAATCGTTTTGCATGGGCTTTTTAGCGCCCGCGCATAAACAGCGCATCCAGCTCTTTGATGCTGACCTGTCGCCAGGTCGGCCTGCCGTGGTTGCACTGGTCGGAGCGCTCGGTGGCCTCCATTTGACGCAGCAAGGCGTTCATCTCATCTATGGTCAGTTTGCGGTTGGCACGCACTGAACCGTGACAGGCCATGGTGGACAGCAACTCGTTTTGCGCGCGCTGGATGACGGTGCTGGCATCATGCTGCGCCAACTCGGCCAGTACGCTGCGTGCTAGCTCGACCGCATCGCCCTGCGCCAGACTGGTCGGCACGGCGCGCACGGCCAGGGTTTTGGGCGAGAAGGGCGTGATCTCCAGACCCAGCGTGGCTAGGACATCGACACTGGCCTCGGCGGTGGCGACTTCTTGCGCTGTAGCTGCGAAGGTGGCGGGGATGAGCAGTGGCTGGCTGGCTATGCTGGCCCTATCCGTATTCATTTGCGTTTTTAAGCGTTCGTAAACGATGCGCTCGTGGGCCGCGTGCATGTCCACAATCACCAAGCCCTGGGTGTTTTCGGCCAGCACATAAATACCTTGTAGCTGCGCGATGGCGCGACCTAGAGGCCAGTCGGCGGGGGATAAGTCGGCGGCAACCGTGAGGGCTGAATTTGTTGATGCTTCATTTGTTGATTGGGAAGGCCACATGGCCTCGAAATCGGAAACCTTGCGATTTGAATTTGCTGCAAAATTAATAGCTGGTTGCGCCCATGAATAGGGCGTTACAGCTGTTTTTATGCCTTTAAAAAGGCCTGAAAATGCTTCTGAAGGGCTCTCAGGTGCGCCATTTTCTCCATTGGCTCCATCGGCTCCATTTCCGAAGGGCGACTGTTCAGAGCCGGTCGCCATCGCCCTCGGTATGGCAAGCGCGTTTTCAACCGCATGCCGCACCGCCTGATGAATTTCGCGGCCATCCCGAAAGCGCACTTCGATTTTGGTCGGGTGTACGTTCACATCGACACGCGCCGGATCCATCTCTACATACAGTGCATACACCGGCTGGCGGTGGCCGTGCAGCACGTCTTCATAGGCGCTGCGCGCGGCGTGGGTGATTACCTTGTCGCGCACATAGCGGCCATTGACGTAGGCAAACTGCTGGTCGGCGCGCGAGCGGGCGGCATCGGGTATGCCGGCACGGCCACGCACGATAACCAAGGGTGAGCCGTCAGCGCGGCGTGCCGTGCTCTCGTAATGCACGGCGACGGATTGCGCTACAAAGTCGCTGCCCAGCACGTCGGCCAGGCGCTGTTCAAACGCGCTCTCGCCATGACAGGCGCGCCACTGCTCAACCAGCTTGCCTTCATGCCAGATCGCAAAGCCCACATCGGGGCGAACCAGCGCATGGCGGCGCACCGCCTCTATGCAGTGCGCCAGCTCGGTGGCATCAGTTTTTAAAAATTTACGCCGCGCCGGGGTGGCGTAGAACAGCTCGCGCACTTCAACGCTGGTGCCGCGTGCGCGCGCTGCGGCTTTAAGCTCGCCAGTACGGCCATCGAGCTGCCAGGCGTGTTTATGGGCTGAATCATCACCTTCAGTACTTGAGAGCAAACTCATGTCAGCAATCGAGTTGATGGCCGCCAGCGCCTCACCCCGAAAGCCTATGGTGGCAACCGATTCAAGGTCTTGCAGCGAGGCGATTTTGCTGGTCGCGTGGCGACGCAGCGACAGCGCCAGTTGGTTGCGCGCAATACCCCAGCCGTCGTCTTCTACCAGTATCAGGCGCACACCGCCAGCCAGCAGGCGCACGCTGACTTGTGTGCTCCCCGCATCGAGTGCGTTGTCAAGCAGCTCACGCACAACAGAGGCGGGGCGCTCGACCACTTCGCCAGCGGCAATCTGGCTGATGAGATCATCGGGCAGTTCGCGAATCGGGCGGCGGGGCTGGTTTGGGATGTGCGGGGCAGACATTGGTTTTGATTTTAAGGCTTGGGCTGGAAGTTCTCTTCAATCAAGACCTGTCAAAATCAGGCCCATGGAAATCATCACCTTCGTTATCGACTTCATCATCCACATCGACAAGTACCTGGAGGCGTTTGTCGCCAACTATGGCGCATGGGTCTATGCGCTGCTTTTTCTGATTATTTTTGTCGAAACCGGCGTGGTGGTGATGCCGTTTTTACCCGGTGACTCATTGCTGTTTGTAGTGGGGGCCATGTGCGGTGTGGGTTTGATGAGTTATCCATTGGTGGTAGGTCTTTTGTTTGTTGCTGCGGTGTTAGGTGACCAATGCAACTACACGGTTGGCCGCTACTTTGGGCCTAAAGTCTTTCAGTGGGAAGAGTCTAGCTTTTTCAATAAAAAAGCATTCAACAAATCCCATGCTTTTTATGAAAAATATGGTGGCGTGACGATTGTTGCGGCGCGGTTTTTGCCATTTCTACGTACGTTCGTGCCTTTTGTAGCAGGCGTGTCTGAAATGTCGCGCCGCAAATTCACGATCTATAACATCGGCGGCGCAGCTTTGTGGGTAGTGGGTATCGTCACCATCGGTTATTTCTTTGGTAACGTTGCGATCGTCAAAGCGAACCTTGAAAAAGTGATTTGGGCCATGATTTTGATTCCGGGTGTCGTGGTGCTGTATGGCGCTTGGAAGGTGGGGCGCAAGGGCAATAGCCCCGCAGGGTAAATAACACGCATAGCGCAAGCCTGTAGGAGAGCGCCGCTGCAAACTGTCGGTACAGGCTGTCTGAATTGGCCTGAATCGACCGAAATTGGCCTAAATTTGCCTGTTACGCGCCAGCGGTGGGTTGCGCGCAAAGTAGCGGATGATGCCGCGCATCAGTGCATCGGCCAGTTGCACCTGGTAGTCGTCGCTGCGCAGCTTGACCTCTTCGTCGGGGTTGCTGATGAAGGCGGCTTCAACCAGTACGCTCGGAATGTCGGGCGCCTTCAATACCGCAAAGCCTGCCTGCTCGACCTTGGCCTTGTGCAGCTTGCCGACCCTGCCAATCTCGCGCAGCATGGCGCTGCCGAGCTTTAGGCTGTCATTGATCTGTGCCGTGGTGCTCATATCTAACAGCGCTTTTTGCACCTGTGCGTCCTTTGCCTTGACGTTGATGCCGCCCACCAGGTCGGCCGAGTTTTCTTTGTCTGCCATCCAGCGCGCGGCGCTGCTGGATGCACCCTTGTCGCTCAGTGCAAACACGCTGGCACCCTGCGGTCGTGCGGTAAAAAAGGCGTCGGCATGGATACTGATGAAAAGATCGGCCTGCACCTTGCGCGCCTTTTGTACGCGTATGTGCAGCGGCACAAAAAAGTCGGCATCGCGCGTCAGGTAGGCACGCATATTCGGCTGCTGGTTGATGCGCTCACGCAGGCGCTGTGCAATTTGCAACACCACGTCTTTTTCGCGCGTGCCGCCCGGGCCAATCGCGCCGGGGTCTTCACCGCCGTGGCCGGGGTCGAGTGCGACGATGACCAGGCGGTCTGTTTTGCCCTGTAGGGTGGTTGCCGTTTCCACCGGGGGCCTGATCGGGCGACCCGCCTGCTGTGCAATCAGGTCGCCGAGCGGATCACGTGACAATGCGGTTGAAGGTGCCGGCGAGGGCGATGTTGTTGGCGACGATATTGATGCCGAAGGCGAAGATTTATCGGCCAGCAACTCCGCAATCAGCGCTTCCAGTGGGTCGGCTGCCTGCGCCGGGTACAAGTCCAGCACCAGCCGGTACTGGTAGGCGGCAACCGGTGGCAGGGTGAACACCTGCGGCAATATGGGTAGCTTCAAATCAATCACCAGCCGCACCACGCCGGGTGTGTTTTGCCCGGCCCGAATGCCCTGGATATTCGGGTCGTCAGACTTGACCTTGGCCACCAGCTCGCGCAGCGCCGGGATCAGGTCAATGCCTTCAATATCGACGACCAGGCGCGGCGGCTCGGCGACAAAAAACTGCCGCGTTTTTATTTCACCATCAGACTCTATCGTCAGCCGGGTGTAGTCTTTCGATGGCCAGACACGCACCGCCACAATCGTTGCACCGCACGCGATGTGCTGCACGCCCAGCATGAGCACCACGCTGCCTAGTTGCAAGGCCTCACGACGATTCGGGCGGCTTAGTTTTGCAGCGGTGATTTTGTTGCCGATATTTTTCAAGCGATTAGCTCCGTACCCACGGCCGTGAAAGCGCTCAACGTCACAACGCGAGATTCGTCACTCAGTACTTCAATGGTAATTTCCAAATCCGGTTTGGGCAAATACGCACCAGCCTTTTCAGGCCATTCGACCAGCTTGAGGCCTTGGTTTGCAAAAATATCCCTGAAGCCGGCCTCTTCCCATTCGCGCGGGTCGTTGAAACGGTAAAAGTCAAAGTGCGAGATATTGATGGAGTTAATGGAGTCGAGCATTGAATCGGTATTTGATGGCCAGGCCAGCGAATAAGTTTCAAGCACGGCATAGGTCGGGCTTTTGATGCGGCCCGGCACGCCGAGCGCGCTGAGCAGGTGCCGCACAAACGTGGTTTTACCCGCGCCAAGGTCACCGCTCAATTCAATCATCGCCTTGCCAATGGCCGGCCGTTTTGCCAGCACCAAGGCGAATGCCTGCGTCGCGGCCTCGTCGGGCCAGGCAATTCTTTTTACAATCAGCGGGTGAAACCGAGCAATCATGTCCATCAAGCATTAGTCCAGCAGATTCAGGTTTGGGCACGCGAGCTTGGATTCTCGCAAATCGGGTTTGCTGGCGTGGATTTATCGTTAGCAGAAGCCGGATTATCGGCGTGGCTGGCCGCTGACTTTCATGGTGACATGCATTACATGGCAGCGCATGGGCTTAAAAGGGCGCGGCCTGCGGAACTGGTTCCGGGCACGGTGAGCGTCATCACCGCCCGCATGGACTACCTGCCTGCTTCAATAGCAACGCCGAAAGGTGACTGGCAGACCATCGAGTTCAGTCGCCTGGACAGGCCAACGGAGGCGATTGTCTCGGTCTACGCCCGTGGTCGTGACTATCACAAGGTGATGCGTAGCCGCCTGCAAAAGCTGGCTGAGCGCATCGCCTCGCATGTCGGGCCACTTGGGTATCGCGCCTTTACCGACTCGGCACCGGTGCTGGAGGCCGAGCTGGCGGCTAGAAGCGGCCAGGGCTGGCGCGGCAAGCACACGCTGATACTGAACCGCGAGGCCGGGTCAATGTTCTTTTTGGGTGAAATTTATGTTGACCTGGCCTTGCCGCCCAGCGAGCCGGTAACGCAGCATTGCGGCAGTTGCAGCGCCTGCATAGACGTGTGCCCGACGCAGGCCATCATTGCGCCCTACAGACTGGACGCGCGGCGCTGCATCTCTTACCTGACGATAGAGCACGAGGGCGCCATTCCGCTGGAGTTAAGACCCCTGATGGGCAACCGCATCTACGGCTGTGACGACTGCCAGCTCGTTTGCCCGTGGAACAAGTTTGCCCAGCGCAGTGCCTTGCCGGACTTTGATGAACGCGCAGGGCTGACGGGCCAGCAACTCGTTACGCTGTTCGCCTGGACCGAACCGGCGTTTTTGCACTTTACCGAGGGCAGCGCCATACGCCGCATAGGCCACCAGCGCTGGCTGCGCAATATCGCAGTGGCGATGGGCAATGCGCTGCGGGCGGGCTGTGACGACGGCATTCGCACCGCACTGCTGGCGCGGCAGGCTGATGCCTCTGATTTGCTCAAGGAGCACATTTTTTGGGCTCTGGAACAGTAAAAAGGGCTGCAAGCCTTCCACAACTTGCCGGAACGTTTCTTGGATTAAGATTAAGATTGTTTTAATCAGAAGGATTTGAATATGCAACGTCGCTCTTTTTTCGCCCTGTCAACCCTCTCCTCTGTGCTGCTTGCCTGCGCTACTGGCGCTGCGATGGCGCAGGCCTACCCGAACAAGGTGATTCAGTTGCAAGTGCCATTTGCACCCGGTGGTACCACCGACATCATTGCCCGTATCATTGCAGAGCCCCTAGGCAAGGCGCTGGGCCAGTCGGTGGTGGTGGTCAATAAAGCGGGCGGCGGCGGTGTGGTGGGCGCGGCTGAAACGGCACGCGCTGTGCCGGATGGTTATTTACTCGGCATGGCGACGGTGTCCACAACAGCGGCCAACCCGGCCATCAACCCAAAAATGCCGTACAACGTAGAAACCGATTTCACCCCCATCATCAACATTGCAGCCACGCCCAACGTGATTGCAGTTCACCCCAGCTTCCCGGCTAAGAACTACAAGGACTTTGTTGCCGTACTCAAAAAATCGCCAGGCAAGTATTCGTACGCATCGTCGGGTACCGGCGGCATTGGGCATCTACAAACCGAGTTGTGGAAGGGCTTGGCGGGTGTTTATGTCACGCACATTCCGTACAGCGGTGCTGGACCGGCGCTGCGCGACACGGTAGGTGGCCAGGTCGAAATCATTTTTGACAATGTGCCTTCAGCGCTGCCCCATTTCAACTCCAAGCGGTTGCTGCCATTGGTTGTAGCTGCTCCGCAGCGCCTGGCTGTGCTGCCGGATGTACCAACATTTAAAGAGCTCGGACTTGAGCCCGTTAACCGCATGGCTTACTACGGTATTTTGGGCCCCAAGGGTTTGCCGCGTGATGTGGTCGACAAAGTCAACAGCGCCATGCGCAAAGTGCTTGAAGACCCAGCTGTGCGCAAGCGGATTGAGGACACCGGCTCCGTTGTACTGGGCAACACACCCGAGCAGTTTGCCCAGCAAATGAAAGATGAGTTGGCGGTGTACAGAAAAGTGGTGGAGACGGCCAAACTCAAGCTCGAATAGGGCTACCGCTATAAATTCATTTTTCGGACCAATTGCTGCGTTGCGCGGTGCTCGAAATCCTCACGTACCTGAAGTACGTTCCGGTTCCTGCGCTCCGGGCGCCTTGCACTTCATCCCGAAAATCTGAATTTCTAGCGGCATCCCGGATGCCAAATTCCTTCAGGTAGTTTTTGGTATGGTTGACACCATGCAATCTCAAAGCCAGTCCAGCATTGACGCGTTCATAGACGCGCTATGGCTGGAAGACGGCTTGAGCAAAAACACACTGGCGGCTTATCGGCGTGATTTGTCTCTGTACGCAGACTGGCTGGCTGAAAAGGCCCAAGGCAATCGCGGCCTGGATGCAACAGTTGAGGCAGATTTAAACGGCTACTTTTCGGCCCGGCACAGCGTCACCAAGGCCACTTCGGCGAATCGGCGGCTGAGCGTCTTCAAACGCTACTTTCGCTGGGCCTTGCGCGAGCGTTTTGTCAATGCCGACCCGACGCTCAAGCTGCAATCGGCCAAACAGGCCTTGCGCGTACCCAAGACCATGAGCGAGGCACAGGTTGAAGCCCTGCTAGCCGCGCCCGACGACACGGCGCTGGGCCTGCGTGATCGCGCCATGCTGGAGGTGCTGTACGCCAGCGGCCTGCGTGTCAGCGAGTTGGTGGGGCTGAAGACGTTTGATTTGAGCCTTAACGACGGCGTGCTGCGTGTGATGGGCAAAGGCAGCAAGGAGCGGCTGGTACCGTTTGGTCAGGCCGCGCGCGAAGCCATCGTGCAATACATCGCGCAGGCCAGAGCAGAAATTTTGAAAGGCCAGCAGACCGAAGACCTGTTTGTCAGCAATCGTGGCCGTGCCATGAGTCGCGTGATGTTCTGGATGCTGGTCAAAAAATATGCACTGCAAGCCGGCATCACGTCGCCCCTTTCGCCGCACACCCTGCGCCACGCCTTTGCTACGCACCTGCTGAACCATGGTGCTGATTTGCGCGCCGTGCAAATGCTGCTGGGACATGCGGATATTTCAACGACGACGATTTACACGCACGTTGCGCGTGAGCGCCTGAAGGCAATTCACCACCAGCATCATCCGCGCGGTTGAAGGGTAGCCTCCTTACAATGGTTGCAGTTCCGGGCCCTTCCACAGACCATCATTGACAGGACACCCATGGCCATCTACCAATTAGACGATTTAATCCCTTCGATTCACCCCACCGCCTGGGTGGCCGACAGTGCGCAGGTCATTGGCCAGGTGGTGCTTGAGGAAAACGTTAGTGTCTGGTTTGGTGTGATTTTGCGGGGTGACAACGATGTTATTTCGGTTGGCAAAGGCTCCAACATTCAGGAAAACAGCGTTTTGCACATCGACCGTGGCCATCCGCTGGTGCTTGGCGAGAACGTCACCATCGGCCATCAGGTGATGCTGCATGGATGCACGATTGGTGATAACTCGCTGGTGGGCATAGGCGCAGTGGTGCTGAATGACGCCAGAATTGGCAAGAACTGCTTGGTGGGCGCGGGCTCACTGGTGACGGAGGGCAAGGAGTTTCCCGATGGCTCGCTCATCATGGGCAGCCCGGCCAAAGCGGTGCGCCAGCTGTCAGCTGAGCAGATTGAGGGGTTAAAAATGTTTGGGCCGCACTATGTCGAGAACGCAGCCCGCTATAAAACGGGGCTTAAGAAGCTGGCTTGATGTCTGAACTGCATAAATTTATTTTTGATGGCCTGCCGGTGCGCGGCATGCTGGTGCGCCTAACCGACTCCTGGCAGGAAATCCTCAAACGCCGGCAAGCCGCTGGCGGCTACCCCATCGAGGTCATGCACCTGCTAGGCGAAATGACGGCGGCTGGCGCGCTGATGCAGGGCAATATCAAGTTCAACGGCGCGCTGGTGTTGCAGATTTTTGGTGACGGCCCGGTCAAGCTGGCGGTGGCTGAAGTGCAGCCCGATTTGACCCTGCGCGCCACCGCCACGGTGACCGGCACGGTCGATGCGGGCAGCTCGCTGAGTCAGTTGGTCAACCTACACAACGAAGGCCGCTGCGCCATCACGCTCGACCCGAAAGACAAATTACCTGGACAGCAGGCCTACCAGGGCGTGGTGCCGCTGTTTGGCGCTGCGCACGAGAAGATTGAAAATCTTGCTGAAGTGCTGGAGCACTACATGCTGCAAAGCGAGCAACTGGACACCAAACTGATTCTGGCCGCCAATGGCAATATGGCGGCGGGGCTGCTGATTCAACGCCTGCCAGTTAAGGGGCAGGGTAATCTGGAGGGAAATAATTGGGGTCAGATTCCAAATTCGCCTGCCCGTTCACGGACGGACGATGCAGCGCAAAGCGCTGCTGCGAAATTGGAATCTGACCCCAATTATTTTGAAGACCAGATTGGCAAAAACGAAGACTACAAACGCATCGCCATGCTGGCAAGCACGCTCAAGCGCGAAGAGTTGCTCACGCTGGATGCCGACAGCATACTGCGCCGTCTGTTCTGGGAGGAACCCATTACGCGCTTTGAAGTGCTGGCTCCCAGCTTTGGCTGTAGCTGCTCACGCGAGCGCGTGGCCAACATGCTGCACAGCTTGGGTGTTGCAGAGATTGACAGCGTGATTGCAGAGCAGGGCCAGGTCGGGGTGAGGTGCGAATTTTGCGGTGCGCCCTACAATTTTGACCCGCTGGATGCAGCGCAGATTTTTACCCAGC
>JBCKMZ010000029.1:0-23364 GCA_038902975.1 Polaromonas sp.
GAAGCCATGCGCGGCTCGCTGCTGGTCGGCGACGCAGCGATTGAAAAATACCGGCTGATTGCGGTGGTCGTGGGCCTCGCGGTATTTGCGCTGCTGGCCTGGACCCTGGCGCGCACCAAAATTGGCCTGCTGATACGTGCCGGTGTGCAGGACCGGGAAATGGTCGAATCACTCGGTTACCGCATCAAGCGCCTGTTTATCGGCGTGTTTGTGGTCGGCAGTGCGCTGGCCGGCCTGGGCGGCGTGATGTGGGGCCTGTACCAGCAAAGCGTCATCCCGCAAATGGGCGCGCAGGTCAATGTGCTGATCTTCATCGTCATCATCATCGGCGGCCTGGGCTCGACCGGCGGCGCATTGATAGGCGCCTTGCTGGTCGGCCTGATGGCCAACTACACTGGTTTTCTGGCGCCCAAGGTGGCGCTGTTTTCCAACATCGCACTGATGGCGGCGGTGCTGCTGTGGCGGCCCCAGGGTCTTTATCCCGTGGCCAACCGCTGAGGGGCTTTTCAATGAAAAATTTCCTCACACGCGTGGTTTCCGGCGATTTTCCGCGCAACCGCGTGCTGGCCGTGATCCTGGTCGCGCTGCTGCTGGCGCTGGCATTTGCACCCTTTATTTTCCCTGGCGTCAAGGCGCTCAATGTGGCCGCCAAGGTGCTGATTTTTATCGTGCTGGTGGCCAGCTTTGACCTGCTGCTAGGCTACACCGGTATCGTCAGCTTTGCGCACACCATGTTCTTTGGCATCGGGGCTTACGGCATTGCGATTGCCACCACCCGCATGGGGCCAACCTGGGAGGCGCTGGCGGTGGGCGTGCTGTCTTCACTGGCGCTCTCGTTTGTGCTGGCTCTGCTGGTGGGGCTGTTTTCGTTGCGGGTGCGGGCCATTTTCTTCGCCATGATCACGCTGGCGGTGGCTTCAGCCTTCCTGACGCTGGCGTCTCAGTTGTCCGAGATCACGGGCGGGGAAGATGGCCTGTCTTTCAAGGTGCCGGAGGTTCTGTCACCCAGTTTTGAGTTCCGGGCCGAGCCCTTTCTGGGTGTCATGCTCAATGGACGGCTGCTGTGCTACTACCTGCTGTTTGCCGTGGCGCTGGCGCTGCTGCTGACCATGCTGCGCATCGTGAACTCACCGTTTGGGCGCGTGCTGCAGGCGATCCGCGAGAACGAGTTTCGGGCCGAGGCCATCGGCTACCGCGTCGTCGCCTACCGCACCACCTCTAGCATTTTGTCGGCGCTGTTTGCCTGCCTGGCCGGCGCCATGCTGGCGCTTTGGCTGCGCTACAACGGGCCCGACACCTCGCTGTCGTTCGAGATCATGATTGACGTGCTGCTGATCGTGGTGATTGGCGGCATGGGCACCATTTACGGTGCCGCCATCGGCGCGGCGCTGTTCCTGGTGGCGCAGAGTTACCTGCAGGATCTGCTGCGCCTGGGTCATGAGGCAAGCTCGGCCTTGCCCTGGCTGTCCGCCTTGTTGTCGCCCGACCGCTGGCTGCTGTGGCTGGGTGTGCTGTTCGTATTGTCGGTCTATTACTTTCCAACCGGGGTGGTGGGGCGCTTGCGCGCCCGTGCTGCCGCAGGCAAAGCATGAGTCTGCAGTCGCCCATGTCATCCAACTATGTGACTTGCGCTGGGCGCGAGATTCATTACACCGAGTGGGGTGCACAGCATCAGCGCACCGTCGTGGCCTGGCATGGCCTGGCGCGCACCGGGCGCGACATGGACGAGCTGGCCCAGCACCTGAGCGCGCGGGGCTACCGTGTCATTTGCCCGGACACGCTTGGCCGGGGCCTGAGCCAATGGAGCCCGCACCCCCAGCAAGAGTACTGTCTGGCGTTTTATGCGCGCATCGCCAGCGAGCTGTTTGATCAACTCAAGATTGACCAGGCGCATTGGGTCGGCACCTCCATGGGCGGCGCCATCGGCAGCGTGTGCGCCTCGGGCCTGCTGGATGCGGGCATGAAACAGCGCATCCAGAGCCTAGTACTCAACGACAGCGCGCCGCAGCTCGCAGATGCCGCCATCAGCCGCATTCGCGCCTATGCCGGCAGCCCGCCGGCTTTTGCCACCGTGCTGGAGTTGGAGGCCTTTTTTCGCCAAGTCTACCAGCCCTATGGCTGGCTCAGTAACGCGCAGTGGCGGCGCTTGACCGAAACCTCCACCCGGCGCCTGTCCGATGGCCGTGTCACGCCGCACTACGACCCGGCCATGGTGCAGCAGTTCATTAGCCACCCGAATGATTATTTGATATGGGATCACTATGACCAGATCAACATCCCCGTGCTGTGCTTGCGTGGAGCTGAGTCTGACTTGGTGCTGCGCGAGACGCTTGACGAGATGTTGCACCGCGGACCCGGAGCGCTTGGGCTGACGAGGGTGACTGAGGTTGCGGGTTGCGGGCACGCGCCTGCGCTGAATGTGCCTGAGCAACTGAATATGGTCAGTGCGTTTATGGATGCGCTTACTGCGTAGCCCCTAGCGCTACGGCTGCCGCGCGTGAAGCGGTGCGCTTGTCTGCGTCGTCAGGTGTGTCCTGGGTTGGCCAGCCTGCAAGCTGCTGCGCGGTGAATTCTGCCAGTGCAGCTATCCACACCGGGCTGTCGTTCAGGCATTCGATGTAATTAAATTGCCTGCCGCCTGCCTGCAAAAATGCGTGGCGCGCTTGCATGTTGATTTCTTCCAGCGTCTCCAGGCAGTCGCCGGTAAAACCGGGGCAGACCACGTCAACACTTTTTGTACCTGCCTCTGCCAGCTTGATAAGCGTCGGCTCGGTGTAGGGCTCCAGCCATTTGGCCTTGCCGAAGCGGGATTGAAAAGTAAGCTGGTATTTATCCTTTTCAAGCCCCAGATTTTCTGCCAGCAGGCGCGCCGTTTTTTGGCATTCGCAGTGGTAGGGGTCGCCAAGTTTGAGGATGCGTTCGGGTACGCCGTGAAAGCTCATGATTAGCTTTTCCGCCCGGCCATTGACGCGCCAGTGAGCGCAGATTTTGTCGGCCAGCGCTTCGATGTAGCCGGGTGCATCGTGGTAATGATTGATAAATCTAAATTCTGGCAAATGCCGCACTTTGGCGGCCCAGGTGTAGACCGCATCAAACACGCTGGCCGTGGTGGTGGCGCTGTACTGCGGGTAGGCTGGCAGTATCAGCACGCGGGTCACACCATCGGCTTTCAGCGCATCAAGCTGCGAGGCAATCGACGGGTTGCCGTAGCGCATGGCGTAACGCACCTCGACGGTGTGGCCGCGTGTTCCTAAGTAGCCGCGCAGCATGGTGGCTTGCTTTTGCGTCCAGACTTTTAGCGGCGAGCCTTCTGTCGTCCAGATGCTGGCGTACTTGGTGGCTGACTTTTTGGGCCGTATGCGCAAGATGATGCCGTGCAATATCAGCCACCAGATCGCTCTGGGGATTTCAACCACGCGCTGGTCGCTGAGGAACTCGGCCAGGTAGCGACGTACCGCAGGCACGGTGGGTGCGTCGGGTGTTCCAAGGTTGCAAAAAAGGACAGCGGTGGTTGATACCACTTTGGGTGGCTGCCCATGGGAAAATGTGGGTTCGGTAGCGAAAGACATGGCTTATTCTCGCCTAGCTTTCATGCCTCGCGCCGCCGCCAGACCAGACCGCACCGCGCCTTCAAGCGTGGCCGGGTAGGGCCCTTCAACATAGTCGCCGCAGGCCAGCAGGGTTGGCGCTAGCTGTATACCGGGGCGCTGCAAGCCGGGGGTGCAGGCGAAGGTGGCTCGTTTTTCGACGATGGTTTGCAGAAGCTGCAGATCTTTCAGCCCGAGCTGATCTGCGGCTTGCGCTGCTACCCGCTGGCTCAGGGTGGCGCTGTCGCCAACGCTGGCGCTGATGACAAAGGCTAGCAATTCTGGCGGACCGCCGAGCTGGCCGCGATCAAACACAAACTGTGCGGGATGGCTGCTGCTGGAACGCAGGGCCAGCATGGGTTGGCTCAGGCGCGCGCCGGGTGCTATGGCGTAGACGGTGGTGATGGCTTCGTGCTGCAAGGCTTGGGTTTGGGCCAGCCACGCATCACAAGGCAGGCCTGAGCTTTGCACCAGTCGCGCTGCCTCGGTTGATGGGCAGGCGAGGATGACTGCGTCAAAGGTGTTGGATTCATCTGCCACCTCGGACGTTTGCGTGGCAACATGCCACCGATTCTGATCGTGCCGGATCGACTGCACGCGTACACCCAGTTTGACTTCACCACCATGGCGCTGTAGCCACGCACTTGAGGCATTGGGCATCAGTGTGCTCAGGTCAACCAGCGGCAGCAGCAGATTGGAGCCGCCCTTGATGCCATTCGCGGCAAACAGTGAGTCCTGCATGACGCGCAAAAAAACCTGGCCGCTGGCGCGCTCTGCGGGGGTGTTCAGGGCCGACACACACAGCGGCTCGATAAGGCTGGCCATGACACCCGACGCGAGGCCTTTGCACAGAGCCGTCACTGACTGCTGCGCGTCGCATTGAAAGCCCGCCAATTTCCAGCCAATAGCCACTTTTAACAGCGACAACTTGTCAATCCACGACCAGCCACGCGCGATAAGAATGCCTGCCAGTGCATCCAGTGGTGCGGGCAGGTTGGGCAATGCAAGGCCACTGCCATCGGGGAATTCCAGCGTGAGCGGCAGCCGCAACAAACTGCGTGGGATGTCGATGCCAACATCGGCCATGAGCTGGAGTGTCTGGGCATAGGCACCGATCAAAATGTGCTGGCCGTTGTCGAGCGCGAGTAGCTTGCCCTTGTGCATCACATCAACCCGGCGTGCTCTGCCGCCCAGGGTGCGTGATGCTTCAAACAAGGTGACGTGATGGCCCAGTCGGCTGGCTTCAACGGCGGCCGCGCAACCGGCCCAGCCTGCGCCTATGACGGCTATCTTCATGGGTGCAGTTTCAATTTAGACTACTCGTCCAAACGCCTGTGTTTTCCACGCCAAATAAAACTTGCGCAGTGGCGTGAGACTGACGCGCTGGTGCAGCACCTGGTAGTTGTCACGAGCAATCTCGCGCAGCAGAGTGCGGTAAATGCTGGCCATCATCAGCCCTGGTTTTTGTGTGCGCCGATCTTGTGGTGGCAGCATGTCCAGTGCTTCGTCGTAGGTGGCAAGCGCGCGCTCGGTCTGGAACTTCATCAGCGCGGTGAAGCGGTCTGAATACTCGCGCTTCAATATCTCGTGTACCTTGACATCAAACTGCTGCAGCTCGTTGACAGGTAAATAAATGCGACCACGCAGCGCGTCTTCACCCACGTCGCGGATGATGTTGGTGAGCTGCAAAGCCAGGCCCAGCTTGTGGGCGTAAGCGGTGGTTGCGGGGTCGGTCTGGCCGAAAATTTGTGCGGCGACTTCGCCCACAATGCCTGCGACCAAGTGGCAGTAGCGTTGCAAATTGGGAAAGTCGAGATAACGGTTTTGCGCCAGGTCTATCTGGCAGCCTTCAATCACGGCCTGCAAGTGGCGTGCTTCGATGCTGTAGTTGGCGGCCAAAGGCATCAACGCTTTCATCACCGGGTGGCTGGGCTGGCCCGCATAAGACTGCGCGACTTCGGCCTGCCACCATGCCAGCTTGGTGTGTGCCAAGCCGGGGTCAAGCACTTCATCCACTACATCGTCAATTTCACGGCAAAAAGCGTAAAAGGCGGTAATGGCGGCGCGCCGTTCCTTGGGCAGAAACAGAAAGGCGTAATAAAAACTGCTGCCGGACGCGGCGGCTTTTTGCTGAACGTATTGCTCGGGAGTCATGAAGAGATTGTCCCATCTAAGGATGACGGTTTTGGGGTCATCCAGAGCGCTCTCCACAGCATCACCACCACGTCCCATTTGCCTAGGTTGGGACGGGTTTTCAAGGTCATGAATCCGAGCTGTTCAATTTTTTCAGCAATGCGCAGACCGCCCTGAACAACCAGCCGCAGCTCCCAGCCCGCCCGTCCGGGGATGGACTTGACCAGCGGGCTGCCTTCGCGCATCAGTGATTGCGCCCAGACAACATTGGCCTGAACCAGCTTTGTGGTTGCCACATTCACATCGAGCGACAGCAGTTCTGATTCAGTCACGCCTTGGGCCAGCCAGCTTGTCGCTGGCAAATAAATGCGGCCACGCGGAATATCAATGCTCAGGTCTTGCCAGAAATTGATGAGCTGCAGCGCGCTACAAAGGCAGTCGCTTTGCGCCAGGCAAGCAGCATCTTTGATGCCATAGAGATGAAGCAGCAGCCTGCCAACCGGGTTGGCGGAACGGCGGCAATAGTCGAGAAGCTCGGTGTTATCGGCAAAGCGGGTTTTGACGACATCCTGCTCAAATGCACTGAGCAGGTCGTCCAGCAAGCCGACAGGCAATTCAAATTGGACCATGATGGGCTGCAGACGATTAAAAACCGCAGCCCAGCGAACAGACCTTGGCTGGCCGGCAGCACAGGCCATCAGGTCAGCCCGGTAGGCGGCCAGATCGGCCAGTCGGGTTGGCGGCGCGGCATCGCCTTCATCGGCTAAGTCATCACCGGTGCGCGCAAACCAGTAAATTGCTGCGACAGCGGGACGTAGCGCAGGCGGGCACAAAAAAGATGCCACCGGAAAATTCTCGTAATGGCTGATACCTGAATTCATGCCGCCGATTGTCGCTTAGGCTAAAATAAAAAGTTGACCGATTTCAGGCGGGGCGGTGAGAATCAGGTAAATCTGACTGTTGCTTGGCCCCTTTCTTGTTTCAGGCGCGCGGGTGGCGAAATTGGTAGACGCACCAGGTTTAGGTCCTGACGGTAGCAATACTGTGCGGGTTCGAGTCCCGCCCCGCGCACCACCTTTGAAGATATGCAGCTTTGCCGGGCATGGCAATGACCTGCTTGAATATTTAGACCTTGTTTAGGATTAGGAAATATCATGGCCGTGACCGTTGAGACCCTCGAGAAGCTGGAACGAAAAATCACCCTGAGCCTGCCGGTTGGCAGCATCCAGTCGGAAGTCGATACCCGCTTGAAAAAACTGGCGCGCACCGTCAAGATGGACGGTTTTCGTCCCGGCAAAGTGCCGATGAGCGTCGTGGCCAAGCGCTATGGCTATTCGGTGCATTACGAAGTCATGAACGACAAGGTCGGCGAGGCGTTTTCAGTCGCAGCCAATGAAGCCAAGCTGCGCGTGGCAGGCCAGCCCCGTATCAGTGAAAAAGAAGGCGCGCCCGAGGGCGACATGCTATTTGATGCGATTTTTGAAGTCTATCCAGACGTGAAAATCAAGGACTTGACAGGCGCAGAAATCGAAAAAGTAAGCGCTGATGTCAGCGACGCGGCCATTGACAAGACCATAGACATCCTGCGCAAGCAGCGACGTACCTTTGCGCAGCGCGCAGCGGATGCACCCGCGCAGGACGGTGACCGCGCGACGATTGACTTTGAAGGCAAGATTGACGGCGAAACCTTCGCTGGTGGCAAGGCGGAAGCCTTCCAATTCCTGATCGGCGACGGCCAGATGCTCAAGGAATTTGAAGAAGCCGTGCGTGGCATGAAAAGCGGCGACAGCAAGACTTTCCCTTTGAACTTCCCTGCTGATTACCACGGCAAAGACGTTGCCGGCAAACAGGCTGATTTTCTGGTTACGGTCAAAAAACTCGAAGCCTCGCATCTACCTGAAGTGAACGAGGCGCTTGCCAAATCGCTGGGCATTGCCGATGCATCGGTTGACGGTCTGCGCTCCGACATCAAGAAAAACCTCGAGCGTGAAGTTAAGTTCCGTCTGCTGGCCCGCAACAAAAATGCGGTGATGGAGGCGCTGATCGCCAACGCAGAGCTTGACTTGCCCAACTCCAGCGTGCAGACTGAACTTGACCGCATGATTGAAGCTGCCCGGGCTGAGCTGAAGCAGCGCGGTGTCAAGGATGCCGACAAGGCTCCGATTCCAGAAGATATGTTCCGTCCACAAGCTGAAAAGCGCGTGCGTCTCGGTCTGGTCGTGGCTGAACTGGTGCGCTCGAATGAATTGCAGGCCAAGCCTGAGCAACTCAAGGCGCACATCGAAGAGCTGGCCGCCAGCTACGAGAAACCGCAGGACATGGTGCGCTGGTACCTGAGCGACAACCGCCGCATGGCTGAAGTCGAAGCCGTGGTGCTTGAAAACAACGTCACCGACTTTGTCCTGTCCAAGGCGAAAGTGACTGAAAAGTCAGTGTCATTTGACGAGCTGATGGCTCAAAACTAAATCAAAACCCACAAATCAACGCAACAGAATCTTTGGAGAAAGCCAGATGTCCAGAACCAGTATGAGCAGCATTTACGGCGGTGCCATGGAAACCCAGGGCCTGGGCATGGTGCCCATGGTGATTGAGCAGTCCGGGCGCGGCGAGCGGTCGTATGACATTTATTCGCGGCTGCTCAAGGAGCGTGTTATCTTTTTGGTTGGCCCGGTCAATGACCAGACGGCCAATCTGGTGGTGGCGCAGTTGCTGTTTCTGGAAAGCGATAATCCTGACAAGGACATCTCTTTCTATATCAACTCCCCTGGTGGCTCGGTGACGGCTGGTATGGCGATTTACGACACCATGCAGTTCATCAAGCCGGAAGTGTCGACGCTGTGTGTCGGTATGGCGGCCAGTATGGGCGCGTTCCTGTTGGCGGCAGGTGCCAAAGGCAAGCGTTTCATCTTGCCGAATTCCCGCGTGTTGATTCACCAGCCTTCTGGTGGCACGCAAGGTCAGGCAAGCGATATCGAGATCCATGCCCGTGACATTCTTAAAACCCGTGACCAGCTGAACCGCATTCTGGCCGCCAATACTGGCCAGAGCGTTGAAAAAATCGAACGTGACACCGAACGTGACTACTTCATGTTTGCCGACGAGGCCAAAGAATACGGTCTGGTCGATCAGGTGATTTCCAAGCGGCCCTGAAATTCCAGGCGCTGCGGGCTACAGAGTTATTGGGGTCAAACGCCAATTTCGCTGCGATGCATGGGTTATTGGGGTCAGACACCAATTTCGCAGCGGTGCGAAGCACCGCCCCCGGAGGGCGAGCCAAAGGCTAGGCGAATTTGGGCTCTGACCCCAAAAACCCAGCCAAAGGCTCGGCGAATTTGGACTCTGACCCCAATAACTCTGTTTGGTTATCATTGGTTAATTGTCAGTAACAGTTTTTCCCCAGCCACTTCACAAGGCAAGACAACAAATGGCCGAAAAAAAAGGCTCTTCCAGCGAAAAAACCTTGTACTGCTCCTTCTGCGGTAAAAGTCAGCATGAAGTCAAAAAACTTATCGCTGGCCCCTCGGTTTTTGTCTGTGATGAATGCATAGATCTTTGCAACGAAATCATCCGTGACGAACTACCTGCTGGCGACGACGTACGCGAAACGCGCAGCGACTTGCCAACGCCGCTGGAAATCAAGACCAAGCTGGACGCTTACGTCATAGGCCAGGAGCCGGCCAAGCGCACACTGGCCGTCGCCGTGTACAACCACTACAAGCGCCTGCGCCACAAGGACAAGGCCAAAAAAGATGACGTCGAGCTGACGAAAAGCAATATTTTGCTGATCGGCCCGACCGGCTCTGGTAAGACACTGCTGGCCCAGACACTGGCACGCACGCTAAACGTACCGTTTGTGATGGCTGATGCCACGACACTCACTGAAGCCGGGTATGTTGGCGAGGATGTGGAAAACATCATCCAGAAACTGCTGCAAAGCTGCAACTACGAAGTTGAACGCGCCCAGCAAGGCATTGTTTATATCGATGAGATCGACAAGATTTCACGCAAGTCCGAGAACCCGTCCATCACCCGCGATGTGTCGGGTGAAGGTGTCCAGCAGGCTTTGCTCAAGCTGATTGAAGGCACCATGGCCTCGGTGCCGCCACAGGGCGGGCGCAAGCACCCGAACCAGGATTTTCTGCAGGTTGACACCACCAACATCCTGTTTATTTGCGGTGGCGCTTTTTCGGGGCTTGAAAAGGTCATTGAAAACCGCACCGAGGCTTCCGGCATCGGTTTTGGCGCTGTCGTCAAAAGCAAAAAATCCCGTAGCCTGACCGATTCGTTCAAGGAAGTCGAGCCAGAAGATTTGATTAAGTTCGGCCTGATTCCCGAGCTGGTAGGCCGTCTGCCGGTGGTGGCAACCCTGGCTGAACTGAGCGAAGACGCGCTGGTGCAAATTTTGACAGAGCCCAAAAACGCAGTCGTCAAACAATTCAGCAAGCTGCTGTCGATGGAGGGTGTTGATCTTGAGATTCGCCCGTCCGCACTCAAGGCGATTGCCCGCAAGGCGCTGGCCCGCAAGACCGGCGCGCGCGGTTTGCGCTCGATTCTTGAGCAGTCGCTGCTCGACACCATGTTTGATCTGCCGAACGCCAGCAATGTTGACAAGGTGGTGGTGGATGAGTCAACCATTGAAGAGAACAAGCCGCCTCTGCTGGTCTACCGCGAAGTCGCCAAAAAGGCGTGAAAGGCTTGCTTTCCATGATTACGCTATCCCATCAAGCCCTGAGCCTTGTCTCGGGGCAACTGTTTTAAGGTCTTATAAGGCTCATATGTCCGGACAAACTTCACTGCCTTCCACGCCCATTGACCTTCCGCTGCTGCCGCTGCGCGACGTGGTCGTCTTCCCGCATATGGTGATCCCGCTGTTTGTTGGTCGCCCCAAGAGCATCAAGGCGCTTGAGTCGGCGATGGAGTCCGAGCGCCGCATCATGCTGGTAGCGCAAAAAGCGGCCGCCAAGGATGAGCCTTCGGTTGCAGACATGTTTGAAGTTGGCTGCGTTGCCACGATATTGCAATTGCTCAAGCTGCCCGATGGCACGGTCAAGGTGCTGGTGGAAGGCCAGCAGCGCGCCAAGGTCAACAAGATTGAAGACGGCGAGCAGCACTTCAGCGCCAACGTCACACCAATTGAAACGGCTGCCATTGCAGCTGACAAGACCAGTGAAATCGAAGCGCTGCGCCGGGCTGTGCTGCAGCAGTTTGACCACTACGTCAAACTGAATAAAAAAATCCCGCCTGAAATTCTCACGTCCATTTCGAGTATTGATGATCCGGGCCGCCTGGCCGATACCATTGCGGCGCACTTGCCGCTAAAGCTCGATGCTAAGCAGGTGATTCTTGATCTGACGGGGGTCAGGGAGCGTCTTGAAAACCTTTTCGAGCAGCTTGAACGTGAAGTTGACATCCTCAACGTCGACAAAAAAATCCGTGGCCGCGTGAAGCGCCAGATGGAAAAAAACCAGCGCGATTTTTATCTGAACGAGCAGGTCAAGGCGATCCAGAAAGAGCTGGGCGAAGGCGAGGAAGGCGCGGACATTGAAGAGATCGAAAAGAAAATCAAAGCGGCCAAAATGTCGAAAGAAGCGCTCAAAAAAGCCGAGAGCGAACTTAAAAAACTCAAACTGATGTCACCCATGTCGGCTGAAGCCACGGTGGTGCGCTCCTATATTGACGTGCTGACCAGCTTGCCGTGGAGCAAAAAAACCAAGATCAATCACGACCTCATCAACGCCGAAAACGTGCTGAACGAAGACCATTTTGGTTTGGAGAAAGTCAAGGAGCGTATTGTTGAATACCTCGCGGTGCAACAGCGCGTTGGCAAGCTCAAGGCGCCGATTCTTTGCCTGGTCGGCCCACCGGGTGTTGGTAAAACTTCGCTCGGGCAATCCATTGCCAGGGCCACAGGCCGCAAGTATGTTCGCATGGCGCTGGGCGGTATGCGTGATGAGGCCGAAATCCGTGGTCATCGCCGCACCTACATCGGCGCGCTGCCGGGCAAGGTGCTGCAAAATCTAGCCAAGGCCGGGACGCGCAATCCGCTGTTTCTGCTCGACGAGATCGACAAGCTCGGTACCGACTTTCGGGGTGACCCTTCCAGTGCGTTGCTGGAGGTGCTTGACCCGGAGCAAAACCACACCTTTGGCGATCATTACGTTGAGGTCGATTTCGACTTGAGTGACGTGATGTTTGTGGCAACTTCAAACTCCATGAACATCCCGCCAGCCCTGCTGGACCGCATGGAAGTGATCCGCCTGTCGGGCTATACCGAAGACGAAAAAACCGGCATTGCGATGCGTTACCTGCTGCCCAAGCAGGTCAAGAACAACGGCGTGAAGCCTGAAGAACTTGAAGTGCAGGAGCAGGCGGTGCGCGACATCGTGCGCTACTACACACGCGAAGCTGGCGTGCGCTCGCTGGAGCGTGAGCTGTCCAAAATCTGCCGCAAGGTCGTCAAGGGCATACAGACCAAAAAGATGACACCGCAGGTGGTGGTCACGCCAGACAATCTGAACGAATTTCTCGGTGTCCGTAAATTCAACTATGGCCGTGCCGAGCAGCAAAATCAGGTCGGTCAGGTGGTTGGTCTGGCTTGGACCGAAGTGGGTGGTGATTTGCTGACGATTGAGGCCGCCATGATGCCCGGCAAGGGTGTCATCACGCGTACGGGCTCACTCGGTGACGTGATGAAGGAGTCCGTAGAGGCCGCACGCACCGTGGTGCGCAGCCGTTCGAAGATGCTCGGCATTAAGGACGAAATGTTTGAAAAGCGTGACATTCACATTCACGTACCAGACGGTGCCACGCCTAAAGATGGCCCTAGCGCTGGGGCTGCCATGACGACCGCTTTTGTGTCTGTCATGACCGGCATTCCGGTTCGCGGTGACGTGGCCATGACCGGCGAGATTACGCTGCGAGGCGAGGTCACGGCTATTGGCGGGCTGAAAGAAAAACTGCTTGCTGCTCTGCGCGGAGGCATCAAGACGGTGTTGATCCCCGAAGAAAATGCCAAAGATTTGCAGGAAATTCCGGACAACGTCAAAAACGGACTCGAGATCATTCCTGTCAAATGGATTGACCAGGTGCTGCAGATCGCGCTGGAGCGCCAACCGGTTCCACTGACCGATGAAGAGATTGCGTTGGCCGTATCGGCAACGGCAGCGCCAAGCGTGGTGGTGCCAGCAGAAATTGCGGGTACAGTGAAACACTGAAAGACTTTTTGACATGCCCTTCGGGAGGTGCGATAAAGTGCGCTACAATTTGAGGCTGTTATCGCGGGAGTAGCTCAGTTGGTAGAGCGCAACCTTGCCAAGGTTGAGGTCGAGAGTTCGAGACTCTTCTCCCGCTCCAATTCAAAGGGCAGCACTTCAAAATGCTGTCCTTTTTCGTTGGTTCTTTTGAATCTGTTGAATGTGTTGAGTTGGAATTTTTTAAGCACGGCACTGCCTTGCTTTGTTGAGAATACGGCGCGGTAACAAAGCGGTTATGTACCGGATTGCAAATCCGGCTAGCCCGGTTCGACTCCGGGCCGCGCCTCCAGTCTCTGCCCTGCGCCTGGATGGTGAAATAGGTAGACACAGCGGACTTAAAATCCGCCGCTTCGTTCATAGCGGGCGTACGGGTTCGATTCCCGTTCCAGGCACCAATCCCTTATAGACAGTTGATAGTTTGCTATTAAAAAACCCAACGGGTTTATGGCATCACGATTTTTCGCCGGTCAGCTCCAACCCGGCCAGCGCCATGATCTTGGCCGAATCGACCAATTCCTGCACGCCGACGTACTCGTCGGGCTGGTGCGCTAAATCAAGAATACCGGGGCCGTAAGCGATGCAATCGCGTAAGTGGCCGGTGCGCACAATGTGCTTTTGGTCGTAGGTGCCAGGGCTGGAAATGTAGCTGGGCTCACGCCCCAACACCCGGGCGATGGCGCGCGCGGTGGCGGCTACCACCGGGGCATCGCGCGGCGTTGCAGTCGGCACAAAGCTCATGATGTCGCGCACCGCGTAGTCAAACCCGGGTCGGGTGCGTTTGAGTTGGTCCAGCATGTCGATGATTTCCTGCTTCACCGCTGGCAGATTTTCCTCGGCAATAAAGCGCCGGTCCAGCACGGTGCGGCAGCTGTGCGCCACCACCGGTGTTGGCGTATGGCCGCTCGGCCAGCCGCGCTCGTCCAGGGCAAACTGCTGCTCGTCTTGGCCACCATGAATGCTGTTGATGTTGAGCGTGCTGACCCGTGCCCCGGCGGGCTCAACTGGTTCGGCAGTATGGCGTGCTTGGAGGCGCGGCTGTAGCTGTGTCTCCAATAAATGAATGAACGCGCTCATGTGGTTGATGGCGTTATCACCCAAAAAAGGCATTGAGCCATGGGCAATGCGGCCATGCGTGGCCACTTCACCCCACCAGACACCCCGATGCCCCAGGCAGATGCGATCCACCCCGAGCGGCTCTGGAATGATCACGTGCTGCACCCGCGGCTTGCTGAAGTAACCGCGCTCGGCCAGATAACCCACGCCGGCAAAACCGCCTGATTCTTCGTCCACCGTGCCGCTGATTTCGAGCGCGCCGGTCTTGAGCAAGCCAGATTCAATCAGCGCTTCGCAAGCGATGATGCTCGATGCCAGTCCGCCTTTCATGTCGCAACTGCCGCGACCATAGATGCGCCCCGCGTGCAGCGTTGCGGCAAACGGCGCAAAAGTCCAGCCCGGGCCGACCTCGACCACATCGATATGGCTGTTAAAGTGCAAACAGTCACCCGCATCGGCAGCGCTCCAGCGCGCCACCACGTTAGTGCGCGGGTGCGCATCGCTGTCACCCGGCGCCCCCAAGGCGCGCACATATTCCACCGCAAAACCGCTGCGCTGGAGGCGCTCACCGATGAAATGCGCGCAGGCTTCGTAGCCATCGCCGGGCGGATTGGTGGTCGGGATGCGCACCAGGCTCTGCGTCAACGCGATCACGTCATCACGTTTGGCTTCAATGCGTTGCAGCAGCGCGTCGATGGCAGCTGGCATGGGCTTCACTGCCAGGACACGGCCGACAGATCGTTGGCAAAAATCGGTGAGCTAGACCACAGGCCTTTCAAGCCTTTGCGAGCCACCGCACTGTTGGTCGGGTTAAACAAAAACACATTGACGGCATCGTTGGTGATCTGGCGCTGCAAGTCGCCAAACAGCTTGCTGCGTTCTTGTGCATTGGTGCTAGCCGCATGCTTGGCTACCAAATCGCGGAACGCCTGGCTGTCGTAGCCCCAGTAGTAATTGGGATTGGCGTAAGCCATGTAGTCCAGTGGCTCGACATGGTTGATCACCGTCAAGTCAAAATTGCCCTTGAAGGTGCCGCCCAGCCACTGCGCCCATTCGACGTTTTCAATTTTTGCCACGATGCCGACTTTGGCCAATTGCGCCGCCAAAATTTCGCCACCCTTGCGCGCATAAGGCGGTGGCGGCAGCGTCAGCGTCACATTCAAAGGTGTCTGCACACCGGCTTGCTTGAGCAGGGCTTTGGCTTTTTCCGGGTCGTAAGGATACTGGCCAGTCAAGTCAACGTAGCCTGCATCGGTGGGTGCCATGTGGCTGCCAATGGGTTTGGCCAGGCCTTCAAAAACGCCGTCGATAAAGGCTTTGCGATCAACCGCATGCATCAAGGCGCGGCGCACGCGCACATCGTCAAACGGCTTTTTGCGGTTGTTGATGGTCATGATGCCTTTGCCCGCAGTGCTGCCCAGTGTCACCACAAAACGCTTGTCGTTTTGAAACTGTTTCAGGCTCTGCGGAGCTTGAAAACGCGGCATGCCATCGACATCACCAGCCAACAACGCCGCTACCTGAGCCGCGGCATCGTTGATGAAACGGAAAGTCACTTTTTTCAGCTTGATGGCCTTGGCGTCGCGAAAACCGTCCCATTTGGTCAAAGTGACCGATGTGCCCTTGGCCCAGCTCTCGAGCTTGAAGGGCCCGGTGCCGACGGGTTTGGTGGCGGCGCTGGCCACGCTGTTGGGATGCAAAATGACGGCAGTGTTCTCGCCCATGCGAAACAGGAAGTTGCCGTCTGGGTTATTCAGCACCAGGATCACCGTGTAAGGGTCTGGCGTGCTGATCGACGAAATATTGTCAAACACCGCTTTCTTGGCTTTGTTGGTGCTCTTGTCATCTTTGGCCCGCTTGAAACTGAACTCTACTGCCGCCGCATCAAAAGTCGAGCCATCCTGAAACTTGACCCCTTTGCGCAACTTGAAAGTCAGCAGCTTGCCATCCGGATCCATCTTCCAGCTCTCTGCCAAGAGCGGCGTAACTGAGCCATCGACGTTGATTTTGGTCAGCCCCTCGAGGATGTTGTAGTGGACAATTTCACCAATTGCCGCGGCTGGTGCCGCAGTCGGGTCCAGACTGGTGGGCTCCAGGATCATTCCCAGCACCACGCTGTCCTTGTGTATTTGCGCGCTGGCCACCCCAGGGGCAGCCGCCAGGCTCGCTAGGCCAGCCAATAGCAGGGTGGCAATGCCAAACCCGCGCCGCGAAAAATCATATTGATCCAATTTCATTTCAGCTCCTAAAAAATTAAACTCGCTTATCCGAAAAGTGAACTTCGCTGCCCCGGAACGGCCGCCAGCAGTGCCTGAGTGTAGGGGTGCTGCGGTTGGCGCAGCAGATCCTGCGTCGGGCCATGCTCAACCACCAGGCCGTTTTGCAAAACGATCACATCGTCGCACATCAAATTGATTACCGCCAGATCATGACTGACGAACAGGTAACTGAGTCCATGGCGCTCTTGCAGGTCTTGCATCAGGTTAAGCACCTGGGCCTGCACCGATACATCCAGCGCGCTGACGGGTTCGTCCGCAACGATCAGCGCCGGGCGCGTGATCAAAGCCCGCGCCAGCGCAATGCGCTGACGCTGCCCGCCCGAGAACTCGTGCGGGTATTTGTCCAGATCGGCGCAGCGCAAGCCTACTTCATCGAGCGCTTGCGCTGCGCGGTCCTTGAGCTGGGCACGCCCGGCAGGGGTTGCCGCACCGAGCGTCTGTAGCGGCTCAATGACGATGTTGAACACCTGCTGGCGTGGATCAAGCGAGCCATAGGGATCCTGAAACACCATCTGAAAAGCGCTGCGACAGCGGCGCAAAGCGGTTGGCCGCAGTTGGTGCAAGTTGACCCCATTGAACAGCACCTCGCCGCTGCTGGGTTGATCGAGCGCCATCACCAGCCGTGCCAAGGTCGATTTGCCAGAGCCCGACTCGCCAACCACGCCCAGGCTGCGTCCCGCCAGTAGCGTGAAATTGACCTCCGACAGCGCCAGCAAGCTGGCGGCGGGTTGAAACAACGCGGTGCGCGCCAACGCATAGCGCTTGCTTAGATTGCGCACTTCCAGCAAGGGTGCGCTTAGGGTGGCGGCGGCACTGTTCACGGCAAACTCCAGCGCGGGCAGCGCACTTGGTGCGCTGGATCAGACGGCTTGAGCTGGGCAATTTCAGTCAGCTCGGGCACTGCCTCACGACAGGCTGCGACGGCCAGCTGGCAGCGCTCGGCAAAGCTGCACCCTGGTGAGCGATCGGTCAGCTCGGGCACGCTGCCAGCAATGGTTGCCAAGCGACTACCGCGCGGCAAACCCAAGTGCGGCCGTGCGGCAAACAACCCGCGCGTGTAGGGGTGCGCACGCTGGGCAAAAAGCGCTTGCGTGGTGGCACTTTCAACCACGCGCCCGGCGTACATGACCATCACGCGTTCCACCTGATCCTGCATCAAGCCCAAATCATGGCTGATCAGCAATAAGCCCATGCCGTCTTCCTGCACCAATTGCTTGATTAACGCCAACACTTCTTTTTGTACCGTGACATCGAGCGCGGTGGTGGGCTCGTCGGCAATCAGCAGCTCCGGGCCACAGGCCAGGGCAATCGAAATCATCACGCGCTGACGCTGGCCGCCCGAGAGCTGGTGCGGATACGCATCGAGCCGTTCGCGCGCCCTGGGTAGTTGCACCCGCTCAAGCAGTTGCAAAGCACGCGCCCGCGCCTGCGCTGCGCCCAGGCCCTGATGCAGCCGCAAGGACTCGGCAATTTGCTTGCCGATCGGCTGTAGCGGATTGAGCGCCGTCATGGGTTCCTGAAAAATCATCGCCATGCGCGCCCCACGCAAGGCGCACAGGCGCGCCTCGCTCAAGCCCAACAGTTCAGTCCCGCCGAATCGAATCGAGCCGCTGACCTGCGCGCGCTCTGGCAACAAGCCCATGATGGCCAGCGCCGTGAGCGATTTGCCACAACCACTCTCACCAATCAAGCCCAGCGTCTGGCCGCGCGCCAGCGTCAACGACACGCCGCACAAAGCTTGTGCCAGGCCATGCGCGCTCGGCAACGCCACCCGAAGATCACGCAGTTCTAACAGCGGCTGGTGCATGTCGGGTTCCTAACGTTGGCGCGCCAAGCGCGGATCGAGCAGATCGCGCAAGCCATCGCCGATCAAGTTCAGCCCTAATACCGACAGCGCAATGGCCAGGCCCGGATAAATGGCCAGCAGCGGGGCTTGAAACAACTGCGTTTGCGCCTCGCTGAGCATGCGCCCCCAGCTCGGCTGCGGCGGCTGCGTGCCAAGCCCCAAATACGACAGCGCGGCTTCGGCCAGAATGGCCACGGCAAACTGGATGCTGGCCAGCACAATCAAGGTACTGGCAATGTTGGGCAGGATGTGGTCTAGCGTAATACGCCAGGGACCCTTGCCGGCGGCACGCGCGGCGGTCACAAAATCAAGTTTCCAGACAGCACGCGCGCTGCCACGGGTAACGCGCGCAAACACCGGGATGTTAAAAATGCCGATGGCGATGATGCTGATGACCAGCCCGGGTCCATAAATCGCCGTCAGCATGATGGCCGAGAGCAGCGCCGGAAAAGCAAACGTAATGTCGGCGGCGCGCATCACCAGCTCATCGACCCAACCCCCTTTGGCCGCAGCCAACAAGCCCAGGGTCACGCCAAAACACAGCCCGATCCCGACCGCAACAAACCCCACCAGCAGCGAGTTTTGACTGCCCACGAGCAATTGTGAAGCAATGTCGCGGCCCAGGCTGTCGGTACCAAACCAATGTGCGCTGTTGCTTGCGGCAAAACGGTTGGGGATGTCAATATCACCTACCGGCCAGGGCGACCAAAACAGCGACAGCGTGGCGCTGCCAATCAGCAATGCCACCAGCATGCCGCCGACTAAAAAACTGGGGTGGCGCAGCGCGCGCTGGAGGCTTGCAGTGCGGCTAGACATGGCTGGTTTTCAAACGTGGATCAATCACGGCGTATAGCACGTCGATGCAAAAATTGATGACGATCACCATGGCTGCCATTAGCATCACCACATCGCGCACCACGATCAGATCGCGGTTGGCAATGGCCTGGAAAATCAAGCGCCCGAGGCCCGGCAACACAAACACGTTTTCCACCACGATGGCACTGGTAATCAGGTTGCCAAACTGTAGGCCCATGACCGTGAGGACCGGGATCATCGCGTTGCGCAACACGTGGCGCCACAGTACCTGGCGAGGCGACAAGCCTTTGGCACGAGCGGTGCGCACATAATCTTCACGCATGGATTCAAGAATCGCCGAGCGCGTGACGCGCGTCAGAATGGCGCTTTGCACTGCCGCCAAAGCCAGCGCCGGCAATAGCAGCGCCCGGATGCCCTCCAGCCAGCCACCACCCTGGGCTTCGCTCCAACCCGGGAAACCACCTGCGCTAACCCATTCAAGCTGCACGGCAAACAGCAAAATCAGCAAAATAGCCAGCCAGAAGTTAGGTAAGGCCAAACCGATCTGGCTCAGCGTCATCACGCCGATATCGCCCAGCCGATTCTGCTGTGAAGCGGCATAAATACCCAAAGCCAAAGCCAAGGCCACGGTAATAGCCATCGCCATGATCGCCAGCGGCAAAGTGACTTGCAGGCGCTCAACGATCAAATCTGCGGTGGGCGTGTCGTAAGACGTGCTGATCCCGGTTTTGCCAATGGCTATATCGCCCAGCCACTGTAGGTAGCGGCTGGCCGCAGGGCGGTCAAGCCCGAGCTTTTGTTCCAGCGCGGCAATCGACTCGGGCGTGGCAGTGTCAGCCAAAATGACCTGTGCCGCATTGCCCGGCAACAGTTCCAGCGCGGCAAACACGATCACTGACGTGACCAACAACGTCAACACCAAGCTAAAAAGTCGCCGAAGAATGAATACCGCCACGCGCCACCTTATGATGAATGGCCACAAAAAGCAGGATAGCCATGACCTTATTCCGTTTCTACATCATTTCTAGATTAGACGCGAAGCCGCAGGCAGTGCTGTAGCACGGCAAGGCGAAGCAACAACATATAGGAATGATTTAGAAATGGAATTACAGAATATTCTAAACGCCAGCGCCGGATCAATCACCGACGTGGCTGGCGTGCAAGTGGGCCACTTCACCGACCCGCGCCGTCCCACCGGTTGCAGTGTGGTTTTGACCAAAAACGGTGCCGTAGCTGCCGTCGATGTGCGCGGCGGAGCCCCCGGAACGCGCGAAACCGATTTGCTTGACCCAAGCAATACGGTTGAGCGGGTGCACGCCATAGCGCTGTGCGGCGGCAGTGCTTTTGGGCTGGATGCCGCCTCGGGCGTGATGCGCTGGCTCGATGAACACCAAATCGGTCTGGAAACCGGTTTTGGCCTGGTGCCGATCGTCCCAGCTGCAGTTTTATTTGACTTGCCCCTACTCAGACCGGGTGACGATCCCGGTGTACGCCCCGATGCCGCTGCCGGGTATGCTGCCTGTCAAGCGGCCAGCAGCGCGCCACCCGCAGAGGGTAATGTCGGTGCCGGTGCTGGCGCATGCGTTGGCAAACTGTTTGGCTTGCCGCGCAGCATGAAAAGCGGCATCGGCAGTGCCAGCGTGCGTGTTGGCCCGTGGGTGGTGGGGGCGCTGATCGCCTGCAACGCGGTGGGCGATGTGATCGATCCAGGCAGTGGTGTCGTCATCGCCGGAGCCCGCACAGCCGATGGTCTAGCCCTGCTCAATACCCAACAAGCACTGCTGAACGGCGCACGTTCGGAGCGCCCGCTGGCCGGCACCAACACCACCATTGGGGTCGTGGCCACCAACGCCACGCTGAGTAAAGCTCAAGCCAAGCGCTTGGCCATGAGCGCGCATGATGGCCTGGCACGCAGCATTCGCCCGGCGCACACCACGCTCGACGGCGACACGCTATTTGCCATTGCCAGCGGCGCCGAAACCAGCACCCCAGATATGCTGCTGTTAAGCGTCATGGCGGCACATGCCACGGCTTTGGCAACCGTGCGCGCTGCGCTGCAAGCGCGCGGCATGCAAACCACGTTGGGCTACTTGCCCGCGGCCAGCGAATTGGCAGCTAGGCCGTGAAGAGGCTTTAGCTGAGCTAAAAAAGTTGATCAGTTGCTGTTGCTTCAGTAGCTGCTGGCACCTGTCCTGATTGGGCTAGAGGCCTTTTTTGTTCATAAGCCGACTCTTCTCCGGCTTTCACCAGCGTGGCAGCGCGAACTCCCAGCAGGCGCAGCCGCTTGTCCAGCGGCACCCGTTTCAGGCACAGGCCGGCAATTTTCCGGATGGTTTTCGCGTCGGCGATGAACTGCTCAAGCGTCTGGTCGCGGGTCACGCTTTTGAAATCGTCATAGCGCAGCTTGATGCCAATGGTTTTGGCCAGATAGCCCTTGCGCTGCAGATCGGCGGCCACCTGCTCGCACAGCCGGGTAAAGATGGCGCCCAGCTCGGCCTTGTCGCGTACCGCATGCAGGTCGTGGTCAAACGTGGTTTCGCGGCTCATGCTGACGGGCTCGCTCTCGGTCACCACCGGGCGCTCATCGCGGCCCCAGGCGGCCTCATGCATCCAGGTGCCAGTGGCTTTGCCGAAGTGCGCGATCAAAAACGCCGGGTCTTGCGCTGCCAGCTCGCCGATGCTGTGAATGTTCAGTCTGGCGAGTTTTTCGTCGGCCTTCGGGCCAATGCCGTTGATCTTGCGGCAGGGCAACGACCAGATGCTTGCTTGCAGGTCGTCCTCATGAACAATCGAAATGCCATTGGGCTTGTTGAATTCGCTGGCCATCTTGGCCAGCAGCTTGTTGGGCGCCACGCCGACCGAGCAGGTCAGGCCGGTCTTGTCGAAAATGCTTTTCTGGATCAGCCGCGCCAGCACCCGGCCGCCTTCGCGCTGGCCGCCCGGCACCTCGGTGAAGTCGATGTACACCTCGTCCACGCCCCGGTCCTGCATCAGCGGCGCGATCTCGGTGATGGTGCTTTTAAACAGCCGCGAGTATTTGCGTATCTCGTCAAAATCCACCGGCAAGACGATGGCTTGCGGGCACAGCTTGGCGGCCTTCATCATGCCCATCGCCGAACCGACGCCAAACTGCCGCGCCGCATAGGTCGCCGTGGTGATCACGCCGCGCCCCACGTAGTCCTTGAGCAGCGGAAAATCCGCCACCGGAATGAAGCGTAGCGCGCGTTCGCCCTGCGCCGCCAGCAAGGCCTCATCCACCGTGCGCCGCCCGCCGCCAATCACCACCGGCAAGCCCTTGAGTTGCGGATAGCGCAGCAGTTCAACCGACGCGAAAAACGCGTCCATGTCGAGGTGGGCAATGCGGCGAAGTTTGGGCAAGGTTGAAGCGGGGGAAAGGATAGTTCAGCCGGGGCATTCGCTTGAGCAAAGGCTGTTTAGGCATGGCCGGACTTTAGCCGGTGAGCGATCCATTTAGCCAACGGGCGTGATGCGATTCGTCAAAAATGTTCCAATCTTGTGAAACAAATTCTTCGTCACTCGTCCTAAGCAACAACCAACCCAAAAACTCTGCGACACGCGATGGTTGTATCAACATACCTTTTTCCTTGAACTCCCGAAACATTTCGACGCCGGGATAATCGCCACTGCGCGCAATATCCTGCATGGGACCGTCCACCACACCGGGACGTGCACTACCAACGACAATCTCACCGTTCGGAAAGTCTGCGTTCCACGCACGATAGGTCATCAGCAATGCTGCTTTTGTAATGCAGTACAGTCCGCCGTATTTGACGGCCCGGTGTGCAGCTCCGGATGACAGGTGAAGTATTCGCGCGCCGTGGCAAAAATGGGGCAAGAGCGCTTGCGTCAGAAAGATGGGAGCCTCCAGGTTGATGGCCATCATTTCCCGGTAGGACTTGAGGCTTATGTCCTTCAGATAGCCTTTGGTGGCGATCGCTGCACTGTGCGTCAGTGAGGACACCTGATGCTGACCACGGACCCGATCTACAACACTCTGCCAACCGATTGGGTAGCTGAGGTCAGCACTTAGAATCTGAATTTCGTTTGGATGCTCATCCCTCAGCTCCTCCAACTCAGTCCCTCTGCGGGCAATGCCGAGTACGTTGAGTCCGCGCTCGGCGAGATCTTTGCAAAGCGCACGACCGATACCACTGCTGGCACCGGTGACCAAATGTATATCGTTCATCGATTTCTCCGTCTTCGGTAGTGGGTTGAGATTGCCATCAAGAAAGTCTAGCAGCCTGTCGGGCTTTGGGCATCGATAGCGAAAAAGAGCCCCAGCGAGGACAGTTTTTGCCGGATTTGCAGGAGGAATTTGGGCTCTGACCCCAAAAATTCTAGGCAAAGCGTTCAAAAGCCACATTGTCCTTGCTACC
>JBCKMZ010000030.1:0-23113 GCA_038902975.1 Polaromonas sp.
GGCATCGCTCTGGGTACCGCTCTGGGTACCGTTGTTCATATCCATCTGGGCGAGCGCTCATACCCTATCACCATCGGTCCGGGCCTGCTGGGTAATGCTGCAACTTATCAGCACCTGCCAGCGGCCAGTTGCGCGCTGATTGTTTCCAACACGACCGTGGCACCACTGTATGCGGCGCAGCTTCAGGCGGCCCTACAGACCCGTTATGGCAAGGTATTGCTGCTGACCTTGCCTGACGGCGAAGTGCACAAAGACTGGCCAACGCTGCAACTGATTTTTGACGTGCTGTTGCAAAACGCGTGTGACCGAAAAACCGTGCTGTTTGCATTGGGCGGCGGCGTGGTCGGTGACATGACCGGATTCGCTGCCGCCAGCTATATGCGTGGCGTGCCTTTTGTGCAAGTGCCGACCACGCTGCTGGCACAGGTTGATTCCTCCGTGGGTGGTAAGACTGGCATTAATCATCCGCTCGGTAAAAACATGATTGGCGCTTTCTACCAGCCGCAACTGGTGGTCTGTGATCTCGATGCATTGACAACACTGCCTGCGCGCGAGATGAGTGCCGGGCTGGCCGAGATCATCAAGTACGGGCCGATTGCCGACCTGGCTTTTCTGGATTGGATTGAGGCGAATCTGGATGCGCTGCTGGCGCGTGATCCGGCTGCGCTGGCCCATGCCATCAAACGCAGTTGTCAAATCAAGGCCTGGGTGGTCGGGCAGGATGAGCGCGAGCAAGGCCTGCGTGCCATCCTGAATTTTGGTCATACCTTTGGCCACGCCATTGAAGCGGGTCTTGGCTACGGTGAGTGGCTGCACGGCGAGGGTGTCGGTTGCGGCATGGTGATGGCCGCACACCTGTCACAGCGGCTTGGCCTTGTCGATAAGGCTTTCGTCGAGCGTCTCGTCAAACTGATCGCGTATGCGGGGCTTCCCGTCAAGGGGCCAAAGCTCTCTGGCACCGACAACGCTGGACGTTACCTTGAGTTGATGCAGGTGGATAAAAAATCTGAGGCTGGTGAAATTCGTTTTGTGTTGATTGAAGGCCCGGGCAAAGCAAAGGTCGGCAGCGCGCCGGATGCGTTGGTTCGTGAAGTGATCGACTCCTGCTGCGCGTAAATTAATTGGGGTCAAGTTAATTGGGGTCAGACTCCAATTAAACTGAGCGTTTAGCCCAAAAGCGCCCATGGCCCGCCTCCCCCGACTAACGCTAGCCGACTACCCGCACCATATCATTCAGCGTGGGAACAATCGGCAGGTGATTTTTAACACCAGTGCCGATTACCTGTATTTTCTGGAGTTGCTGCACGAAAACGCCAGAAAGTTTGGAATCTCCATCCATGCCTATGTGCTGATGGGCAATCACTTTCATCTGCTGGCTACACCGCAGACTGACACCGGCCTGCCGCAGATGATGCAAGCCGTCGGTCGCCGCTATGTGCGCTATTTCAATGACAGCCGGGGGCGCTCGGGCACTTTGTGGGAGGGCCGCTACCGCTCCACGCTGATTCAAACCGAGTCTTATTTGCTGGCTTGCATGGCCTACATCGACCTCAATCCGGTGCGCGCCGGGCTGGTCACCGAAGCGCGAAACTACCCCTGGTCCAGCCATGGCCATTACGTCGGACTGCGCAGTGACCGGCTGGTCACACCGCATGCCCTGTTTTGGGCTTTGGGAAACACGCCCTTTACCCGCGAAGCAGCCTACGCTGAGCTGGTGCAGGCGGGCGTGACTGGCGATCAACAAGCAGCACTGACCCGGTCGGCTCTCAGTGGTTGGGCTTTGGGCGACGCTGGCTTCGTCGCCGAGTTGCAAAAACGCACCGAGCGGCGGGTCAGGCAGGCGCAGGCAGGCCGACCGTTCCGCAAGCTGGTCCCGCCCCCGTGAGCGCGGCGCGCCGAGCGGTGACGGCGTGTGGATGCCCAAGCGCCTGGGTGCTGGCAGGTGAGCCTATGCAATTTCATTCTGTCCCCAATTAACAGAATGTAATGTCGATTTATCTTTAATTGGAATCTGACCCCAATTATTCTGTTTGGCATTGTTGTTGCTCTGCACTATGCTAGTGAACCCTGCTGCATATTGTGAAACCCCACTGACTAGGAGTGTGCCATGACGACGGCTGCTGAAATTAAAGATTTCCACGAACGTGGTTTGTACTCCCCTGCAAACGAACACGATGCCTGCGGCGTTGGCTTTGTTGCCCACATCAAGGGTCATAAAACCCACGCCATCGTCCAGCAGGGCTTGAAGATCCTTGAAAACCTGGATCATCGGGGTGCGGTAGGTGCTGACAAGCTCATGGGTGATGGCGCGGGCATATTGATCCAGCTGCCGGATGCGCTGTACCGTGAAGAGTTGGCGAAACAGGGTGTCAATTTGCCGTCGCCTGGCGAGTACGGCGTGGGCATGGTGTTTTTGCCGAAAGAGCACGCTTCGCGCCTGGCTTGCGAGCAGGCGCTGGAGCGCGCTGTCAAGGCCGAGGGCCAGGTGCTGCTGGGCTGGCGCGATGTGCCCGTCAACCGTGACATGCCGATGTCTCCGACCGTGCGTGAAAAAGAACCCATACTGCGGCAGATATTCATCGGCCGTGGCAACGATGTCATCGTGCAGGACGCACTCGAGCGCAAGCTGTACGTGATCCGCAAAACCGCCAGCCGGGCGATCCAGAACCTGCACCTGACGCACAGCAAAGAGTATTACGTGCCCAGCATGTCCAGCCGCACGGTGGTCTATAAGGGCTTGCTGCTGGCCAACCAGGTGGGTACCTACTACCTCGATTTGACCGACGAGCGCTGTGTATCGGCGCTCGGCTTGGTGCATCAGCGTTTCAGTACCAACACCTTCCCCGAGTGGCCGCTGGCCCACCCGTACCGCTACGTCGCCCACAATGGCGAGATCAACACTGTCAAGGGCAACTACAACTGGATGAAGGCGCGTGAAGGCGTGATGTCGTCGCCGGTGCTGGGTGCTGACCTGCAAAAGCTTTACCCCATCAGCTTTGCCGACCAGTCCGACACCGCCACTTTTGACAACTGCCTGGAGCTGCTGACGATGGCCGGCTACCCCATCAGCCAGGCGGTGATGATGATGATTCCTGAGCCCTGGGAACAGCACACCACGATGGATGAACGCCGCAAGGCGTTTTATGAATACCATGCCGCCATGCTGGAGCCGTGGGATGGTCCGGCATCCATCGTCTTCACCGACGGCCGCCAGATTGGTGCGACGCTGGACCGCAACGGTCTGCGTCCGGCACGTTATTGCGTTACCGACGATGACCTGGTCATCATGGCGTCTGAATCGGGCGTGTTGCCGATTCCCGAGCACAAGATCGTGCGCAAATGGCGTTTGCAGCCCGGCAAGATGTTCCTGATCGATCTGGAGCAGGGCCGCATGATCGATGACGAAGAAATCAAGGCGACGCTGGCCAACAGCAAGCCCTACATGCAATGGATTGAAAACCTGCGCATCAAGCTCGATGACCTGAAAACCGGTGAAATGGGGGTCAGAGCCGAATCTACCGCGTCGTCACCTCGCGGTGCCGCCTCCGGTAATTCGGATCTGACCCCCATTTCACCAATTTCGCCAAGCCTGCTTGATCGCCAGCAGGCCTTTGGCTACACCCAGGAAGACATCAAGTTCCTGATGTCGCCCATGGCGACGAATGGCGAAGAAGCCCTCGGCTCGATGGGCAATGACAGCCCGCTAGCCGTGTTGTCCGATAAAAACAAGCCGCTCTACAACTATTTCAAGCAGTTGTTCGCGCAGGTCACCAATCCGCCGATTGACCCGATTCGCGAAGCCATCGTGATGTCGCTGGTGTCCTTTATAGGACCCAAACCGAATCTGCTGGACATCAACCAGGTCAATCCGCCGATGCGGCTGGAAGTCAACCAGCCGGTGCTTGACAGCGCCAACATGCAAAAGCTGCGCGACATCGAAGCGCACACCCAGGGCAAGTTCAAAAGCTACACGCTGGACATCACCTACCCGCTGGCCTGGGGCCGCGCAGGCGTGGAAGCCAAGCTGGCCTCGCTGTGCGCCGAAGCGGTCGATGCGATCAAGGGCGGTAAAAACATCCTGATCGTCAGCGACCGCAGCATCAGCCCGACACAGGTCGCCATTCCGGCCGTGCTGGCGCTGTCGGCCATTCACCAGCACCTGGTGAAGGAGGGCTTGCGTACCACTGCCGGCCTGGTTGTGGAAACCGGTTCGGCCAGGGAGGTTCATCACTTTGCTGTACTGGCAGGCTATGGCGCCGAGGCGGTTCATCCCTACCTCGCCCTGGAGACACTGGCAGAGCTGTTCACCGGCCTGCCGGGCGACCTGAGCGCCGACAAGGCGGTGTATAACTACATTAAGGCCGTTGGCAAGGGTCTCCTCAAGATCATGTCCAAGATGGGCGTGTCGACCTACATGAGCTACTGCGGTGCCCAGTTGTTCGAAGCCATTGGCATCAACACCGAGACCATCAACAAGTACTTCACCGGCACGCCAAGCCGCGTCGAAGGTATCGGCGTGTTCGAAATGGCCGAAGAAGCCTTGCGCATGCACAAGACCGCCTTCAGCGACGACCCGGTGCTGGCCAACATGCTCGATGCCGGCGGCGAATACGCCTGGCGTGTGCGCGGCGAAGAGCACATGTGGACACCTGATGCGATTGCCAAGTTGCAGCATGCCACGCGTTCGAACAATTGGAACACTTACAAAGAATACGCCCAGTTGATCAACCAACAGAACCGCCGCCACATGACCTTGCGTGGCTTGTTCGAGTTCAAGATCGACCCGGCCAAAGCGATACCGATTGATGAAGTCGAGTCGGCCAAAGAGATTGTCAAACGCTTTTCCACCGGCGCCATGTCGCTCGGCTCCATCAGCACCGAAGCGCATGCGACGCTGGCTGTGGCCATGAACCGCATAGGCGGCAAGAGCAACACCGGCGAGGGTGGCGAAGACCCGGCGCGTTACCGCAACGAGCTCAAAGGCATCCCGATTCGCAAGGGCGAAACGCTGAAAAGCGTGATGGGTCCCAAGCAGGTCGAAGTGGATTTGCCCTTGCAGGACGGGGATTCGCTGCGTTCCCGCATCAAGCAGGTCGCTGCGGGCCGCTTTGGCGTCACCGCCGAATACCTGGTGTCTGCCGACCAGATACAGATCAAGATGGCGCAGGGTGCCAAGCCCGGCGAGGGCGGTCAGTTGCCCGGCAGCAAGGTCAGTGAATACATCGGTAGCTTGCGTTACTCGGTGCCCGGCGTTGGCCTGATTTCGCCGCCACCGCACCACGATATTTATTCGATTGAAGACCTGGCGCAACTGATTCACGATTTGAAAAATGTCAACCCGCGCGCCAGCATCAGCGTCAAGCTGGTCAGCGAAGTGGGCGTCGGCACGATTGCGGCCGGCGTGGCCAAGGCCAAGGCCGACCATGTGGTGATTGCCGGCCATGACGGCGGCACGGGCGCATCGCCTTGGTCGTCCATCAAACATGCCGGTTCGCCCTGGGAAATCGGCCTGGCGGAAACGCAGCAGACGCTGGTGCTGAATCGCCTGCGTGGCCGGATTCGCGTGCAGGCCGATGGCCAGATGAAAACCGGCCGCGACGTGGTCATTGGCGGGCTGCTGGGCGCTGACGAATTCGGCTTTGCCACGGCACCGCTGGTGGTCGAGGGCTGCATCATGATGCGCAAATGCCACCTCAACACCTGCCCGGTGGGCGTGGCGACGCAAGACCCGATTCTGCGTCAGAAGTTCTCGGGCAAGCCCGAGCACGTGGTCAATTACTTCTTCTTTGTCGCTGAAGAAGCGCGCCAGCTCATGGCGCAACTGGGGGTGCGCAAGTTTGATGACCTGATTGGCCGCGCCGACCTGCTCGATACGCAAAAAGGCATTACGCACTGGAAGGCCGATGGCCTAGACTTCAGCCGCCTGTTCTATCAACCGAATGTTCCGGCCGATGTGCCGCGTCGGCATGTGATGGCGCAAGACCACGCGCTCGAAAAAGCGCTCGACATTCGCCTGATTGAAAAATCAAAAGCGGCGCTGGAAAAGGGTGAAAAAGTCCACTTCATCGAGGTCGTGCGCAACGTCAACCGCAGCGTCGGCGCCATGCTGTCGGGCGAGCTGACCCGTTTGCGCCCTGAAGGCTTGCCCGACGATACCTTGCGTATCCAGCTTGAAGGCACGGGCGGTCAGTCGTTTGGTGCCTTCTTGGCCAAAGGCATCACGCTGTACTTGATTGGTGACGCCAACGACTACACCGGCAAGGGCCTGAGTGGTGGCCGCATCGTCGTGCGTCCGAGCATTGACTTCCGTGGTGAGTCGCATAAAAACACCATCGTCGGCAACACCGTGCTGTATGGCGCGACCACCGGTGAAGCCTTCTTCAGCGGCGTGGCGGGCGAGCGTTTTGCCGTCCGTCTGTCGGGTGCGACGGCGGTGGTTGAAGGCACCGGCGACCATGGCTGCGAATACATGACGGGCGGCACGGTGGTCGTTCTGGGCAAGACCGGCCGTAACTTTGCCGCCGGCATGAGCGGCGGCGTGGCTTATGTGTACGACGAAGACGGCAAGTTTGCGACGCGTTGCAACAGCGCCATGGTGTCGATGGACAAAGTCGTCACCACGGCAGAGCAACACACACACCGTGCTGCTGGTGGGGCCGACTGGCACGTCGGCGAGTCCGACGAAGAAATCCTCAAACGCCTGCTGCAAGAACATAACCGCTGGACTGGCAGCAAGCGCGCGCGCGAACTGTTGGATACCTGGGCTGAGTCACGCCTGAAGTTCGTCAAGGTCTTCCCGAACGAATACAAAAAAGCCCTGATCGAGCGCAAACAACGCAGCCTGGAGGCTGCAACCGAAACCACGCGTGGCCAGGTCGCTACCAACCGCGAAGCCGTCGCTGCCAAGTAAGGCGCGGCAGGCATCCATTCAATCATATTTGCAGGACTGCAGCATGGGAAAAATCACCGGCTTCATGGAATACAAGCGTGTCGAAGAGGACTACAAGCCGGTCGCCGAACGCCTGAAAAATCATAAGGAATTTATTGATGGCCTGAACGACGCGCAGGCCGACAAGCAGGCCGCGCGCTGCATGGATTGCGGCATCCCGTTCTGCATCAGCGGTTGCCCGGTCAACAACATCATTCCGGATTTCAACGACATGGTGCTTCGCGCCGACTGGAAAAATGCGATTGACACGCTGCACAGCACCAACAATTTTCCCGAGTTCACCGGCCGCATCTGCCCCGCACCCTGCGAGTCGGCCTGCGTGCTCGCCGTGAATGACGATGCCGTCGGCATCAAGTCGATCGAGCGCGCCATCATCGACCGCGCCTGGTCTGAAGGCTGGGTCACGCCGCAGTTGGCCAAACACAGGACGGGCAAAAAAGTCGCCATCGTTGGCTCCGGTCCTGCGGGCATGGCGGCTGCGCAGCAACTGGCGCGCGTCGGTCACGATGTCACGCTGTTTGAAAAGAACGACCGCGTGGGCGGCCTGCTGCGCTACGGCATTCCAGACTTCAAGATGGGAAAAATCCATATCGACCGCCGCGTCGAGCAGATGCAGGCTGAGGGTGTGACGTTTAAATGCGGCGTGATGGTTGGCAGTCTGCCGAAAGATTCGAAAGTCACCAACTGGGCAAAAGAAACGATTTCCCCCGAGCAACTGCAAAAAGACTTTGACGCGGTGATGCTGACTGGCGGTGCCGAGCAGTCGCGCGATTTACCTGTGCCTGGCCGTGACCTCGACGGCGTGCATTTTGCAATGGAGTTTTTGCCGCAGCAAAACAAGGTCAACGCGGGCGACAAGGTCAAGGGCCAGCTGCGTGCCGAAGGCAAACACGTCATCGTGATCGGCGGCGGCGATACCGGCTCGGACTGCGTGGGCACGAGCAACCGCCACGGCGCGGCTAGCGTGACCCAGTTTGAACTGATGCCGCAGCCGCCGGTTGAAGAAAACCGTCCCATGACCTGGCCTTACTGGCCGATCAAGCTGCGCACCTCTTCGTCACATCAGGAAGGTTGCGAGCGTGAGTTCGCCATCTCGACCAAAGAGCTGATGGGTGAAAAAGGCAAGGTCACAGGCCTGAAAACCGTGCGTGTCGAATGGGTGAACGGCAAGATGGTTGAAGTCCCCGGTTCGGAAAAAATCCTCAAGGCCGACTTGGTGTTGCTGGCCATGGGCTTTGTGGCCCCGGTGTCATCGGTGCTCGAAGCCTTCGGCATCGACAAAGACGCACGCGGCAACGCCAAAGCCAGCGTTGACTTCACGGGCGGCTACGCCACCAACGTCCCCAAGGTATTTGCAGCTGGCGATATTCGCCGTGGCCAGAGCCTGGTGGTGTGGGCGATTCGCGAGGGTCGCCAGGCCGCACGCGCTGTAGACGAATTCCTGATGGGCTACAGCGACTTGCCACGCTAGTTAGTTAGCGTAATCCCTTATGATCCAGAAGCAGGAAAGTCCGGCTTTTGTTTTTTTATGGCATCACCTTCTACCGAATCCCTTGTTGAGCTGCGTCATCTGACCTTTGGTTACGTGGAACGTGTCATTCTGGACGACATTTCGCTGTCGGTGCCGCGCGGCAAAGTCACAGCGTTGATGGGGGCCTCCGGGGGTGGCAAGACGACCATTCTTCGACTGATCGGCGGACAAAACCGCGCTCAGTCCGGCGAACTGCTGTTTGATGGTCAGGATGTGACCCGGATGGATCAGGAGCAGATTTACGCTGCGCGGCGCCGCATGGGCATGCTGTTCCAGTTCGGTGCCCTGTTTGCTGACTTGAACGTCTACGAGAACGTGGCATTTCCGCTGCGCGAGCACACCGGCCTGCCAGAGGCCTTGATTCGCGACATTGTGCTCATGAAGCTCAATGCCGTCGGCCTGCGCGGGGCGCGCGACCTGATGCCCAGTGAGGTGTCTGGCGGCATGGCGCGGCGTATCGCGCTGGCACGCGCGATCGCCCTGGATCCCGAACTGGTGATGTACGATGAGCCTTTTTCCGGACTGGATCCGATTTCGCTGGGTACGGCGGCGCGGTTGATCCGGCACCTGAACGACACCATGGGCTTGACCAGCATTTTTGTCTCGCATGAGCTTGAGCAGACCTTCGCCGTGGCCGACCATGTGATCATTCTGGCCAACGGGAAAATTGCAACCGAAGGGTCGCCCGAGGAAGTACGCAAAAGCACGGATCCGCTGGTGTACCAGTATGTCAATGCCCTGCCGGACGGCCCGGTCCAGTTCCATTACCCCGGTGTGACGGTCGAGGAAGACTTCGGTGTCGGTCTCAAGCCTGTACCGCAGCAGCGTGGAGTGGCACCATGAGCTGGTACAAACCGTCGGATGTCGGCTTTGCCACCCGCAGCAAACTCGCTGACCTGGGTCACGGTGCGCGCCTGTTCTTCCGCCTTCTTCTCTCCCTGCCGTCGACGTTCCGGCGTTTTGGCCTGGTGCGCGATCAGATTCATTTCCTGGGCAGTTACTCGCTGGTCATCATTGCGGTGTCCGGCCTGTTTGTCGGCTTCGTCTTCGCCCTGCAGGGCTATTACACGCTGCAGCGCTTTGGCTCTTCGGACGCGCTGGGCTTGCTGGTGACGCTGACTCTGGTGCGCGAACTCGGCCCGGTGGTGACGGCGCTGCTGTTTGCGGGTCGCGCCGGCACGTCGCTGACGGCCGAAATTGGCCTCATGAAAGCGGGCGAGCAGATCAGCGTCATGGAAATGATGGCCGTCGATCCGGTGCAGCGCATTTTGGCACCACGCTTCTGGGCGGGTGTCATTGTCATGCCCTTGCTGGCCGCCGTGTTCAGCGCGATGGGCGTGATTGGTGGCTGGGCCGTTGGCGTGGTCATGATCGGGGTCGATGCAGGGTCTTTCTGGAGCCAGATTCAAGGCGGTGTCGATGTCTGGAAAGACGTCGGCAACGGTGTGGTCAAGAGCGTCGTGTTCGGCTTTGCAGTCACTTTTATTGCTCTGTTGCAGGGTTTTGAGGCGCAACCCACACCCGAAGGGGTGGCTGGCGCCACGACGCGCACGGTGGTGATGGCTTCGTTGTCGGTTTTGGGTCTGGATTTCATCCTGACCGCCATGATGTTTACCTGAGGAGGGTGTTGTGCAACGCTTAAAGAATGATGTGTGGGTTGGTATTTTTGTGCTGATCGGAGCGGTGGCCCTGCTGTTTCTGGCGCTGCAGGCCGCCAATCTGCTGAGCCTGAGTTTTCAGTCTACCTACCGGATCACGGCCAAGTTTGACAATGTCGGCGGCTTGAAGCCCAAAGGGGCGGTGCGCAGTGGCGGTGTGGTGGTCGGGCGCGTGGAGTCGCTGGTGTTTGACGACAAGGCTTTCCAGGCGCGTGTCACGCTGGCTATGGAGAGCCGTTACTCATTCCCCAAGGATAGCTCGTTGAAAATTCTGACCAGTGGCTTGCTCGGTGAGCAGTACATCGGTATTGAAGCCGGCTCGGACGAGAAGAATCTGGTGGGGGGCGACACCATTTCCAGCACCCAATCAGCCGTTGTGCTGGAAAACCTCATCAGCCAGTTCTTGTTCAGCAAGGCCGCCGACAGCAGCGCGCCGGAGGCCAGCAAGGTTAAAAAATGACAACAGAATTTTCCTTGCCTCGCGGTACTCAGCGCACGCGCGGGCCTGCCCTGTGGGTAGGTTTGTTGCTGATTTGTCTGTCCTTGTTCGGTTGTGCCACCGGGCCCAATGCCAATCGGCGTGATCCGCTTGAGCCGCTTAATCGCAGCGTCTACAAATTCAACGATGCCGTTGACGCCGCCGTCCTCAGGCCCGTGGCCCGGGCCTATCGGGATGCCCTGCCAGACCGGGTGCGCCAAGGTATTGGTAATTTTTTTGGCAACCTGGAAGACGTCTGGTCGGCGGTCAACCACGCCTTGCAGTTCAAGGCGCGCGATGCCATCGACAGTTTGATGCGCGTGGGTGTCAATACCTTCCTGGGCTGGGGCGGCATTTTTGACGTGGCCACCGAGATGGACATCGAAAGACACACCAAGGACTTTGGCCACACCCTGGGCTACTGGGGGATGGCGCCCGGCCCCTATCTGGTGTTGCCGCTGTTGGGCCCCTCGACCTTGCGTGATACGCTGGCCCTGCCGGTTGATCTGAAGGGCAATCTTGTCTCCAATATCCCACACATCCCCACTCGCAATACCACCACCGTGGTGAGAGGCATCGACACGCGGGCCGGTTTGCTCAAGGCTAGCACCATGCTGGAGGAAGCAGCGCTGGACCGCTATAGCTTCACCCGCGATGCCTTTTTGCAGCGTCGGCGCAGCGTCATCTACGATGGCAATCCGCCCGACGAAGTCGATGAACACCTAAGCCCGGCTCCGCCCGAGGCACCTGCCCCCGTGCTCCCTGAAGCGTCTAACAATGCCGGCCCTGCCGGCGACGAGAAAGTCAAACCATGAACCGTCGTTTTTTGAATCAGCTGTTTGCCGCTCTGATTGTCAGCACCACCAGCGTGCTGGCCTTGTCCGCGCATGCGGCGAATGAGGCGCCAGACGTAATGATCAAGCGTCTGTCAACCGAGATGCTCGACAGCATCAAGACCGACAAGGCGATCCAGAGCGGCGATTTGTCGCGCATCATTGCGCTGGTCGACACCAAGATCATGCCGAATGTCAATTTTCAGCGCATGACCGCCTCGGCGGTGGGGCCGGCCTGGCGACAGGCCACGCCCGAGCAGCAAAAGCGCTTGCAGGAAGAGTTCAAGATATTGCTAGTGCGCACCTATGCCGGTGCGCTGACCCAGCTCAGTGACCAGACCATTACGGTCAAGCCCCTGCGCGCGAACCCCACTGACAAAGAGGTGGTGGTGCGCACCGAGGTTAAGGGTCGTGGCGACGCTGTTCAATTCGATTACCGGCTCGAGCAATCCCCCGGCGAGGGCGCGGGCTGGAAAATTTACAACCTGAATGTGCTGGGTGTGTGGCTGGTGGAAACCTACCGCACCCAGTTTGCGCAGGAGATCAACGCCAAAGGCCTTAACGGCTTGATCACGGCACTGGCCGAGCGCAATAAAGCCAACGCCAACGCCATCGCTAACGGCAAGAAGGGCTGAACGTGTTGGTGTTGCCGCCCGAGTTGACGCAGTCCCAGGCCACCGCGTGCTTGCGCATGCTGGTGCAGGGTTTGCGCGCCCAGTCCGGCACGGAGGTGGTGGTGGACGCCACGGCCTTGAGCCGGTTTGATTCGGCCGCTTTGGCCGTCTTGCTTGAATTCCGGCGCGAAATCCTGGCCATAGGCAAGCGGTTTTCGATCCGTGGTCTGCCCAGTCGCTTAAGGGATCTGGCCGCGTTGTACGGCATTGACGAACTGCTGCCGTCCACCGTCAATCATTAGTAGTCCGTAACGGACAACTAAATTAGCTGCCTTCATGCCCGCCATCTCCTTTCAGTCTGTCTCCAAGTCTTATCCCTCCCCGTGCGGACCCAAAGGCAGCACTTTTCTCGCGCTCGACGGTGTTAGTCTTGATATCGAAGAGGGCGAGTTTTTTGGTCTGCTCGGCCCCAACGGCGCGGGCAAGACCAGCATGATCAGCATTCTGGCGGGGCTTGCCCGTGCCGATGCCGGTAAGGTAACGGTGCTGGGCCATGATGTGCAGCGTGACTACGCGCAGGCGCGCCGCAGTCTGGGCGTGGTGCCGCAGGAGCTGGTGTTTGACCCGTTTTTCAACGTGCGCGAGGCGCTGCGGATCCAGTCTGGCTACTTCGGCGTGAAAAACAATGATGCCTGGATTGATGAGTTGCTCGACAGTCTGGGCTTAGCCGACAAAGCCGATGCCAACATGCGTCAGCTCTCGGGCGGCATGAAGCGCCGTGTGCTGGTGGCGCAGGCGCTGGTGCACAAGCCACCGGTGATCGTGCTCGATGAACCCACAGCCGGTGTCGATGTCGAATTGCGCCAGGCCCTGTGGCAATTCATTGCCAAGCTTAACAAGCAGGGCCACACCGTGTTGCTGACAACCCACTACCTGGAAGAAGCTGAGGCCTTGTGCGGGCGCATCGCCATGCTCAAATCAGGGCGGATTGTGGCGCTGGACTACACCAGCGAGTTGCTCAAGGCCGCCTCCAGCAACGTGCTGCGTTTCAAGGTTGACAGCGAACTGCCCCAGGCGCTGGCGGTCAAGGCCCGCATCACGGGGCGCATCGTGCAGTTTCCCGCCCACGATGCCCTGGAGATTGAGCGCTACCTGGCCGCGGTGCGCGAGGCCGGGCTGGTGGCACACGATGTCGAGATCCGCAAGGCCGATCTGGAAGATGTGTTTCTCGACGTGATGACGCAGCACAAAGACACCCAAACTGGCACCTCCGGGGTGACGGCATGAACGGCTGGCAAACGCTTCTTTACAAGGAAGTGCTGCGCTTCTGGAAGGTGGCCTTTCAGACCGTGGCCGGTCCGGTGCTCACCGCCATGCTGTACCTGCTGATCTTTGGTCACGCGCTGGAGGGCCGCGTCAAGGTCTATGACCAGGTCAGCTACACCGCGTTTCTGGTGCCGGGTCTGGCCATGATGAGCCTGTTGCAAAACGCATTTGCCAACAGTTCATCGTCCCTGATCCAGAGCAAGGTGATGGGCAATTTGGTGTTTTTGCTGCTCACGCCGCTCTCGTACCTGAACTGGTTTGTGGCCTACGTCGGTGCGGCCGTCATTCGGGGCCTGGCGGTGGGCGTGGGCGTGTTTGCGGTCTCCAGCCTGATGACTGACCTGAGCTTTGTCGCTCCGCTGTGGATCGTGACCTTTGCCATGATGGGCGCGGCGTTGATGGGCGCCTTGGGGTTGATTGCCGGTCTGTGGGCCGACAAATTTGATCAACTGTCGGCGTTTCAAAATTTTGTTGTCATGCCCATGACCTTTTTGAGCGGTGTGTTTTACTCGATCCATTCCCTGCCGCCGTTCTGGCAGAAGGTCAGCCACCTGAACCCGTTTTTCTACATGATTGACGGCTTTCGGTATGGCTTTTTTGGCATCAGTGATGTGTCCCCGTGGCTCAGTCTGGGCATCGTCGGCAGCGCCATGCTGATCGTCAGCGCGATTGCGGTCAACATGCTGCGTACCGGCTATAAGATAAGACACTAAGCATATGGACAAGTTACTCATCAGAGGCGGTAAATCACTCGCTGGCAGCGTCAATATTTCGGGTGCCAAAAACGCGGCCTTGCCCGAGCTGTGCGCGGCGCTGCTGACGGCTGATAGCGTCACGCTTGAAAACGTGCCACGCCTGCAAGATGTCAGCACCATGCTCAAGCTGATACGCAATATGGGCGTAACGGCAGAGCGCAATGACCAGGCGGGTACGGTCACGCTCAATGCGGGCACGTTGAGTTCGCCTAAAGCGCCGTATGAGCTGGTTAAAACCATGCGCGCTTCGGTGTTGGCGCTGGGCCCTTTGCTGGCCCGCTTTGGCGAAGCCACGGTGTCGCTGCCAGGCGGCTGCGCGATTGGTTCGCGCCCGGTTGACCAGCACATCAAGGGTATGCAGGCGATGGGGGCCGAGATTGCGGTTGAACACGGCTACATGATTGCCAAGGTACCCAAGGGCAAAAACGGAAAGTATGGAAGACTCAAGGGTTGCAGCATTACCACCGACATGGTGACGGTTACCGGCACAGAAAACTTCCTGATGGCCGCTAGCCTGGCTGAGGGCGAAACGATTTTAGAGAACGCCGCGCAGGAGCCGGAGATTCCCGACCTCGCAGAAATGCTCATCAAAATGGGCGCGAAGATTGAAGGCCATGGCACGCGGCGCATTCGCATACAAGGTGTTGAGCGGCTGCACGGCTGTACGCACCAGGTGGTGGCCGACCGCATTGAGACGGGTACATTTTTATGCGCTGTGGCCGCAGCGGGCGGCGATGTGATTTTAAAAAATGGCCGTGCCGATCACCTGGACGCATTAATCGACAAACTGCGCGAGGCGGGTGCCGTCATCACCGCAGGCGATGGTTTTATTCGCGTGCAAGCCAGTGGCCGCATGAAGGCGCAGTCTATCCGCACCACTGAATACCCCGGCTTTCCAACTGACATGCAGGCGCAGTTCATGGCGCTCAATGCCATCGCTATGGGTAGCAGCACGGTGACCGAGACGATTTTTGAAAACCGCTTCATGCACGTCAACGAGATGGTGCGGCTGGGTGCAAAAATTCAGATTGAAGGCAAGGTTGCGGTGATTAAAGGCGTTGAAAAACTGTCCGGTGCAACCGTGATGGCAACCGATTTGCGCGCCTCTGCCAGCCTGGTGATTGCCGGCCTGGTTGCCGAGGGTGAAACGCTGATCGAGCGCATTTACCATTTGGATCGGGGCTATGAGCAGATGGAAACGAAATTGCGCGGCATTGGCGCCGACATCGAAAGGGTCAAATCGTGATCACGATTGCTTTGTCAAAAGGCCGCATCTTCGACGACATCCTGCCGCTGCTGAAAACAGTCGGCATCGAAGTCCTCGATGACCCTGAAAAATCCCGCAAACTGATTCTTGCTACCAACCAGCCGGATCTGCGCGTGGTGCTGGTGCGCGCAACCGATGTGCCAACCTATGTGCAGTACGGCGGTGCCGACTTGGGTGTGGTCGGCAAAGACACGCTGATTGAATTTGGCAGCCAGGGTTTGTATCAACCGCTGGACCTGCAAATCGCCAAGTGCCGCATCAGCGTTGCGGTGCGTGAGGGTTTTGATTACCAGGCCGCCGTCAAGCAGGGCTCGCGCCTGACGGTTGCTACCAAATACGTTGCCATTGCACGCGATTTTTTCGCCTCCAAAGGTGTACACGTTGACCTTATCAAGCTTTATGGCAGCATGGAGCTTGCGCCGCTGACGGGGTTGGCTGATGCGATTGTTGATCTGGTGTCCACCGGCAGCACGCTCAAGGCCAACCATTTGATTGAAGTTGAGCGCATCATGGACATCAGTTCGCACCTGGTCGTGAACCAGACCGCGCTCAAGCTCAAGCAGGCACCGATCCGCAAGATCATTGATGCCCTTTCTGCTGCGGTCAACAAGTAATTTTATGCTATGAATTTAATAGCTTCTCCGGCCCGTCTTTCAACGGCTTCAAGCACTTTTGAGGCGCAATTCAAGGCGCGTCTGCATTGGTCAGCCGACACCGATGCAGCCATTGAACAGCGCGTGGCTGATATCTTGAGCGATGTGCAAACACGCGGTGACGCGGCGGTGCTCGAATACACCGCACGGTTTGATGGTCTGGATGTCAAAACCATGGCGCTACTGGAGCTGACGCAGGCCGAGTTAAAAGCAGCTTTTGAATCCATCCCAAACGAACAGCGCGATGCGCTCGAAGCCGCAGCCAGACGTGTGCGCAGCTATCACGAGGCACAAAAAAAGGCCAATGGCGAAAGCTGGAGCTACGTTGATGAAGACGGCACCCTGCTGGGCCAAAAAGTCACGCCGCTCGATCGCGTCGGTATTTACGTGCCCGGCGGCAAGGCGGCCTACCCATCGTCGGTATTGATGAATGCAATCCCTGCGCATGTCGCCGGTGTGGCTGAAATCATCATGGTCGTGCCTACGCCAGGGGGACTAAAAAACGACTTGGTTTTGGCCGCAGCCTACATCGCTGGCATCACCCGCGCCTTCACCATCGGTGGCGCTCAAGCCGTGGCCGCCCTTGCGTATGGCACGCAGACTGTACCCAAGGTCGACAAGATCACCGGCCCCGGCAACGCCTATGTCGCGAGTGCGAAAAGGCGCGTGTTCGGTACCGTGGGCATAGATATGATCGCCGGCCCGTCAGAAATTCTGGTGCTGGCCGACGGCACAACCCCCGCAGATTGGGTGGCCATGGATTTGTTCAGCCAGGCCGAGCATGACGAGCTGGCACAAAGCATTTTGCTGTGCCCTGATGCCGCTTATATCGACGCAGTGCAAGAGGCAATCAATCGCCTGCTGCCGAAAATGCCGCGCGCCGAGATCATTGCCAAATCGCTCAATGGCCGCGGCGCGCTCATCCACACCCGCAGCATGGAAGAGGCCTGCGACCTCAGCAACCGCATCGCCCCCGAGCATCTTGAAGTGAGCAGCCTTAGGCCCCACCAATGGGAGCCGCTGCTCAAACACGCAGGCGCGATTTTTCTCGGCGCTTACACCAGCGAATCTTTAGGCGACTACTGCGCCGGCCCCAACCATGTGCTGCCGACCAGCGGCACCGCGCGCTTCAGCTCGCCGCTGGGTGTGTACGACTTTCAAAAGCGCAGCAGCATCATTGAAGTCAGCGAACAGGGTGCGCAAACGCTGGGGCGTATTGCCTCAGTGCTGGCGCACGGCGAAGGCTTGCAGGCGCATGCACGGGCGGCGGAGATGCGTCTTCGTTAGTGCTCGGCGGGAGGGGCTTTTCAGCTCTCAAAAATCGGCTGTAAACGCGCCAGCACTTCGTCCATCAAAACAGCGTAAAGTAACACGAATTCAGTGTTACACGAATTTCGTGTTACTATTCAACCCATGAAAAACGTCACCATCACAGTAGAAGATGCCGCGCTCGAATGGGCGCGCATCGAAGCAGCCAAGCGCAACTCCAGCGTGTCTCGCATGGTGGGTGAAATGCTGGCCGAGAAAATGCGGCGCGATGACGCTTATGAGCGTGCCATGCAAGAGTGGCAGACCAAAGATCGGACCTGGTCTTCCAACGGGCAGCCGTATCCGTCGCGGCTTGAAACTTACGAGCGTCGGTGATGCGCTTGGTGTTTGTGGATGCCAACATCCTGATCTACAGCGAAGACAAAAGTGATGCGGACAAACAGGCTATTGCCATGCAGTGGCTCAACGCCTTGTGGGCCAAGCGCATCGGACGGGTCAGCACGCAGACGCTCAATGAGTTCTATATCAATGCAACGCGCAAGTTGAAGCCACCCCTGCCTGGTGGCGATGCGCGCGCTGAAGTGCGGCGTTATGGCCTATGGCAGCCTTGGCAGATTGACCAACCCACCGTGGAGTCCGCTTGGGCCATTGAAAGTCGCTACGGTTTGCACTATTGGGACTGCCTGGTTGTGGCTGCGGCGCAGCACCTTGGGTGTCAATACCTGCTCAGTGAAGACATGGGGCACGAACAGCATTACGGTGCGGTTCAGGTTATCAATCCATTTAAGGCAGACATCAGGGCACTTCTATAAATTCATTTTTCGGGCGAATTGCTGCGTTGCGCGGTGCTCGAAATCCTCACGTACCTGAAGTACGTTCCGGTTCCTGCGCTCCGGGCGCCTTGCACTTCATCCCGAAAATCTGAATTTCTAGAAGTACCCATCACTATGTTGGACAGTTTGTGATTTCAAGTATTAAAAACCGCATCCGCCTCGACGTGCAAGCTATGCACGCCTACGCCGTCCAAAGCGCCACCGGCATGGTCAAGCTGGATGCGATGGAGAACCCCTACACGCTTAGTAACGAGCTGCAAGCCGCCTTGGGCGCGCGCCTCGGTGCCGTGGCGATTAACCGTTACCCCGGCGCGCGGCTGGATGATTTGAAAGCTGCCCTTGGCAGTTATGTGCAGTTGCCTGAAGGCTACGCCTTGATGCTGGGCAATGGCTCTGACGAACTGATAGCCTTGCTGCATGTGGCTTGCAACGTGCCTGGGGCGAGCGTGCTGGCACCTGAGCCCGGCTTTGTGATGTACGGCATGAGCGCGCAGTTGACGGGGCTGCAGTATGTTGGTGTGTCCTTGCGCACTGACTTTGAACTGGACGAGACCGCCATGCTCGCGGCCATTGCCAGGTGCCGCCCAGCCATCACCTACATCGCCTACCCTAATAATCCAACGGCCAATTTGTGGAGCGCCAAGGTAATTAAAAGCATCATCGCTGCCTGCGCACAAGCCGGTGGCCTGGTGGTGATGGACGAGGCCTACCAGCCGTTCTCAAGCAGTAGCTGGCTGGATGAAATCAAGGCCAACCCGCAGCAAAACGCCAATGTGCTGCTGATGCGTACCTTGAGCAAGTTTGGTCTGGCGGGTGTGCGCCTGGGTTATATGCTCGGCCCGCAGGCCCTGATTGCCGAGATCGACAAGGTGCGCCCACCGTATAACGTGAGTGAGCTGAATGCCGAATGTGCCTTGTTTGCGCTTGAACATACCGACGTGTTTGCCGCACAAGCCGATGAAATACGGGCACAACGTGCTATCCTTTTTGAAGCGCTTGGCAAATTGCCCGGCGTGACCCCTTACCGCAGCGATGCCAATATGCTGCTGATTCGGCTCGCGGCTAACGTCGCTGCTAACGACCAACGCGCTACGCAAGTATTCGATGCGATGAAGGCGCGCGGCGTGCTGGTCAAAAACGTTTCTAAAATGCATCCATTACTTGCCAATTGTTTGCGCCTAACGGTTGGCACCCCTGCTGAGAACCTGCAAATGCTGGCGGCACTTAAAGAATCACTATGACCACCACACCTTCACTGGCTTCGACTGCCCGCACTGCGGAGGTGACGCGCAACACCGCAGAAACCAAAATCACCGTCAAGGTCAACCTCGATGGCACTGGCGCATCGAAGCTTTCCACGGGCATCGGTTTCTTCGACCACATGCTCGACCAAATCGCCAGGCACGGCCTGATTGACCTTGACATCCACGCCGCAGGCGACCTACATATCGACGGCCACCACACGGTGGAAGACGTGGGCATCACGCTGGGCCAGGCGGTGGCCAAAGCGGTTGGCGACAAAAAGGGTTTGCGCCGTTACGGCCATGCCTACGTGCCGCTGGACGAAGCGCTATCGCGCGTGGTGATTGATTTTTCGGGACGGCCTGGGCTGGAGATGCATGTGCCCTTCAAGAGCGGCATGATCGGCACCTTTGACAGCCAGCTCGCCTACGAATTTTTTCACGGCTTTGTGAACCACGCCTTTGTCACGCTGCACATCGACAACCTGCGTGGCGACAATTCGCACCATCAGGCAGAAACGGTGTTCAAGGCCTTTGCGCGCGCACTGCGCATGGCACTCGAGATTGACCCGCGTTCGGTGGGCGTGATTCCTTCGACCAAGGGCTCGCTTTAGGGCACTTCTATAAATTCATTTTTCGGGCGAATTGCGGCGTTGCGCGGTGCTCGAAATCCTCACGTACCTGAAGTACGTTCCGGTTCCTGCGCGACCCTCGCATGAGCCAAAATGGCGATGCGACACGCGCCTTGCACTTCATCCCGAAAATCTGAATTTCTAGAAGTACCCTTTAATTTTTCACCTTTCCATTTCAGAGATCAAAACCTGATGACAAAACCCAAAACAGTCGCGGTGGTTGATTACGGCATGGGCAACCTGCGCTCGGTATCCAATGCCGTGCGGCATGTCGCAAGCGGCAGCGGTTTTGAAGTCATCGTCACCTCAAAACCCGAAGACGTGATGAACGCCGAGCGCGTCGTACTGCCCGGCCAGGGCGCGATTGCCGACTGTATGCGCGAACTGCTTGATTCCGGCATGCTGCCCGCCGTGCTGCACGCCGCAAGCCACAAGCCGCTGTTTGGCGTTTGCGTCGGTATGCAGATGCTCTTGAGCCACAGCGCAGAAGGCGTGCCCGGTGACGGCGGCATCGGCACCAGGGGGCTGGACTTAATTCCCGGCGAAGTCATCAGGTTTGAGCTGGCCGGCAAGACGCAGCCCGACGGCAGCCGCTACAAGGTGCCGCAAATGGGCTGGAATCAGGTTTACCAGTCGAAACCCGCGCACCCGATCTGGTCTGGCGTGCTAGATGGCGCGTATTTTTACTTCGTCCATAGTTTTTACGCCCATCCGTCTGATGCGCGCCACACTGCGGGCGAAGCAGACTACGGCAGACGCTTTACGGCAGCCATTGCACGCGATAATATTTTTGCAACACAGTTTCACCCCGAAAAAAGTGCTGACCAGGGCCTGACCTTGTACCGCAATTTTCTGCACTGGAACCCGTGATTTGTACCTAAACCCCAATATTTCCCGCTGACCTGTTCGCTTTTTCACCGCAACATGCTACTTATCCCCGCGATTGACCTGAAAGATGGCCACTGCGTTCGCCTCAAACAGGGCGACATGGATCAATCCACTGTCTTCAGCGAAGACCCCGCAGCCATGGCGCGCAGCTGGGTTGACAAAGGCGCACGCCGCCTGCACCTGGTCGATTTGAATGGCGCGTTTGCCGGCAAGCCCAAAAACGAAGTGGCCATCCGGAAAATCCTGGCTGAAGTCGGCAGTGAAGTCGATGTGCAACTGGGTGGCGGCATTCGCGACCTCGACACGATTGAACGCTACCTCGATGCCGGCCTGCGCTACGTCATCATTGGCACGGCAGCGGTTAAAAACCCCGGCTTTTTGCAGGATGCCTGCACCGCATTTGGCGGCCACATCATCGTCGGCCTGGATGCCAAAGACGGCAAGGTCGCCACTGACGGCTGGAGCAAGATGACCGGCCATGAGGTGATTGACCTCGGCAAAAAATTCCAGGACTACGGCGTTGAAGCCATCGTTTACACCGACATCGGGCGCGACGGCATGCTCAGCGGCATCAACATCGAGGCCACGGTCAAGTTGGCGCAGGCCTTGACGATCCCGGTAATCGCCTCGGGTGGCCTGTCCAGCATGGCCGACATCGAGGCCTTGTGTGCGGTCGAAGACGAAGGCGTTGAAGGCGTGATCTGCGGGCGCTCGATTTACAGTGGCGACCTGGATTTTGAAAAAGCGCAAGCCAGGGCCGATGAGCTGAACGGCTAGAGGCTTCCATAAATCCGATTCTCGGGCGCATGGCGGCGTTGCGCGGTGCTCGGAATCCTCACGTACCCTGAGTACGTTCCGGTGTCCTGTGCTCCGCGCGCCTTGCCCTGCATCCCGATAATCGAATTTCTGAAAACCTCTAAATTCCGCTAACCTAACCCGATGCTCGCCAAAAGAATCATTCCCTGCCTAGACGTCACCGGTGGTCGTGTCGTCAAAGGCGTTAATTTTGTAGAACTGCGAGATGCTGGCGACCCGGTTGAAATTGCGGCCCGCTACAACGACCAGGGCGCCGATGAGCTCACTTTTCTCGACATCACCGCCACCAGCGATGGCCGCGATTTGATCCTGCACATCATCGAGGCCGTGGCATCGCAGGTCTTCATTCCGCTGACCGTTGGCGGCGGCGTACGTATTGTGGACGATGTGCGGCGTCTGCTCAATGCCGGTGCAGACAAAATTAGTTTTAACTCCGCTGCGATTGCCAATCCGCAGGTAATTGAAGATGCCTCGGTCCGGTATGGCGCGCAATGCATCGTCGTGGCAATAGATGCGAAGCGCCGCAGCGCAGACGATGCAAAATTACGCGGCCCTGGCTGGGACGTTTACAGCCACGGCGGCCGTAAAAACACCGGTCTGGATGCAGTGGCTTGGGCTACTGAGATGGCGCGCCGTGGTGCAGGCGAAATTTTGCTCACCAGCATGGACCGTGACGGCACGAAGTCAGGCTTTGACCTAGCGCTGACCCGCGCGGTGAGTGATGCCATCAGCGTGCCGGTGATCGCCTCTGGTGGCGTTGGCAATCTGGAGCACCTGGCCGACGGCATTCAGCTGGGTGGCGCTGATGCGGTGCTGGCTGCCAGCATCTTCCACTACGGTGAATACACCGTGCAGCAGGCCAAGCAGGCGATGGCCAAACGCGGCATTCCGGTAAGGATTTAGGGTTATTGGGGTCAGACGCCAATTTCATTGCGGTGCGTCGCACCGCACCCTGAGGGCGTGCCGAAGGCACGATGAATTTGGACTCTGACCCCAAAAACCCATGACAATGTGAATATGAACTGGCTAGACAACATTCAATGGGACGACAAGGGCCTTGTCCCCGTTATCGCGCAGGAGGCATCCAGCGGCGATGTGCTCATGTTTGCCTGGATGAACCGCGAGGCGCTTGAAAAAACCGCCGAGCTGGGCCAGGCCGTGTACTACAGCAGATCGCGTGGCCGTTTGTGGCACAAGGGGGAAGAGTCTGGCCACCTACAGACGGTGCATGAGATTCGCCTCGACTGCGACAACGACGTTATTTTGCTCAAGGTCACGCAACTTGGGAACGCACCTGATGAGTCGGGCATTGCCTGCCACACAGGCCGTCACAGCTGTTTTTTCAGTTTGTACAAAGACGGTCAGTGGAT
>JBCKMZ010000031.1:0-22779 GCA_038902975.1 Polaromonas sp.
TGCGTTCTCAAGATCGCCCTGCAACGCCAGCATCAGCGCGTGGCTATCGACAATGCCGGTGCTGGGCGAGTGGATGGCGGCAACGCATTCGAGTTGTGGCTCCAGCGCCATGGCCTCCTCGCGGCTCAAGAGCACCAGGTCATGCACGCCGTTGGCAACGGCTTTGTCGATGATGCCTTGAAGTTGCAGCGCTTGCGCAGCGTTGGTAGCCACTATCAGTTTGCCGCAGCGGCTGTGGCCAATGCCGCGCGCTTGGCAATAGGCATACAGCATCTGCCGCCCCTGCACACACAGCCTGGCTTTGAGAGAGCCCGTCGGGTAATAAATACCGGCGTGAATGACCTCGCTATTACGCCAGCTGGTGCCGGTGCCAATCGCCGAGGCAGCTTCCAGCACCATCACCTCACGGCCCTGCAATGCCAGCGCCCGCGCCACCGCAAGCCCCACCACACCAGCACCTATGACAACACAATCAACTTGATCCAAACCAGCGCCCCCGTACAAAAAGCCTTAACTTTAAACGCTATTCGCATCAATGGAAGCGCTTTTTACATTGTCAGAAATGCCTTAAAAGTACCCGCCAAATACACCTACGTGGGGCGTGTGAACGAACAAATAGAGTGCGTGTTCTATGGAGCCGATTTTTGGTGGGATACTTGGGCTCATGCGGTTGAATTTCCTTATCCTTGCGCTGCGCGAGGCCTGCTGAAGCGCAAGACCCTGCGTCGGCAAACCCTAGCGCCGCTTTGATTGAGGTGGAGCACTTTGAAGACGATTCGTGCCATGCTTGACCGGTGCGCCGTCCCGGGGCGTTCTATGTTCTATTCAAATGAGGTTCAAATGAGCATCTCTCCAAAAAAATCGTTTTGCGTATCACGGGCTCTTTTCAGCGTGGCGGCCTTGGCCGCTGCCGGGCTCGCCGCGGCGCAAGCCGGCAAAGCACCCGCGCAGGTCGTAAAGCCGCCGCTGTCGCAGGCGTGGATCGACGTGGCGACCTTCACCGGCATGGGTATGCCGGGTATGGGGTCGGGGGGCATGAGCCCGATGGCCATGATGGGCAGCCTGTTCGGCGGCGGCTCTGGGGCCAAGAACACCTTCGGCATGACGCAGAGCGGCTCGGCCGGGCGCTGGGTCGATGTGACGCTGTACACGAGTCGCAATCCGACACTGGCCGAGGCGACGCAAGCCGTTCCGGCGGCAACGCAGCTCGTCTCTTCGCTGAAGCTGGTGGCGCCGAAGGTCGAGAAAGGGACTGCTGCGCCAACGCCGGGCGACGACAGCGTCGTCGAGCATGAATACGAACGCCCGAAAGGCAAGATGTATTTGTACTGGGGTTGCGGCACGGCGGTGCGTGCCGGGCAGCCGCGCGTGCTCGACATGGCCAGTGCGCGTCCTGAGGAGTTTCAGAAGTTCTTCGTTTCGCGCCGCGCCACCCAGCGCGGCGCGCACAGTGCGCCCGGGCGCCCGCAGTGGCCCAATGCGGTCGATGCACGCATGGTGCCTGGCAACGCCTCGCTGGTGGGCGAGCACGCATTCAGCGGCCAGGGCGTGCCCGAAGGATTCAAGTTCGCTATTCCCGCCGCACAAGATCTGATGCCGGCCATCGAACTCAAACAAACTGAATCAGGCGGCGCAACGCAACTCGAATGGGGCGCCTTGCCCACGGCGCGCGCCTACTTCATCGCGGCCATGGGTGCCAAGGGTGGTTCTGAGGCCGAAATGGTGTTCTGGACTTCGAGCGAGGTGCCAGAAAACGGTATGGGTCTGGTCGAGTACCAAACCAACCCGACAGTGGATCGATGGCTTAAAGAAAAGGTCTTGCTCGAACCCAATGTCACGCGCTGCGCCGTGCCCAAGGGCATCTTCGGCGAGGACGGCGGCGCCATGCTGCGCATGATTGCCTATGGGTCGGAGCTGAATCTCGCACACCCGCCGCGCCCGGCCGACCCGAAGATCGCCTGGGAACCCGATTGGGCCGTGAAGCTGCGCATAAAGAGTGTCACCAGCGCGATGCTGGGCATGGACATGGGCGGCATGCAGCGCGGCTCGGGCGCTCAGCCGTCAGACGCGGCGGACCCGTCTACGGCGGCGGAGAAGAAGAAGGAAGAGCCCAAGAAGCTCGACCCCGTCAATCTGTTGCGCGGTATTTTCGGGCGCTGAACAGGGGGAGAACGGTCGCTGTACCGTGGTAAGCCTATTGGGAGAGCCAAATGTGGATGTATGTCCATGGCGTCGTGCGGATTGAACCTAGTCAGAAAAGTGACAACATAAAATCCTTGCCCTCAGTTAAGGCCGGTGATTCCAGTACCGCATCCCTTGCTGCCGCTGGCAAAGCACTGTTTCAGGCTGGTCACTGCGCCAGGTCGCCGCTCCGCAGGATGGCGATTTAAACACTTTGATGCCACGTTCAGCATAACGTTGCATGACCGACTCCACCGGGTGTCCAAAGCGATTTCGATAGCCTGCCTGGGCCACCGCAATCTGCGGTTTGACCACATCCAGAAAAACAGCGCTCGACGATGTTTTGCTGCCGTGGTGCGGTACCAGCAGAAAGTCAGCCCTGATCTTTTCGGCAAGCTCTGGATTGCTGGCCAGCCGCAGTTCTTGCGGTGCCTCCAGGTCACCGACCAGCAACGCCGTGTGCTTGCCGTTCGAGATGCGCAGTACGCAACTCATGGCGTTGGACTTACGTGGTGTGTCGTAGTCGCTGGCCAGTGGATGCAGCACCTCAAAATCAATCGCGTCCCAGCGCCACTGGCTACCTGCGATACAGCGGGTTGATTTGCGCACGGCTTGCAGCTCATGCCCATCTTCAATCGAACTCACCAGTTGCGCCTGCGGCTGCATGGCCAGCACGGCGGGCGCGCCGCCAATGTGGTCAATGTCGCGGTGACTTAGCATCAGCACATCAACCCGCTCACCCAGCGCGCGCAGCAGCGGCACCAGCACACGGTTGCCGGCATCGCTTTCGCGCGAAAAGCGCGGGCCAGTATCATACACCAGGCTATGGCTTGCCGTGCGCACAATCACCGCATTGCCCTGGCCGATGTCGGCAGCTATCAGTTCAAACTGGCCTGTTGCAGGCCGCACAGGCTGCCACAGCAACACCGGTAGCAGCAGCGGCAAACCCAGCGCGCGCCAATGCAAGGGCAAACGCAGCGCCAGCAGGCCACCGCCCACCACACCAGCAACAGCACACCACAAAGGCGCAGCTGCCACGCTGATGGATGCCAGTGGCCAGCTAGCCAGCCATTGCAAAAAAATCGTCAGCAGTTTGACTGCTAAAGCAGCAGCGTCCCACAGCGCAGGCCACAGCACACCCAGCATGGCCAGCGGCGTGACCAGTAGCGTGACCCACGGAATCGCCAGCGCATTGGCCAGCAGACCGACCAGTGAGGCCTGGTTGAACAGCAGCAGCGACAGCGGCGTAAGGGCCAGCGTGACGACCCATTGCTGACGCACGGCGCTGGCAAGACTGGCCCAAACACGCTCTAACAGACCGTTTTCAAGCTCTTTTTTACCCTCAAAAGTTGCTGAAACGCCATGTTTACGGGCGTGGCCAATTCCTGAATCTGTAGCAAACAAAATACCAACAGCCACAAAAGAAAGCCAAAAACCCGCCTGCATCAGCGCCCACGGGTCAAGCAAAACAACAACCGCCATCGCCAAAAGCCACACCACCGGCCAGGGCCACTGCTTGCCGTTTTGACGCAACAACACCACGGTTGCCAACATCCAGATGGTGCGCTGTGCGGGCACGCCCCAACCCGAGAACAGCGCATACAGCGCGGCCAGCAGCAGGCCACCCAAAGCCCCGGCACTGCTGGCAGGCAGCCACAAACACAGCCTGGGCGTGTAGCGTGCCGAGCGTCGCCACAGCCAGCCAATGGCCAGCGATGCAAGCCAGGCAAACATGGTGATGTGCAGCCCTGAAATACTCATCAAGTGCGCCACCCCGGTGCTTCTAAAAACATCCCAGTCAGCTCGATCAATCGCGTTTTGATCGCCGACGACGAGTGCCGCCAGCACACCAGCCAGTTGGCGGTTATCAACCTGCGTAAAAATCGCTTCGCGTACCGATTGCCGCGCGCGCTCGACCGGGTGCGACCAACTTGTTGAAAGCCTTTTCGGTGGCGCATCTTTTACACTGGTACGCACATAGCCGGTCGCCTGAATGCCCTGCTCCCACAGCCACAACTCGTAGTCAAACCCGTGCGGATTGCTGTTGCCGTGCGGTGCCTTGAGCTTGACGCTCATCTGCCAGCGCTCACCTGCACGCAGGGCTTGCGGCTGGCGCTGCAACTGGTTTGAAAACTCGGGTGGTTCGGTGCTGTCGTTGTCCTGCATTTGAAGCGCTACCGCTTTAGCCGGGCGGCCCCCAAAACCAGAGTACCAGCCGAGATAGATTTTCCGCGGCAAGGTTACGCTTTGACCGTTCAGACGGGCCGACTCGACATCGAAGCGAAACCGCAGGCTGTCTTCACCAAACTGCGGCATCGCCGCGACCTGGCCAACCACCAGGATGTCTTTACCTTCGAGCGCTGGGGCAATCGCAGTTTTTTGAAAAGCCCCGGCCCGAAAACCCGTCAGGCCAAAGGTCAGTACGGCGCAGAGTAGAAACGCAAAAACGCCAAATAAAACCGAGCTAAAACGCTTTTGACGCAAGACCAGCAACAGCACCAAACCAGTAGCCGCAGCGAACATCGCCAGCGCGTAAATCGGACCTTCATAAAGCGCTGCTTGCTGCAATTGCAGCGCCACGCCAACGACCAAGCCGGTCAGCAAACTACCCCAAGGGATGGCGGGGATGGCTGGTTTGACGACTCTGATGGCTGAAGGCATACCCAAAGGATACCAACCGCCACACCATCTTCATTTGGCGCAGCTCTTGCTAGCAGGTAAGCTTGCGCAATAGCTGCAAGTTAACTGCCATCATCAAAAACCAAAGGAAATCATGTCTACAAGCCAAAACACGACTACCAACATCTATGACAAACTCAAAACCCTGGGCATCACCCTGCCCGCAGTCGCAACCCCGGCAGCCGCCTACCTGCCCTTTGTGCAAACCGGAAATTTGATTTTTATCAGCGGTCATCTGGCCAAAAAAGACGGCAAGGTCATCGTCGGCCAGCTTGGCAAAAACACCAGCTTGGAAGAAGGCAAACAAGCCGCCAGAGCCATCGCCATCGACCTGATGGGCACGCTGCACGCAGCAACTGGCGACTTGAATAAAGTCAAACGCATCGTCAAAGTGATGAGCCTCGTCAATTCAACCGCAGACTTCACCGACCAGCACCTAGTAACGAACGGCTGCAGCGAACTGCTGGCTGAAGTGTTTGGCAACGCGGGCCAACATGCACGCAGCGCGTTTGGTGTGGCGCAGATTCCGCTGGGGGCTTGTGTGGAGATTGAGATGATTGCTGAGGTGGCGTGATCTCACTGAATGGGGAAAGTTGTTACTACTCCACGCGACTAATTACAGTCGGTTTAAAGCCCAAATCGGCGGCTTTGCCTTTACGCCCACGCGTACCGCGTGCGTTGTTCAGGCTACGGATTTCTAGCGTTTCTTCACGCGCTTTGCCGCCTCTGCCAATGCCTTCTATTTTCACGCTGCGGGTGTAGGCTGCTGCGCCTGCCAAGGTGTCTTTGGCATCGAGGTCTAGCAGCATCAGGCCGCGCCCGCCTTTGTCCATTTGTTTGAGCTCGCTGATCTCGAAGGTAAGTATGCGCCCGCCGGTGGATGCGCAGGCGACGTGGGTGGCAGCTAGCAAAGTCGCCATACCCGATGGTGCCGATGGTGCTGATGTACCCGAAGCATGCGATGGCTTGCACAGCGTCTCATCATCCGCACAGACCACAAACGCCTTACCGGCTTTCAGGCGTGAAGTCATACCCTCAACACTGGCCATAAAACCGTAGCCACCGCTGCTGCTCATGAGCAGCATGGCATTGGCTGGGCCGGCAAAGTAGTGCAGCACTTGCGTGCCGGATTCAAGCTCGATCAATGTGGTGATGGGCTGACCATCACCACGCGCACCGGGCAACATAGCCACTGGCACCGAGTAAATGCGGCCACGCGAACCAAAGGCCAGCAAGGTATCAACCGTGCGGCATTCAAACGTGGCGTACAGCTCGTCGCCTGGCTTGAAGGCAAAGCTTGCCGCAGCGTGGCCATGCCCGGTGCGGGCGCGTACCCAGCCCTTGCTGCTGACCACTACCGTTACAGGCTCGTCTAACACCTTGACTTCAAGCACGGCCTTTTTATCGGCTTGGATGAAGGTGCGGCGCGGATCGGCAAACTGTTTTGCGTCAAGCTCGATTTCTTTAATCATCAGACGGCGCAGTGCTGCCGGGCTGCCGAGGATTTCTTCCAGCCTGCCCTGCTCTTCGCGCAGGTTTTTAAGCTCCTGCTCAATCCTGATGGTTTCCAGCCTGGCGAGCTGGCGCAGGCGGATTTCTAAAATATCTTCGGCCTGCCGGTCGCTTAAATGAAAGCGCGCAATCAGCGCGGCCTTGGGCTCGTCCGACTGGCGGATGATGGCAATGACTTCATCAATATTGAGCAGCACCAGTTGCCGCCCCTCCAGGATATGGATGCGATCCAGCACCTTGCTCAAGCGATGTTGTGTGCGGCGCTGTATCGTCGTCTGACGAAATTCAATCCACTCGGCCAGCATTTGCCGCAGTGACTTTTGCGCAGGCTTGCCGTCCAGCCCGACCATGGTCAGATTGATCGGCGACGAGCTTTCAAGACTGGTGTGCGCCAGCAGTGTGGTGATGAGTTCCTGCTGTTCAATGCGACTGGTCTTGGGCTCAAACACCAGACGCACGGCGTTTTCTTTGCCGGATTCGTCACGCACCACATCGAGCACCGCCAGCACGGTTTGCTTGGAATTAATTTGCTCGGTGCTGAGTGCTTTTTTACCCGCCTTGATTTTAGGGTTGGTGATTTCTTCAATTTCTTCCAGCACTTTTTGCGTGCTGACACCGTGCGGCAGCTCCTGCACCACCAATTGCCACTGGCCGCGCGCCAGGTCTTCGATCTTCCAGCGGGCACGCACTTTGAGTGAGCCGCGCCCTGAGGTGTAGGCCGCTGCAATCTCTACTGTACTTGAAATAATTTGCCCGCCACCGGGGTAGTCTGGCCCGGCAATGATGGCGTAGAGTTCGTCGTCGCTTAACTTCGGCGTTTTGATGAGCGCGATGCAGGCATCAGCGACTTCACGCAGGTTGTGGCTCGGGATTTCAGTGGCCAGACCGACGGCAATACCGCTGGCACCGTTGAGCAGCGTGAAAGGCAAACGCGCGGGTAATTGTTGCGGCTCTTCGAATGAGCCGTCGTAATTCGGTACAAAGTCAACCGTGCCTTCGTCGAGTTCGTCGAGCAACAGGGAGGTGATGCGTGCCAGGCGTGCCTCGGTGTAGCGCATGGCGGCAGCGCCGTCGCCATCGCGTGAGCCGAAGTTGCCCTGGCCATCGACCAACGGGTAGCGCTGTGAAAAGCTCTGCGCCATACGCACCATCGCGTCGTAAGCCGCCTGGTCGCCGTGCGGGTGGTATTTGCCGAGCACGTCACCCACCACGCGTGCGCTTTTCACAGGTTTTGCGCCACTATTGCCATTGGCCCCGCCAAAGCCCAGGCCCATGCGTGCCATGCTGTACAAAATGCGGCGCTGCACGGGCTTTTGGCCGTCACACGCATCGGGCAGTGCGCGGCCCTTGACAACGCTCAGGGCGTATTCAAGGTAAGCGCGTTGCGCGTAGGCAGCGAGCGAGTCCTGGTCGGCGGCTTCAGAATGGCTTGAGTCAGGAGCGGCAGTAAAAATATTCATCTTGAATTAAATATCGATTTCGATGGCGTCACCATGCAATTCCATCAATTCGCGTCTGGCAGCAGCCTCGCCTTTGCCCATTAATTTGCTGAAGAGTCCCTCGGTTTGCAAGAAGCTCTGGTTACCCAGCTGGACTGGAAGCAAACGACGGGTGTCAGGATTAAGTGTGGTTTCCCATAATTGTTCCGCATTCATTTCACCCAGGCCCTTGAAGCGGCTGATACTCCATGATGCTTCTTTAACGCCTTCTTTTCGCAACTTGTCGAGAATAGCCGTTAACTCGCCCTCATCAAGCGCGTACGCCTTTGAAGCTGGTTTTTTACCGCGCGCTGGCGCATCCACCCTGAAGAGCGGTGGACGGGCTACATACACATGCCCGGCCTCGATCAGCTTGGGGAAATGCCGAAAAAACAGCGTCAGCAGCAATACCTGAATGTGCGAGCCGTCAACGTCGGCATCAGAAAGGATGCAGACCTTGCCGTAGCGCAGGCCGGACAGGTCGGGCGTGTCATCCGGGCCATGCGGGTCTACGCCAATGGCCACTGCAATGTCGTGAATCTCGGTATTGGCAAACAGCCGGTCGCGCTCGACCTCCCAGGTGTTCAGGACCTTGCCACGCAGCGGCAAAATCGCCTGGCTTTCCTTGTCGCGGCCCATTTTGGCGCTGCCACCAGCCGAATCGCCCTCGACCAGAAACACCTCGTTGTGCGCCAGGTCCCGGCTTTCACAATCGGTCAGCTTGCCGGGCAACACGGCCACGCCAGAGCCCTTGCGCTTTTCGACTTTCTGGCCGGCTTTCTGGCGGCTTTGCGCCGCCCGAATCGCCAGTTCAGCGAGTTTTTTGCCGTAGTCAACGTGCTGGTTCAGCCACAGCTCAAGCGCCGGGCGCACATAGCTTGAGACCAGCCGAACCGCATCGCGCGAATTGAGCCGCTCCTTGAGCTGCCCCTGAAACTGCGGGTCCAGCACCTTGGCCGACAGCACGTAGCTGGCGCGCGCAAACACGTCGTCGGGCATCAGCTTGACACCTTTTGGCAGCAATGAATGCAGGTCGACAAAGCTTTTGACTGCGGTAAAAAGGCCATCGCGCAGGCCGCTTTCGTGCGTACCGCCAGCGCGGGTGGGGATCAGATTGACGTAGCTTTCGCGCACCGGCTGGCCGTCTTCGGTAAACGCTACGGCCCAGCTGGCACCCTCGCCTTCGGCAAAGGTTTCATGCGACGCATCGGCAAAGCCTTCGTTCTCGAACATTGGAATGACCGGGTCTGCGGTCAGGGATTGCATCAGGTAATCACGCAGGCCTCCTTTGAAAACCCAGCTTTGCACCTCTTTGGTTTTCTCGATCGTCAGGCTTACCGTCACGCCGGGCATCAGCACCGCCTTGCTGCGCAGCAGATGCGTCAGCTCGGCCATTGGCAGGGCCGACGACTCAAAATATTTGGCATCCGGCCAGGCCCGTACCGTGGTGCCTTGTTTGCGGTCACCCTCGAGCTGCTTGCGCAAGTGGAGTTTTTCAATCACATCACCACCCGAAAACACCAGTGCGGCCACCGTGCCTTCACGGTAGGTGGTCACTTCAAGCCGCTTTGACAGCGCGTTGGTCACGCTGACACCCACGCCGTGCAGGCCACCGGAAAAGCTGTAAGCCCCGCCCGCGCCTTTGTCAAACTTGCCGCCCGCGTGCAAACGGGTAAAAACCAGCTCGACCACTGGCGCTTTTTCTTCGGGATGCAGGCCAAACGGGATGCCCCGGCCATCGTCTTCAATCGACACCGAGGCATCAAGGTGCAACGTGACCTTGATTTTTTTGCCATGCCCGGCCAGTGCTTCGTCAGCCGAGTTATCCAGCACCTCCTGGATGATGTGCAGGGGGGTATCGGTGCGGGTGTACATGCCCGGCCGCTGCTTGACGGGCTCAAGGCCCTTGAGCACTCGGATCGAGCTTTCGGAGTATGCAGGAGGTAATTTGGCAGCCATGGCAGATGGGGAATTTGGCGCAATTGTAGACGCGGGCTCAAAAGAAGCTGGATAAAACCACAGCTCTTGATTTCTGTTCTGCATTTCTGACGAACCTGCTCCGCTGCTGTTTTTACCAAAGCGCCGCGAGGGCGCAGGAGTTACAGTAAGCAAATGCCAGCAAACTTCGACACCCCTCAAAAACAACTCTCCATGCTGCAAGTGCTGGCCTGCGGGGCCGCGATTGTGACGCTGTCCATGGGCATCCGCCATGGCTTTGGCTTGTGGCTGCAGCCCATCACCCAGGACCAGGGCTGGACACGCGAAACCTATTCCTTTGCGATGGCTATCCAGAACCTCACTTGGGGCATTGCAGGTATTTTTGCCGGCATGCTTGCCGACCGGTTTGGTGCCTTCAAGGTCGTCATCGTCGGCGCCTTGCTGTACGCCCTGGGCCTGGTCGGCATGGCGTTATCGCCGACCGGCTTGCTGTTCACACTGAGCGCCGGGGTGCTGATTGGTGCAGCTCAGGCGGGCACCACCTACGCCGTGATTTACGGTGTGATTGGTCGCAATATTTCAGCCGACAAACGCTCATGGGCGATGGGCGTTACCGCCGCCGCAGGCTCGTTTGGCCAGTTTTTGATGGTGCCGACCGAGGATTTTTTAATCAGCAGCCTAGGCTGGCTGCAGGCCTTGCTGGTGCTGGCCGGGGCGGTGCTGCTCATCATGCCGTTGGCCATCGGCCTGCGTGAAAGCAGCTTTACCGGCGGGCCGGCCGTAAAACGTGACCAAACCATCAGCCAGGCGCTGCGCGAAGCCTTCAAATACCCGAGCTTTCAGCTCCTGATGGCGGGCTATTTTGTCTGCGGTTTTCAGGTGGTGTTTATTGGTGTACACATGCCAAGCTACCTGACGGACAAGGGCCTGTCGCCGCAGGTGGCGGGCTACGCGCTGGCGCTGATCGGTCTGTTTAATATTTTTGGCACTTACATCGCAGGCTCGCTTGGACAGCGGATCGCCAAAAGGAAAATTCTGGCAACCATTTATTTTTCCCGTTCGGTGGTGATTGCCGTGTTTGTGCTCGCGCCAATCAGCCCCATGAGTGTCTATATTTTTGCCAGCCTGATGGGCTTGCTGTGGCTATCAACGATACCGGTTACCAACGCCGCCGTGGCGCAGATCTTCGGTATTCAGCATTTTTCGATGCTCGCTGGCTTTGTGTTTTTCAGCCACCAGATCGGCTCGTTTTTGGGTGTCTGGCTGGGCGGCATTTTGTATGACCGCACTGGTAGCTACAACATCATCTGGTACATCACCATTGCACTTGGCATTTTTGCCGGGCTGGTTAATTTGCCGGTGCGCGAAACGCCGATTCATCGCGCTACAGTTGGCGGAATGAAGGCCGCCTGATATGAGATACCAACTCGCCTTGAAAATCAGCGTTTCGGCGGCTGCGCTGGCTGTTTTGCTGGGAGTGTTTGCCTTGTACACACGGCCGGATTTTCTGCTCACACTCGCCAATCAGGTTTGGGTTTGTTTTTAAATGCTCGCTGCTGAGCAAGCTTCGCACTGGGTTCAACGCTGGTCACATCTCGTCAAACCACAAGGCCTGGTGCTGGACGTGGCCTGCGGTCATGGCCGTCACGCGCACTGGTTTTATTCTAAAAATTACTCTGTCGCCCTGGTGGATAGATCGCAGGCAGCTATTGATTCAATTGCACTGCCAACCGAGCGCTGCGAAAAGGTGGTGGCCGACATCGAAAATAGCCCGTGGCCGTTTGCCGGCCGGCAGTTCGATGCGGTCGTCGTCACCAACTACCTGTGGCGGCCTTTGATGCCCACCTTGCTGCTCAGCCTGCTGCCTGCCGGCGTGCTGATTTACGAGACCTTTACCCAGGGCAACGAAACCGTCGGCAAGCCTTCGCGTCCCGATTTTTTACTGCGTACCGGGGAACTGCTGACGCTTTGCAGCGGTCTCACGGTAGTAGCGTTTGAAGAAGGCTTTGAAGCCGGCTTTGGAGATGGGGCCTCACGGCAAGGCATGCGGTCAGCACGCTTTGTGCAGCGCATTGTGGCGCTTCGCGAACCGGCAGCTCAGGCAGGCAACATCCCGCGCCACCTGCTGGCATAGCTTGTTTCACGTGACGAGCGGCAGTCGGGCTGGGACCCTCTGCATAACTCTGGCGAGGCTGTGGTGTGCGGATCGAGATGGGCCGCAAGGCGTTTTTTTGCAGTCAATAGCCCAGCTATTAGCAAGAAAAACAACGCAGCGGACCGCTCGAGCCCGCACAATCACAGACCGCAGGGAGTTATGCAGAGGGTCCCTAGGTAGAATGCGGGATTGCCCCCCAGAGTTAAACCCAAGACATGAAAACCATTACTGGCAGCATCGTTGCACTGGCGACACCCTTGCATGAAGACGGCAAGGTCGATTACCCGACCCTGCGCAAACTGGTCGACTGGCATATTGCCGAGGGTACCGACTGCATAGGCGTGGTCGGCACAACTGGAGAGTCACCTACTGTCAACGTTGAAGAGCATTGCGAGATCATTCGCGTCTCGGTCGAGCAAGCCAGCAAGCACGGTGCCAAACGTATACCCATCATGGCCGGTTGCGGTGCCAATTCAACCGCCGAGGCCATCGAACTCGCAAAGTTTGCAAAGCAGGTTGGTGCCGACTGCCAATTGCAGGTGGTGCCCTATTACAACAAGCCGACGCAAGAAGGCCAATACCGGCACTTCAAAGCCATTGCCGAGGCCGTTGGCGACCTGCCCTGCGTGCTGTACAACGTGCCGGGGCGTACCGTGGCCGATATGCTGCACGCCACGGTGCTGCGTCTGGCCCAGGTGCCAGGCATTGTCGGCATCAAGGAAGCCACCGGCAACATTGAGCGGGCACAGTGGCTCATCCGGGAAGTACCAAAAGGCTTCGCGGTTTACTCGGGCGACGACCCAACCGCTGTGGCATTGATGCTGTGCGGTGGCCAGGGCAATATCAGCGTTACCGCGAATGTGGCCCCAAAACTGATGCACGAGATGTGCAAGGCAGCCGTGGCTGGCGATGCCAGAGGCGCCATGGAACTGCAAATGAAATTGCTGCCGCTTCACAAACATCTTTTTGTTGAAGCCAACCCGATTCCCGTGAAATGGGCGATGGCGCGCATGGGCCTGTGCGGCCCGACCTTGCGCCTGCCGATGACACCGCTTGAAGCGTCCAATGAAGCAACCGTTGAAGGCGCACTGCGCCAGTGCGGCCTGATCTGATTTTTAAGGAACCCAAAGTGAAGACATTGCAAAAAGCTTGCAGCCTACAGACAGCAAAAACAGTCGGCACAGCATCCATCCTGGCCGCCACCATGCTGCTCACCAGTTGCTCCAGCGTGGGCAACCTGCTTGCGGGCGACAAGATTGACTACAAATCCAGCGGCAAGGCCGGGCCGTCACTGGACGTGCCACCAGACCTGACGCAACTGTCCCGCGAAACCCGTTACGTGGTGCCGGGCAGCGCCATCACGGCCAGCGCTTATCAGTTGGGCTCGGGTTCCAGCCAGATCGTTCCGGTAGCCGCCACCAGCGTTGGTGATGTGCGCATTGAACGCGCTGGCAACCAACGCTGGTTGGTGGTCAATCGCCCGGCCGACCAGCTCTGGAGCCCGGTGCGTGACTTCTGGCTGGAGGGTGGTTTTCTGTTGGCACTCGATCAGGAAAAACTCGGCATCATGGAAACCGACTTTTCCGAGAATCGCGCCAAGATTCCGCAAGACTTTATCCGCTCAAGCATAGGCAAACTTTTTGACGCTCTGTATTCAACCGGTGAGCGCGACAAGTTTCGCACCCGCCTAGAGCGCAATGCCATTGGTGGTACCGAGATTTACATCAGCCATCGGGGCATGGTTGAAACCGTTAAAACGGCAGGTGCAGCAGGCGGTGGCGACACCATCTGGCAGCCACGTCCGGCCGATCCAGAACTCGAAGCCGAGTTTTTACGTCGCCTGATGGTCAAGCTCGGGGTCAGCCAGGAACAATCCAAGGTATTGGTTGCAGCCGGTGCAACAGCTCCTACATCGCGCGTTGCCAATGTCAACGGTACGCCAGTGGTTCAGATGGACGAAAACTTTGACCGTGCCTGGCGCCGTGTCGGTCTGACGCTGGATCGCACCGGCTTTACGGTAGAAGACCGTGACCGGGCGCAGGGCACTTACTTTGTTCGCTACGTCGAGCCGACACAGGACAGCCAGGAGCCAGGCTTTTTCAGCAAGCTGTTCAGCTTTTCGGGATCAGCAGCAGTGCCACCGCTGAAATACCGTATTGCCGTGAAGAGCCAGGGCAGTGCCACGACAGTATCCGTGCTCAATGCCCAAGGTGCAGCCGAGGCCTCGGCCAACGCCCAGCGCATTATCAAGATCATCGCAGATGATCTGCGTTAGGGCACTTCTATAAATTCATTTTTCGGGCGAATTGCGGCATTGCGCGGTGCTCGAAGGGTTTTTGGGGTCAGAGTCCAAATTCATCGTGCCTCCGGCACGCCCTTCGGGGGCGGTGCAACGCACCGCAATGAAATTGGCGTCTGACCCCAATAACCCTCTTCCGGTTCCTGCGCTCCGGGCGCCTTGCACTTCATCCCGAAAATCTGAATTTCTAGAAGTGCCCTTTAAAGCCGCTTAACCAGGAGCGCCGCCTACCTGCACCAGGCAAAAAAAAGCCGCCAGACACAAGGTCTGGCGGCTTTTTTTAATCGAGAAAAAGAATTACTTCTTCACTGCGTCGGTAGCAGCCTTGGCAGGGTCTGCGGCTGGAGCAGCAACAGCGGCTGGTGCAGCAGAAGCAGCGGTAGCAGCTGGGGCAACAACAGCGGCTGGAGCAGGAGCAACAACAGCTGGAGCAGCAGCCTTAGGAGCTTCCTTAGGAGCTTCTTTACCGCAAGCAGCCAATGCAGCAGCGGCGATAACAGCTACCAGAACGAGAGATTTATTCATATTTACTATCCTTAAAGATTTAAAAGAAAACAATTTCCGGAAATTGTCAAAAAACCAGACTGAAAACTCAGATGTCATTTGACCAGGCAAAAGGACTCGAGCTCTTTTGCCCAGCTGAGGATTGTAACCCGCTTTAAGTTTTTGGGGTCAGAGCCCAAATTCGCCGAGCCTACGGCTCGCCCGGAGGGCGCGGTGCGATGCACCGCAGCGAAATTGGTGTCTGACCCCAATAACTTCTAAATACCGAGAGTGGTCGCCGGGAACGCCGGCGAGGAGCGGCGCAGGCATTCGTCGAGCCGCTCCCTGAGTGCCAGACGCCTGTCAGCCTCAAACCCGGCCATGCCCGTGCAGCGCTCCAGATCAAGCCGCTGGCAAACCCATACCGGACTCCACAGGGCGCTGGGAAAATCGTCTGCCGAAAGCGAGGCACTACCCCTGCATTCGACAATATGCGCCCAGGTGCGGCGCCACGTCACGAAACGCGCGTGTCGCCGCAGCACCTCGTCATAACTTTTGGCCAGCATGGTCAATTTGCGACCAGATTTTGACCAGTCGTTGAGCGACTGAGCTACTGCCCGCTCCCCCAGTGGCCAGTCCTCAAAGCTACGGTCGGCCATGATGATTTCACGCCAGCCCTGCGCTGCCGCAGCAGCAAAAGCCAGCCGAATGTGTTCGGCAAATTCAGTCGGCCCGCTAAAGCGCCCTTGCGGCAACGAAGGCAAAGCCAGTTCGCCATTTATATCCATTTTGTTTGCCCCCATAAGCTAAAAATCTCCGGGTGGCTGCAGAGCGACCAGCCATCCGGCTTCATGCCAGTCGGCCAGCAAGTCCTGGGCCGCAGGGCTGGCTTTTTTCAACTCCCACGCTGACAGAGCGCGCTGGTCAGCCAGGCGCTGCATCAGCCGCGCATCGGCACCCCTGGCCCGATAGCTTTCACCGTTGATAAAAATATAATGCGCATCGTACATCATGCGGGTCCGCGCATCCAGGCCAATACCAGTTGTGCCCGTTGGCATCCATGCATCGGTGGTCTCATCAAACCATACCGAAGGTTTGGCTGCCGTCATGTACTCACCAAGAGTGCAAGCTACTGCCAGCGGGTCTTGCAAAGCCTGCATCACAACTGCCGTTGCAAAGCCCACAAGGGCTGCGGGCAGCGCCGCAGGTGTTGCGGTTGCCAACTGGTCAGGGTCGCGGTACATCACGGGTTTGCGAGCGGTTTTGCGTTTTGCAGACAAGCCCACTTCTTCGCCAGATTCTTCCTGAGCATCTTCGCTGAATTCCGCCAGACGATGCAGCAGTTCCGCAGCCAGCTCACGCTGCGCCGGGGCCCTGAAACCAATCGAATAGGTCATGCAATCGGCGGCTTTACCGTCAGGCTGATAGGCGGCTTCGGCAATACCATCATGGGCATAGCCCGGGGGCAAGTAAAGCATGTCACCAGCTTGCAGCAAAAACTCTTCTTCAGGCTCAAAGTTCTGCAATATCTTCAAGGGCACATCCGCTTGCAGCGTCAGGTCTTTTTGTTTACTGATTTTCCAGCGACGACTACCACTGGCCTGCAATAAAAACACGTCGTAGCTGTCAAAGTGCGGGCCTACGCCACCACCTGTCGTGGCAAATGAAATCATCAAATCATCCAGTCGCGCGTCCGGAACAAAACGGAACATTTGCAGCAAACGGTGCGCCTCCCCGTCGTGCCCGTCAACGCCCTGCACCAGCAGCGTCCATGCGCTCTGGCTCAGGGGCGGCAGGCTACGCGGCGTAAAAGGCCCGCGCTTCATGTACCAGGCCAGCTTGCCTTTTTTGCTGTTGTTCACCACCAGCCGGGACTCGACTTCATCACGTGCAGCAAGTTTGAACAGCTCTGAGCGACTCAATACCGGTTTAAAGCCTGGCAGCGCCTGCCGCACCAGCAAAGGCTTTTTCTGCCAGTGGCGACGCATGAACTGGGCCGGTGTCAAACCGGCGAGAAGGGGTAGAGACTGATTAACATCCATGGGACAATTGTCGGATGAAAATCACCCCACAATGCGTCGTCGCCCTGATCTGGACGCTAAAGCATCAGCTCTTGCCAGTCGAGCCATAACCGCCCTCGCCGCGTTCGCTGGCAGGGAACTCGCTCACCACATTGAACTCGGCCTGCACCACGGGCACGATGACCAGTTGGGCAATCCGCTCCATAGGCTCAATGGTGAAAGGCACGTCGCTGCGGTTCCATGCGCTGACCATCAACTGGCCCTGGTAGTCGCTGTCAATCAGACCGACAAGGTTGCCCAGCACAATGCCATGCTTGTGGCCAAGACCGGAGCGCGGAAGGATAAGGGCTGCGTAGCGAGTATCGCGCAAAAAAATCGCGATACCAGTCGGCACCAGTTGCCAAGCATTGGCCTGCAACACCAAAGGCTCCATCAGGCAGGCCCGTAAATCCAGCCCCGCACTGCCCGCCGTAGCATAGGCTGGCAGGTTATCAACCAGGCGCGGATCGATGATCTTGATGTCGATTTTCATGCAAGCTTTTCTCTTTTTAAACTTTCCCAATGCGGATACGGAGCGCGACTTCGCGTACCAATGCGCGTGCCAGTGACAGCTTGGACGCGCGGGGCAATTCAGTACTCCCCTTTGCATCAACCAGCAGCAAGGCATTGTGGTCTTGTCCGAACGTGTCAGGGCCAATATTGCCGACCAGCAACGGTACGTTTTTACGCAGGCGCTTGGCCTGTGCATTCAAAGCCAAGTCATGACTTTCTGCTGCGAAACCGACGCAGAACAGCCTGCCCGCTTGCGCAGCGTCAGATTTTGCAACGCTGGCAAGAATATCGGCGTTCTCTTCAAACACCAACTGCGGCCCTACTACAGAGCCTTCCTTTTTTAGTTTGCGCTCTGAAGGCGATACGACGCGCCAGTCCGCCACTGCTGCAGTCGCTATAAAAATAGTAGCTTCTTGCGCCCGTGGAATAACGGCTTCAAGCATATTTGAGGCTGATTTCACGTCAATTCGTGTGACACCGCGCGGTGTCGGCAAACTAACCGGGCCGGTAACCAGCGTGACCTCGGCACCGGCCTCGCGGGCAGCGCGCGCAATCGCAAACCCCATCTTGCCGCTGGACAAATTGGTAATGCCGCGCACCGCGTCAATCGCCTCATAGGTCGGCCCTGCCGTCACCAGCACCTTCTGGCCAGCCAGTACTTTGGGGGTGAAAAAGGCAATCATGTCTTCCAGCAGTTGCTGTGGCTCCAACATGCGGCCATCGCCCGTTTCACCGCAAGCTTGATACCCATTGCCCACGCCCAGCACGGTTGCGCCATCTGCCTCCAGTTGCACAAAATTGCGCTGGGTTGCGGGGTGTACGTACATCTCGCGGTTCATGGCAGGCGCTACCAGCAACGGCACCTTGCCGATGGGCCGGGCCAGACACATCAGACTCAAGAGGTCATCTGCACGCCCATGCAGAAGTTTGGCCATGAAGTCGGCGCTCATGGGTGCAATCAAAATCGCATCGGCTTCACGCGACAGGTTGATGTGCGCCATGTTGTTCGGCTCACGGCTGTCCCACTGGCTGGTAAACACCGGCCTGTTGCTCAATGCCTGCATGGTCACAGCGGTGATGAACTGCTCGGCAGCTTCGGTCATCACCACCTGCACCGTGGCACCCGCCTTGATAAGGGCGCGGCACAGCTCTGCGGCCTTATAGCAGGCAATGCCGCCCGTCAGGCCCAGCACAATGTGTTTGCCTGCCATATCCAGTGCCGCGTCAGAAATGTCAGTTGTCGATGAATTCGTCATGCCCCGCAATGTATCATTTTGGCGAGTTCTTCATCCGGATCAAATGGGCTCAGGTCATCAGATAATCAGGTAACAGCGCCTATAATCGCAATTTCCAACCCAGCGAGCTTTTCGGCTTGTATCTGACATGACCAAATTTGTCTTCGTCACCGGCGGTGTGGTGTCTTCCCTGGGCAAGGGAATCGCCTCAGCCTCCCTCGCTGCGATCCTTGAATCGCGCGGCCTCAAAGTCACTTTAATAAAACTGGATCCCTACCTCAACGTCGATCCCGGCACCATGTCGCCGTTTCAGCACGGCGAAGTTTTTGTCACCGACGATGGCGCAGAAACCGACCTTGACCTCGGCCATTACGAGCGTTTTATTGAAACGCGCATGAAGAAGACCAACAACTTCACCACTGGTCAGATCTACAAAAGCGTACTTGAAAAAGAACGCCGTGGCGACTACCTCGGCAAGACCGTGCAGGTCATTCCGCACGTCACCAATGAGATTCAGGAATTCGTTAAACGCGGTGCCGGATATGGAACACCTGACGCAGTTGACGTGGCGATTGTCGAAATCGGCGGCACGGTGGGTGACATCGAGTCGCTGCCGTTTCTGGAGGCGGTGCGTCAAATGAGCCTGAAGCTCGGCCCCAACAACAGCGCCTTTCTGCATTTGAGTTACGTTCCCTGGATTGCGGCGGCGGGCGAACTCAAGACCAAACCGACCCAGCACACGGCCAAGCAATTGCGCGAAATCGGCATTCAGGCCGACGCCCTGATCTGCCGTGCCGACCGTCCGATTCCCGAGGAAGAACGGCAAAAAATATCCCTGTTTACCAACGTACCTGACTGGGGCGTTATCTCCATGTGGGACGTGGACACGATCTACAAAGTGCCGCGCATGTTGCACGAGCAGGGCCTCGATGGCCTGGTTTGCGACAAACTGCGCCTGAACACACCGCCAGCCAATCTCAAGCGCTGGGATGACTTGGTGTATGAAATCGAACACCCGAAAAACGAAGTCCACATTGCCATGGTTGGCAAGTATGTTGACCTGAGCGACAGCTACAAATCACTGAACGAAGCGCTTCGCCATGCGGGCATGAAAAACCATGCCAAGGTGGTTATTGAATACATCGATTCTGAAACCATCACCCCTGAAAACGTCTCGCGCCTGGCCAAGTTTGACGGCATTCTGGTGCCCGGTGGTTTTGGTGTGCGCGGTGTTGAAGGCAAGATTTGCGCTGCCCGCTACGCCCGTGAAAACAAGCTGCCGTACCTCGGCATTTGCCTTGGAATGCAGGTCGCCACGATTGAATTTGCGCGCCATGTTGCTGGCCTGAAAGATGCAAACAGCACTGAGTTTGACCCGCAAACGCCACACCCCGTGATTGCGCTGATAACCGAATGGAAAGACGCTGACGGCAGCATCAAGACGCGCGATGCCAAGTCTGACCTGGGCGGCACCATGCGCCTGGGCGCGCAAAGCTCTGACGTTGCCAAAGGCACGCTGGCGCACAGGATTTATGGCGATGTGGTCACCGAGCGGCATCGCCATCGCTACGAAGCCAACGTCAACTACCTGGATCAACTGCGTGCGGCTGGTCTGGTGATTTCCGCGCTGACGCAGCGCGAACAGCTGACTGAAGTCATCGAGCTGCCGCAAACTGTTCACCCTTGGTATGTGGGTGTGCAGTTTCACCCGGAGTTCAAGTCCACCCCGTGGAACGGGCATCCGCTGTTTAACGCTTTCGTTTTAGCAACGCTCGACCATCAGACCCAGGGCAAGCTACTGAAGATTGTGGCCTGAACATGCAGCTCTGCGGATTTGATATTGGCCTGGACAAGCCCTTCTTCCTGATAGCTGGCCCCTGCGTGGTTGAGTCCGAGCAGTTGCAAATGGACACCGCCGGCACACTCAAGGAAATCACGGCCTCGCTCGGCATCCCTTTCATCTTCAAGTCCAGCTACGACAAGGCCAATCGCTCCAGCGGCACCAGCTTTCGCGGCCCCGGTATGCAGAAGGGTTTGGAGATTTTGGCCAAGGTCAAACGCGACCTCGGTGTAGCCATACTCACCGATGTGCATTCGGAAAGCCATATTGCCGAGGTTGCAGCCATCGTTGATGTGTTGCAGACCCCCGCATTTTTATGCCGCCAGACCGACTTCATCCACGCAGTCGCGCAGTCGGGCAAGCCGGTGAATATCAAAAAAGGCCAGTTCCTCGCGCCCGGCGACATGAAAAACGTGATTGATAAAGCGCGTGCCGCAGCGCGTGAAAAAGGCCTCAGCGAAGACCGCTTCATGGCCTGCGAGCGCGGTGCCAGCTTTGGCTACAACAACCTGGTGTCTGACATGCGCAGCCTGGCCATCATGCGCGAGACGCAAGCGCCGGTTGTGTTTGATGCCACCCATTCTGTTCAACTGCCCGGCAGCAACGGCACCAGCAGCGGTGGCCAGCGTGAGATGGTGCCAGTACTGGCACGCGCAGCGGTTGCCGTCGGTATCGCAGGGCTCTTTATGGAAACCCATCCTGACCCCGCCAACGCCATGAGTGATGGCCCCAACGCTGTACCGTTAAAACACATGAAAACCCTGCTGGAAACACTGCTTGAACTGGATCGTGTAACCAAGAAAAACGGTTTCCTTGAAAATAATTTTGGTTTGTAATTTTTGATTTTTTGATTGAAAGACGAGAAAAAATGAGCGCAATAGTTGATATCGTCGGCCGCGAGATCCTGGACAGCCGTGGCAACCCCACCGTCGAATGCGACGTGCTGCTGGAGTCCGGGGTCATGGGCCGTGCATCCGTACCCTCGGGCGCCTCCACCGGCTCGCGCGAGGCCATGGAACTGCGTGACGGCGACAAGAGCCGCTACGGCGGCAAGGGCGTGCTCAAGGCGGTGGAGCGCATCAACACTGAAATCTCCGAGGCCATTCTGGGCCTGGACGCTTCCGAGCAGGCCTTTCTGGACAAGACCCTGATCGACCTGGACGGCACCGAAAACAAGTTGCACCTCGGTGCCAACGCCATACTGGCCGTCAGCATGGCCGTGGCACGTGCAGCGGCTGAAGAAGCCGGCCTGCCGCTGTACCGCTACTTTGGCGGCAGCGGTGCGATGCAGATGCCAGTACCCCTGATGAACGTCATCAACGGCGGCGCACATGCGAATAACAACCTTGACCTGCAAGAGCTGATGATTATTCCGATCGGCGCGCCCAGCTTTCGCGAAGCCGTGCGTTACGGTGCAGAAGTTTTCCATGCCCTGAAAAAAATCCTGCACGACAAGGGCATGAGCACTAGCGTCGGTGACGAAGGCGGCTTTGCACCCAACCTGACCAACCACGAAGCCGCTATCGAGCTGATTCTGGAGGCCATCGACAAGGCTGGCTTTGTCGCTGGTGAGCAGATTGCCATCGGCCTGGATTGCGCAGCATCCGAGTTTTACAAAGACGGTAAATATGTGCTGGGCGCAGAAGGCCTGAGCCTTGACGCGACCGAGTGGACGAATACTCTAGCCACCTGGGTCGACAAATACCCCATCATCAGCATCGAAGACGGCATGGCCGAGGGCGACTGGGACGGCTGGAAAATTTTGACCGAGCGCCTGGGCAAAAAAGTGCAACTCGTCGGTGACGACCTGTTTGTGACCAACAGCAAGATTTTGAAAGAAGGCATCGACAAGCAGATCGCCAATTCCATCCTCATCAAAATCAACCAGATCGGCACCCTGACAGAAACCTTTGCGGCGATTGAAATGGCCAAGCGTGCTGGCTACACCGTCGTTATCTCGCACCGCTCAGGCGAGACTGAAGACACCACCATTGCCGACATCGCCGTGGGTACCAACGCAGGCCAGATCAAGACTGGCTCACTGTCGCGTTCAGACCGCATGGCCAAGTACAACCAGTTGCTGCGCATTGAAGAAGACCTGGGCGAGGTGGCCACCTACCCCGGGCGCGCAGCGTTTTATAACCTTAGGTAAACAGGGCCTGCCCGGTTTGTTAAATTGGGAAATCGCTTAGTCCCCGCCCTCTTAATTGCACTGCTGGCAATCTTCCACGCGCAATTGTGGATAGGCCGGGGCAGCATTCCCAGCGTGCGCGAGATGCAGCAGCGACTGAGTGATCAAACAGTCAAAAACGCAAAAGCGCAATTCAGGAATGAGCAGCTCTCAGCGGAAGTGCGCGACCTGAAAGAGGGGCTAGAAATGGTCGAAGAAAAAGCGCGCAGCGAACT
>JBCKMZ010000032.1:0-22668 GCA_038902975.1 Polaromonas sp.
GTCTGACCTTGACCCGTGACTCAGGTGCGTGTTTGGTGTGCGCCCCGATCCCCGAATTTTTGCTCGACATGGTCGTCGCGGGTGGCCTGATGAATCAATTGCGAAAAAAGCAAGGACTTGCAACATGACTTCCAGCTCACCTGACAAAAAAACTTCTGTGCCGTCTTCGCCCCGCGTGGTGCGAGCTGAGGCCATGCCACCCGCGCCTCACGTGCCGGTTGCCATTGTGGGTGCGGGCGCTTGCGGTTTGACTGCGGCGGTGCGCCTGCGCGATGCGGGCATCGACTGTGTCTTGCTCGAGCGTGACGCCGTGCCCAGTGGCTCGACCGCTTTGTCTTCCGGCATGATTCCGGCGGCGGGCACGCGGCTGCAAAAGTCTCTGGGTATTGATGACTCCCGTGAGTTGTTTGCCGAGGATATCCAGGCTAAGGCGCATGGTGATGCACCGCCGCATTTGGTGCGTGTTTATTCTCAGGCCGTGGCGCAGGCGATTGATTCCCTGGAGCAGCACGGTATTGAGTTCGAGGTGCTTGACGGATTTTTATACCCCGGCCATCGGGTCAGAAGAATGCACGCATTGCCCGAGCGTACCGGGGCTGCTCTGATGGTCCGGCTTGAAGGTACGGCGGCTCAGGCCGGTGCCGATGTGCTGACCGAGTCGGTGGTGCGCGAGTTGTGGGTCAACGCGGCTGATCGGGTGCTGGGCGTGGGCTACGAGCGGCCCGATGGTGCGATGGAGTATCTGGCTTGCGATGTTTTGATTCTGGCCTGCAATGGATTTGGCGGCAACGCGGTGATGGTGCGCGAATTGCTGCCCGAGATGCGCGATGCGATCTTCGCTGGCCATGCCGGCAACGATGGCAGCGCGATTGCATGGGGCCGTGCGCTCGGTGCACGGCTGGCCGATCTCGGTGGCTACCAGGGCCACGGCTCCTGGGCGGTGCCGCAAGGTGCTCTGATGAGCTGGGCCATGATGATGCAGGGCGGTGTGCAGATCAACAGTGAAGGCGCACGGTTTCACGACGAGACCCAGGGTTACTCGGAGGCTGCGGTGCACGTGCTGGCGCAACCGGGTGGCGTGGCCTGGAACGTCATCGATACGCCGCTGCTGGAGATGGCGCGCGGTTTCCCCGATTTCGTGCAGGCCGAGCGGGCCGGCGCGCTCAGGACTGCGGCCGACCCGGATGCGCTGGCACGGTTGATCGGTTGCGAGGCGGACGCCCTGAAAGTCACATTGGCGGATGTGCGTGCATCGAATAGGGACGCATTCGGGCGCGTGTTCCAGCGCGCTCTGTCGGCGCCGTATTTCGCGGTCAAGGTGACGGGCGCGCTCTTTCATACGCAGGGCGGCCTGGATATAGATGCCCATGGTCGCGTTTTAAAAAGCGATGGGTCGGCCATGCCCAACTTGCTGGCTGCCGGGGGAGCCGCTCGCGGCGTCTCGGGTAACGCGGTGTGGGGCTATCTGTCAGGTAATGGTCTGCTCAGCGCCGTTGGCGGTGGTTGGGTCGTTGCCGGAACGGCTGCGGATCAGCTCGCAGCCGCCTGACCTGTTCTTAATTTTATTCAAAGGTTTTTATGGCGTCATCTTTCAAACAACGTCTGCAGCAGCCCAGCGTGCTGCTCGCCCCCGGTATCTACGATGCGTTCACGGCCTTGATCGCCGAGCAAAGCGGCTTTGAAGCCCTCTATCTTTCCGGTGCTTCTATTGCGTACACGCGCCTCGGCCGCTCCGATATTGGCCTGACGACAGCCACGGAAGTGGCTGATACCTTGGCGCGTATCACCGAGCGAGTGAGCATTCCTGTCATCGTCGACGCCGACACGGGCTTTGGCAACGCGCTGAACACCATGCGCACGGTCAGGGCGTTCGAGCAGGCTGGTGCCGCCATGCTTCAGCTGGAAGATCAAACCTTTCCTAAGCGCTGCGGACATCTAGATGGCAAGAGCGTGGTGCCCGTGGCGGAAATGTGCGGCAAGCTCAAGGCGGCCCTGGACGCGCGCAGGTCGCCCGATATGCTGATCCTGGCCCGCACCGATGCGCTGGCCGTGGAGGGCTTTGACGCCGCCATGGAGCGCGCCGAGGCTTACTTGGCCTGCGGTGTCGATGCGCTTTTCATCGAAGCTCTGCGCACGCCGGAACAAATGGCCCAGGCTTGCGAGCGTTTTGCAGGGCGAATTCCCTTGCTCGCCAACATGGTCGAAGGCGGCAAGACACCTATTCAGAGCGCGCAGGAGCTCGGCAGCAAGGGTTTTCGTATTGTCATTTTTCCGGGTGGTACAGCGCGCGCAGTCGCCTTCACCCTGCAAAAATATTACAGCAGTCTGCACATGCACCAAACGACCGCACCCATGCAGGACCAGATGCTCGACTTTGATCAGCTCAACGAGCTGATAGGCACGCCCGAGTTATTGGCGTTGGGTCAGAGGTATTGAAGATTGCAAGGCGTGCTGGTCGGAGTTATTGGGGTCAGACACCAATTTTGCTGCGGTGCATCGGGGTTATTGGGGTCAGACGCCAATTTCATTGCGATGCAGAGCATCGCACCCGGAGGGTGTGCCAAAGGCACGATGAATTTGGACGCTGACCCCAAAAACTCACTGCTCCGCAAAAGCCCGCTCAACCACAAAGTCACCGGGTTTGGAAGTATTGCCCTCCTTGAAGCCCCGACCTTCCAGCAGGTGTCTCAAGTCCTTCAGCATGTGCGGGCTGCCGCAAATCATCAGGCGGTCATGGGCTACGTCGAGTGCGGGCAGTTTTAAATCTTCAAACATCTTGCCGGACTCGATCAAGTCCGTCACCCGGCCCATGGTGCGGTAGGACTCGCGCGTCACCGTCGGGTAATACAGCAATTGCTTTGAAACCATCTCGCCCAAAAACTCATGCTGTGGCAAATGCTCAACCACCAGATCGTGATAGGCCAGCTCGTCAGCTTGGCGCACACCGTGTACCAGAACGACTTGCTGAAACGCTTCGTAGGTAGCCGGGTCGCGGATCACGCTCATGAAAGGTGCCAGTCCCGTCCCGGTCGACAGCAAATACAGCCGTTTGCCGGGTAGCAAGTAGTCAATCAGCAGCGTGCCAGTTGGTTTGCGCCCGACGATGATGCTGTCGCCCACCTGGATGTGCTGCAGGCGTGAGGTGAGCGGGCCATTGACTACCTTGATGCTTAAAAATTCAAGGTGATCTTCATAGTTGGCGCTGACGATGCTGTAGGCCCGCAAGAGCGGCTTGTCATTGACGCGCAGGCCAAGCATGGTGAAGTGACCATTGCTAAAGCGCAGTGACGGGTCACGGGTAGTGGTGAAGGTAAACAGCTTGTTGGTCCAGTGATGGACCGACAGGACTTTTTCTTCGTTAAAGGCGCTCATGGTGGATGCAGTCAGTAAACAGGGGCTGCCAAATTTTAGGGTACTTCTATAAATTCATTTTTCGGGCGAATTGCGGCGTTGCGCGGTGCTCGCAATCCTCACGTACCTGAAGTACGTTCCGGTTCCTGTGCTCCGTGCGCCTTGCACTTCATCCCGAAAATCTGAATTTCTAGAAGTACCCTTTAGCGTTTCGCAAGCAAAAACCCCGATTATGCAAAATGCTCAAACGACGCGAAAGTGCTATCAACCAGCTGGCCTTGCGCATCCACAAGCCGCAGCCCCGGCAACTTGTCGATCTGGCCTATGCGTGTAACGACGGTCTGGCTTTGCAGGGATGCCGTATCGACCGCGCTGCGCGAGGCGCGAGGCGCTGTGAACGCCAGTTCGTAGTCGTCGCCGCCTGAAAATACGTAAAAAAGCGGGTTTTGTAGCTCTTTTTGACCCTTAAAAGTGCCTCTATCCCAATCAATACGGGCATTAGAAGCTAGCAAATTAATAGCGCATGAGGTGTCAATCGTGGCCCCCACACCGGACGCTTTCAGGATGTGATGGAAGTCACCAGCCAGCCCGTCGCTGATGTCTATGGCTGCGCTGGCAATGCCGCGCAGGGCTTGCCCGAGTGCGACGCGCGGCGTTGGCCGCTCCAGCCGCACCCTGGCGTGCGTGAATACATCGTCTGGCAAAACAACCTGGCCGCGTAAATTTCCCCGTAGTGCCTCCAGCGCCAGCCGCGCATCGCCAAGCGTGCCGCTGACGTAGATGTCGTCACCGGCCTGCGCGCCCGAGCGCAGCAAGGCTTGGCTTTTGCCGTTTGCCACAGGTACTTCGCCAAACACCGTGATGCAGATATTGAGTGGCCCCTGCGTGGTGTCGCCGCCAATCAGCTCACACTGGTGCGCGTCGGCCAGCGCCCACAAGCCTTTTGAAAATGCAGCCAGCCAAGCGTCGTCGGCTTTGGGCAAGGCCAGTGCAAGGGTGAAAGCCAGCGGTGTTGCGCCACATGCGGCCAAGTCGCTGAGGTTGACGGCCAGCGCCTTGTGGCCCAGCGCCTCAGCGTCAACATTGGCAAAAAAATGTCGACCCTCAACCAGCATGTCGCTGGAGATCGCCATTTGCATACCGGGCGATGGCTGCAGCAGCGCGCAGTCGTCACCCACGCCTAGCACCGCTCGTTTGGGCGGCTTGGTGAAGTAGCGGGCGATCAGGTCGAACTCATGCATTCAATTCCCCAGCCCTTCGCAACAACTCATTCACCACTCCGGGCGCAACAAAGTAGCCATGCACCTGCCACGCCTTTAACGCAGGCGCTATTTTTTCAATTTGTCCGCTTAGCTTTAACGCCAGCAATATTGAGCCGCTGCCCACCGTTCGCACTTGCAGACGCTGGGCAATCTGGCGTGCTTTGCGGTCGTCTACCAGGGCGATATGTTGGTGCTGTGCCGCGTAGCTGATAACGGCTGCTTCGCCCGAACCAAGCCCTAATGCATAGGCTGCGTCCAGCGGGGTGATGTCTGTTTGCGCGATGGCGTGGATGCCTTTGGCACCTTTGATGCGTATTGCCCGCATGATGGCTGCTGCGCCGGGTGCGTGGACATCCATCACGCATTCGTCAATCACGGCCTGAGGCACCCACAGCGTTTTGTACAGGTCAATGGTGTGAGTCAATACATTGGCTACCGATAAGGCAATCAATGGCCCTGCGTCTGCAATCAGCAGTGGGGTGGTCATGGGTATGGGATGGGGATGGCCTAAATGAGCGTTTTGACTTGTTCTAGGCTGGCCAGTTCGTCGTCTAGATTGGCATCGCCCAGCATGCTGTAGCCCGTGCTTCCCAAGTGCTGCAAATACGCGGCGTAGGGCATGGCCGCCAGCTTGGCACCCGCCGCCACCGACAGCTCGCCGCTTTGCACCAGCTTGTCGGCCAGCGCGATGTTGACCCCAGCGTGTAGCAGTGCGTCGTCAAACGGCAAAGCCACAAACAGCGGCTTGCCGTGCTTGGAGATGATAGAGTACTGACCGCTCTCAGCGTTGCGCACCAACTCGCCGGTGTGCTCGCGCAGGTCGCGTATGGCAAATGATTGCATGGTGAATTCCTTAAAGCTCATATTGTGCCATCGTTTGATGGCACAATATGAGCTGCGCGGATGGCTGCGCGCTGGCTAATAAGGGCTCGTCAATGCAAGACGCGATGGTTGTTAGTGCCTAGGTGGCTGTCGAGCACAAACATCGGTATCTCGCACTCAAAGCGCTCACCGTCTTCAGCCACGCAAAAATAACTGCCATGCATGGTGCCGCTGGCCGTTCGCAGGCGCGAGCCGCTGGTGTATTGGAATGACTCGCCGGGTCTAAGCAGCGGCTGGTGCCCGACCACTGCCAGGCCCTTGACTTCTTCCCGCAGGCCATTGGCATCCACGATGATCCAGTGGCGTGAAATCAGCTGCGCAGTTATGTCACCCGTGTTGGTAACCGTGACGGTGTATACAAAGCCATACACAGAGTCCGCCGGCGAGGATTGCTCAGGTATGTATTGCGGGACGACTTCGCAGGAGAATTGGTATTTCGGCATGGTACAAAAAGTGTTGGGTAATCTTAACTGTTCCGTCTGATGGGGGGTGTCAGCACAGGCTTGAGCAACTGCGCCAGCTCGGCACCGTGCATCACGCGGATCTGGTGCGCTGCCGCAAACTGGCGCGCCTTGTCCGTGATGTCGCCAGTGGCGATGCACAGGCCGCCGTCCGCTTCATGCACGCCGATCACGGCCTGCAGGGCCTGGAACGGTTCCACGCCCAGGTGCGCAGCCTTCCAGCGCTTGCAACTGAGCAGGGTGGTGCGGCCCGCCTTGAGCAGTGAAAAATCCGCTGCCGCGCTATCAAGGCGCTGTACCCCGTAGCCCGCGCGCGTAAACGCCTGCTCGACGGTGGCAGAAAAATCGCGCCACGACATGGCTTCCAGCTGCGCCAGCGTGCCCTGCACATGGGCGGTGCTGGGCGCGCTGAGTTGCTTCCACGCGGCGATTCCGCCGATCACCACGAAGGGAAAACCGCCGAGTGCACCGAACACAAAATACTCCGCAGGCAGCAAGGCCTTGGCGAGCAGTGCAAATCCCCCGGCGATGGCAAAACTGATCCACCACGGCGAGCGCAGCAGGACGGCAAAGAGCGACTTTTCAGCCATTTTAAATTTCAAGATCTTCCTTTCGGGTTAAACCGCCGCACACACCCGCAAAACCTCGGCCCCATAAGCGTCGAGCTTCTTCACGCCAATGCCGGTAATGCCTTCCAGGTCAAAGGTGCTGGTCGGTGCGCGCTCTGCGATGGCGCGCAGGGTGGAGTCGTGAAAAATCACAAACGCTGGCAAATTGTGCTCACGCGCGATTTCGGCGCGCCAAGCTTTTAATCTGGCCAGTCTTTCGAGTGCTCCGGCATTGAGCGCCGCTTCCGCCATGCCTTTGACCGATGTTTTGGTGGCTTTTTTGGCGCGACTGACTTTGCTGGCAAGCTGCTCGCGCAGCACCAGGCTGGCCTCGCCCTTGAGCACCTGGCGCGCATCAGGCAAAAGCTGCAGCGTGCTGAACTCAGCATCAACGCGCACCATGTTTTTCGTAATCAGCTGGCGCAGCACGGCGCGCCATTGGGCTTCGGACAAGTCTGCGCCTATGCCAAAGGTGGAGAGCTTTTCGTGGCTGTGTTGCGTCATTTTCTCGCTGGTCTTGCCGCGCAAAATATCCATCACATGACCTGCGCCAAAGCTGATGCCGCTGGCCTGCTGCACGCGGTAAATGCAACTGAGCATCTTGCGTGCTGCGTCGGTCGCATCCCACATCGCAGGGGGACTCAAACAGTTATCGCAATTTCCACAAGCAGTGCTGTCTTCGCCAAAGTAGTGCAGCAAACTCACCCGGCGGCAGCGCGTGTCTTCGGCCAGACTCAGTAGCGCATCAAGCTTGCCGCGCATCACTTGCTTGAACTCCTCACTTGCCGCATCGCTGGTGTCTATCATGCGGCGCTGGTTGACGACATCGTTCAGGCCGTAGGTCATCCACGCATTGGCGGGCAAGCCGTCGCGTCCGGCGCGGCCTGTTTCCTGGTAGTAGCCTTCAATATTTTTCGGCATGTCAAGGTGGGCGACAAAGCGCACGTCGGGCTTGTCTATGCCCATGCCAAAAGCAATGGTGGCCACCATCACCGCTGAGTCTTCGCGCAAAAAACGGTCTTGCCGCTGCTGGCGCACGGCTGAATCCAGCCCTGCGTGGTAGGCCATCGCTTTGATGCCTGCGGCGGCTAAGGTGTCGGCAATTTCTTCAACCCGCTTGCGTGACTGGCAGTACACAATGCCTGCCTCGCCTGAATGTTCGGTTTCAATAAAACGCAGCAACTGGCGCGTGGCGTCACGCTTTTCAACAATCGTGTAGCGGATATTGGGGCGGTCAAAGCTGCTGACGAAATGCCGCGCGTCTTCAAGCTTTAAGTGCTCGACCATGTCCTGCCGCGTCAGTGCATCGGCGGTCGCTGTCAGCGCGATGCGCGGCACGTTGGGAAACATCTCGTGCAGCAGGCTTAACGATCGGTACTCGGGCCTAAAGTCATGGCCCCACTGGCTCACGCAATGCGCCTCGTCAATCGCAAACAAGCTCAGCTTGCCGCGCTCATTCAGCGAGCGCAGCAGGTCTTTCATACGCGGCGTGTTCAGGCGCTCGGGTGCGGCGTAGACCAGTGTGAACTCGCCTCGCAGCATCTGCTTTTCGAGCGCGCTGCTAACGTCGAAACTTTGCGTTGAATTTAAAAACGCCGCCGCTACACCAGCCTCATGCAATGCGCCGACCTGGTCATGCATCAGCGCAATCAGCGGCGAGATGACGATGGTCACGCCGTGGCCGGCATTCTGCCGCGCAATCGCCGGGATCTGGTAGCACAGCGACTTGCCCCCGCCGGTAGGCATCAGCACCAGCGCATCACCGCCGTCAATCACATGCTCAACGATGGCGCGCTGCGGCCCGCGAAATTCGCTGTAGCCAAAAACTTCGCCCAAGATATCGAGCGCTGTGGTGATGAGGGTGATCGGAGGCAAGGGCTTCTTTGGGTGAGAGATTTTTCATGGCGTGAAGAGCTGAATGTCTATTGTCATTGAAAGTATTGGCTAAATCGCCACCGCCTTAAAATGGAGCGATGAAACCGATCATCTACACCCGTGGCCAAGCCTTACCGGGTATTTTAGAAAAACGCATCGCCATTCTCGACGGCGCGATGGGCACGATGATCCAGCGCTTTAAATTGAACGAAGCGCAGTACCGTGGCGAGCGCTTCAAGGACTTTCACAAAGACGTGAAGGGCAACAATGAGCTGCTGAGTTTGACGCGGCCCGACGTGATCCGCGACATCCATGAAGGCTACCTGGCCGCCGGTGCCGACATGATCGAAACCAACACCTTTGGCGCCACCACCATCGCCCAGGCCGATTACGACATGGCTGATCTGGCGGTCGAGATGAATTATGAATCGGCCCGCATTGCCCGCGCTGCCTGCGACAAGTTCTCGACACCCGACAAGCCGCGCTTTGTCGTCGGCACCCTCGGCCCCACGCCCAAGACCGCCAGCATCAGCCCCGACGTGAACGACGCGGGCGCGCGCAACACCAGCTTTGAAGCGTTGCGCAAGGCCTATTACGAGCAAACCGAAGCCCTCGTCAAAGGCGGTGCCGACGTGCTGCTGGTGGAAACCATTTTTGACACGCTCAACGCCAAGGCCGCGCTGTTTGCGATTGACGAGTATTTCGAGAATTCCGGTGAACGCCTGCCGCTCATCATCAGCGGCACCGTGACCGATGCATCAGGCCGCATCCTGAGCGGCCAGACCGTCACGGCTTTCTGGTACAGCGTGCGCCATGCGCAGCCACTGGCGGTCGGACTGAACTGCGCGCTAGGTGCGGCGCTGATGCGCCCCTACATCCAGGAGCTGGCCAAAGCCGCGCCTGACACCTTCATCAGCTGCTATCCCAATGCTGGTCTGCCCAATCCGATGAGCGACACCGGTTTTGACGAAACGCCCGACGTCACCTCGCGCTTGTTGCATGAATTTGCCGCCGAGGGGCTGGTGAATATTGTGGGCGGCTGCTGCGGCACCACGCCGGAGCACATCGCTGCGATTGCGAGTGCGGTTGCGCCGGTTGCGCGGCGGCAGTTGTCGGCAGGTGTTTTTTACAAAGAAGCAGCCTGAGTTATGTCTGAAATCGAAAACCAACCAATGGTTCCCCCCATGAAGCTGTCCGGCCTTGAGCCGTTTACGATTGGCCCCGACTATTCAGTTGGGGACAGAGCTGAAGGTCTGTCCCCAAGAACTTTGTTTGTCAACATCGGCGAGCGCACCAACGTCACCGGCTCGAAGGCCTTTGCGCGCATGATTTTGAATGGCGAGTTCGATGCGGCGCTGGCCGTGGCTAGGCAGCAGGTTGAAAACGGCGCGCAGATCATCGACATCAACATGGACGAGGCCATGCTGGACAGCCAGGCCGCGATGGTTCGCTTTTTGAACCTGATCGCCAGTGAGCCCGATATTTCGCGCGTACCCATCATGATCGACAGCTCCAAGTGGAGCGTGATTGAAGCCGGCCTGCGCTGCATCCAGGGCAAGGGCATCGTCAATTCGATTTCCATGAAGGAAGGGGTCGAGGCCTTCATGCACCAGGCCAAGTTGCTCAAGCGCTATGGCGCGGCGGCTGTGGTGATGGCGTTTGACGAAAAAGGCCAGGCCGATACCTACCAGCGCAAGATCGAGATCTGCGAGCGCGCCTACCGCGTGCTGGTCGATGAAGTCGGTTTCCCGCCGGAAGACATCATCTTTGACCCGAATATCTTCGCCATCGCCACCGGCATTGACGAGCACAACAACTACGCGGTGGATTTCATCAACGCCACGCGCTGGATCAAGGCCAACCTGCCGGGCGCCAAGGTGTCGGGCGGCGTGTCGAATGTGTCCTTCAGCTTTCGCGGCAACGACCCGGTGCGTGAAGCGATTCATACGGTTTTTCTGTACCACGCCATCCAGGCGGGCATGGACATGGGCATCGTCAACGCCGGCATGGTGGGGGTGTATGACGACCTGGAGCCAACGCTGCGTGAGCGGGTTGAAGACGTGGTCCTGAATCGCCAGCCGGTGTACAAACCCGGCGAAGCGCATCTCACGCCCGGCGAGCGGTTGATCGAGGTGGCTGAAACCGCGCAGAGCGGCGCCAGGGACGACAGCAAGAAGTACGAATGGCGCGCGCTGCCGATACGCGCGCGGCTGTCGCATGCGCTGGTGCATGGCAACAACGAGTTCATCACCGAAGACACCGAAGAGATGTATCAGGCCATTGTGCTTGAAGGCGGCCGTCCGCTGCATGTGATTGAAGGCCCGCTGATGGATGGCATGAACGTCGTCGGCGACCTGTTCGGCGCGGGCAAGATGTTTTTGCCGCAAGTGGTTAAAAGCGCCCGCGTGATGAAACAGGCCGTGGCGCATTTACTGCCCTACATCGAAGCTGAAAAACTGTTGCTGGGGGCCGCAGGCGGCGACGTTAAAACCAAGGGCAAAATCATCATCGCCACCGTCAAGGGCGACGTACACGACATTGGCAAAAACATCGTTACCGTGGTTTTGCAATGCAACAACTTCGAGGTCGTGAACATGGGCGTGATGGTGCCTTGCCACGAGATACTGGCGCGCGCCAAGGCTGAAGGCGCTGACATTGTTGGATTGAGCGGACTCATCACGCCCAGCCTGGAAGAGATGCAGTATGTGGCGGCCGAGATGCAAAAGGACGACCATTTCCGCCTTAACAAAATCCCGCTGTTGATTGGTGGTGCCACCACCAGCCGGGTGCATACAGCGGTGAAGATCTCGCCGCATTACGAAGGCCCGGTGGTGTATGTGCCCGACGCATCGCGCAGTGTCAGCGTGGCGCAGAGCTTACTCTCAGACAACGCTACCCAATACATTGATGAGCTGAAGGCCGATTACGTCAAGGTGCGCACCCAGCACGCGAATAAAAAGCAGACCCCGATGTGGCCACTGGCCAAGGCACGCGCCAACGCCACACCGATTGACTGGGCCGGCTACACGCCGCCTGTGCCGAAGTTTATTGGCCGACGTGTATTCAAGAATTTTGACCTGGCCGAGCTGGCTACATTCATTGACTGGGGGCCTTTCTTTCAAACCTGGGATTTGGCCGGGCCCTTCCCGGCGATTTTGAAAGACGAAGTCGTCGGCGCCGAGGCCGTGCGCGTGTACGCCGATGCCAAGCGCATGCTCAAGCGCTTGATTGATGGGCGCTGGCTGACGGCCAGCGGCGTGATGGGCCTGTACCCCGCCAACAGCGTGGGTGATGACATCGAGATCTACACCGACGAGTCGCGCAGCGAAGTCGTCATGACCTGGTACGGCCTGCGCCAGCAAAGCGAAAAAACGGCGCTCGAGGGCGTGATGCGGCCCAGTCGCTGCCTGGCCGATTTTGTGGCGCCGAAGGTGCTGTCTGCCGCAGTCAAGGCCGTGCGCGCCGGGCACGCAGGCGCCGAGGGCCACAACACCTTCATGCTGCCTGACTACATCGGCCTGTTTGCCGTCACGGCAGGCCTGGGGGCCGAGAAGAAGGAAAAGTATTTTCAGGACGACCACGACGACTACTCGTCCATCATGCTCAAGGCGCTGGCTGACCGGCTCGCCGAAGCCTTTGCCGAGGCCCTGCACCAGCGCGTGCGGCAGGATTTGTGGGGTTATGCGAGCGCCGAGTCGCTGACGGCTAAAGAGATGATTAGCGAAAAATATCGCGGCATACGCCCTGCGCCCGGCTACCCGGCCTGTCCTGACCACAGCGTCAAACAAGACATGTTCGAACTGCTGCAGGCGAGCGACATCAGCATGACGCTGACGGAGAGTTTGGCGATGCTACCTGCCGCCAGCGTCAGCGGCTTTTACCTGAGCCATCCCGACAGTGTTTACTTCAACGTCGGCAAGATCGGCGACGACCAGCTGCAGGACTTGGCGAAGCGGCGTGGCGAGCGGGCAGAAGATTTGCAGAGGCTACTGGCACCCAACCTCTAGGGCACCTCTATAAATTCATTTTTCGGGCGAATTGCTGCGTTGCGCGGTGCTCGCAGGGTTATTGGGGTCAGAGTCCAAATTCATCGTGCCTTTGGCACGCCCGCCGGGTGCGATGCTCTGCATCGCAATGAAATTGGCGTCTGACCCCAATAACCCTTCCGGTTCCTGCGCTCCGGGTGCCTTGCACTTCATCCCGACAACGCAGTTGCAGTGAAGACTAACTTGTACCCAAGTTACGTCGTAACTAAAATCTGAATTTCTAGAAGCGCCCTTCTCTTTACCAACGCTTACTATTTTTTACTGATGGGCTTGTGCGCCAATGGCCCACTCGCCGCGTTATATATGGGCGTAGCGGTTTGAAGCGCTAGAAACCTAATCGGTTAAACGGTAATTTAAGGAGGGCTAAGGCCATCAACGCATCCACCGATAACCTGCAACCAGGTCAACAAACGGCATCATCCAGCAGCAAGCCGATGTGGGCTGCTGTTGGTATTCTGGGGGTCGCCGTGCTGGGCATGGGCGGCACCATGATTTACCAGCAGCGCACACCGGCACCTATGCTTGCAAGCGCGCCTGTAGCCCAGGTGGCACTGGCCTCGCCTGCTGCATCAGCCAACGCCAATGATGACCTGATTGAAAAGCCCGTAGCAGCGACCGCCAAGCCAGCGCCAGCGCCAGCGAAAAAAGTCGTTCAGACAACACCCAAGCCGACCCCCGCTCCCAGCCCGAACCCTGTACCCAGTTATTCGGCTGCTGCCCCGGCGCCTTCACCTTCACCCTATCCGGTAGCGGCTGCAACGCCAGCACCAGCCCCCATGCCAGTGGCGCAGGTATGTAGCGCTTGCGGGTCGATTGAGTCCGTCACACCTGTAACGCGCTCGACCAAGCCCGAAGGCGTTGGTTTTGGCACGGTTGCAGGCGGCGTGCTGGGCGCGGTGCTGGGCAACCAAGTCGGGCAGGGCAGCGGCAGAACTTTGGGCACCATCATCGGCGCTGTGGGCGGTGGTTTTGCTGGCAATGCGATCGAGAAAAACGTGCGCAAAGAAACCGTCTACCAGGTCGGCATTCGCATGGAAGACGGCTCACGCCGCACACTGGAAACCGCGCAAGCGCCTGCGGTTGGCAGTAAGGTAACGGTTGAGGGCAGCAGCATTCGCAGCAACGATGGCGCTGTGTACACTGCGCCTGCGCCTATCGTGCAGCACTCACCTTCCGGCTCGGGTAGCAACCAGGGCAACTAGGGCAATTCGGCCAATTAGCCTTGAGCAAAAACTCCGAGCTAAGGGGCGGCGCGCTTTTGCGCCGTCCCGCTTGAGCGCAGGTTAGCCCTGCTCATGGGATATGCACCTCAACGTAACTGCTGGGTGTTGAGTTGCCAATGGCAGCGACAACTTTTTCAGAAGCGGTATTGATGCGCGGCCAACTTGTCGTGGAGAGCACCACAACCGCAATTCTGCGTGTGGATAGATTTTGCTGATATTTGAGATTGCTGTCTGTCGTCACGAGAACCTCAAAACCATTGTCTTCAGCAAATTGCAAGAGTTCACCGTTTTTTAGCGAAGACCAGCCTTGTTCGTAAGCAGTCGAGACGGAGTGATCTTGCAAAAACTGGCGCAGGGGAACTGGGGTTCCTTGGTCAAACAAAACACGCACTATGCGGCTTCGGCAAGAGATGAACGAGCTGCATACTCAAGGACAGCCCTGGCTTGTACGATGGAAACACCGGGAAAACATTCAATGAACTCGTGAACAGGAACGTCGTCTTCGAGGTTTTCAAAAAGGGCAGCGATAGGAACCCGTGTGCCGCGAAATAGCCAAGCACCACTGACGCGATCAGGGTCGCGCTCTACGGCAGAACAGGAAGACCAGTCAATCATGCGACAAATAGTACATCGGAAATGGGCTGGCAGGGCTAGCGTTTGACATGAGCGGCCTGCGCGGCCTTATCGTGCAGCGTCCAGCGACCGAAGGGAGCGAGGTTGAGCGCCGGGTTATGCATCTTTACCCTCATATTCGGGCTTGAGCCGGTACTGAACCAATGCTTCAAGCAGACTAAGCGCATACCTGCCTTCACTTTGGGGCAGCAGAAGCTCAATTCGCGAGATGTTGTTTTTGATCCAGTCCCCGATGTTACTTTTTTCCAGCCGGTCAATTTCCGAGTGGCGAGAGTCTGGAAAATATGATTTGAATTTTGTTCTGTTCTTGACGATTGACTTGGTGAATGCGCTGGGTGTCGTTTCATCCAAGTTGTAGTGGTGGGAGTTTCATCTTGCTTTGCTCTTGGGACCGGCTTTCCCGACCTTAAAACAGTGAGCATCGGTAAGAAAAACATATACCCCCTGCATTCCGCTAGGGAGCGAAGAAGGTTGGTGCGATAAGTCCATTGCCATGAATCTCGCATCAACCTTTATGTCGGTGATTTGAAGAAACTCAACTTGCAGGCGCGTGGCGAGATCTTGGGTCATTGGAGTTCTTGAGATACCTAACAATCAGCGTTTATCCGCCGCGCCGTAAAGCCAGCACAAAGCAAAGACGTCAATCGTCCTACCTCTGCGACAGATTATGACCCTGCGTCAAGGGTGTGGATTTTGATCGCCATGTCCTGGTGCTGCCCGCTGGTCCCGAATGCACTACGCCTCATATCCGGTTTTTGTTCATCGTCTCGCGATTAAGCCGCAATGCGTTTGCGCGTTGCCGGTTTTGGGCGGCTTGTTAAATTTCGATTCAGCGCACTGCGTAGCGTGTCATTGATGCGCGACTGGTAGCCACTGCCTTGCGATTTGAAAAATTCCAGCAGGTCAGCATCCAGGCGGATAGAGGTCAATACTTTTGTTGGGGCCGCTTGAGGGCCACGCCCGCGCTTGAGCACAGGGACACCCAACATGCCCTCAGTCCATGCCGGGTTGTCAGGGTCGTTGACCTTAGCTGAAGTTTTCTTTGGCAACTTGACGGTAGTAGCGAGCTTCATGTTTTTCTGCCTTTCTCAGCGAGATCACGTGAGCGCTGCGGGGGCGTTCCGTGTAAACCATCACAACTTCTTCACCGCTCAGGAGGCCAAAGCAGACCAAGCGCACTTCGCCGTAATCCTGCCGTTTATCCTCACGAGTGACGGTGAAATGATCCCAAATAGCGTCGCATCCGACGAAATCAAAGCCATGTTTTTTGACGTTCGCTTTGCGCTTTGTTTCGTCCCATGTGACCATGCTTAATTGTATCTACAAAATGTCTGTCCACGAAATGAAATTTTAGAAGTACCCTTTAGTGCGCAGCCTTCAAGGCCCGCCGATACTGCACCGCCTCGGCCACGTGGGTCACTTGCACGCTACGTGCGCCGACCAAATCGGCAATCGTGCGGGCAACCTTTAAGCAGCGGTGAATACTGCGGCCTGACCAGCCCAAGCGTGTCGCAGCGATGTTCAAAAATTTTGCAGCAGCTTCATCTAACTTGCATTGCTCGTCAATCGCCTGACCCTCGAGCGCCTGATTGGTACTGCCTTGACGAGCTATCGCGCGCTCCCTGGCCTTGACCACCCGCAGGCGAATCGCATCGGTGCTTTCGCCGGGCGGCGTGTTGATGAGCTCGTCAGCGGCCAGCGCGCCGACTTCGACATGCAGGTCAATCCGGTCCAGCAATGGCCCGCTGAGTTTGCCCTGGTAGCGCGACACCTGGTCGGGCGAGCAGCGGCAGGCCCGCAGGCTGGAGCCCAGGTAGCCACAGGGGCAGGGGTTCATGGCGGCAATCAGCTGAAAGCAGGCCGGAAATTCGGCCCGCTGCGCTGCGCGTGAGATGGTGATGCGGCCGGACTCCAGCGGCTCGCGCAGCGCTTCAAGTGCCGCCCTTGGAAATTCGGGCAGCTCGTCAAGAAACAAAACGCCTCGATGTGCCAGCGATATTTCACCCGGGCGTGGTGGTGAGCCGCCGCCAACCAGCGCCACCGCGCTGGCGGTGTGATGCGGTGCGCAAGTTGGTCTTACAGCCCATTGGTCGAGTGAAAAACGCCCGCCTAGTGATGCAACGGCGGCACTCTCCAGCGCTTCTTCGGTGGTCATGGCGGGCAGCAGACCGGCAAAGCGTTGCGCCAGCATCGACTTGCCCGAGCCGGGCGCGCCCATCATCAGCACGCTGTGGCCACCGGCGGCAGCAATTTCCAGCGCGCGCCGTGCGGCGGCCTGGCCTTTGACGTCGGCCATGTCCTTGTACGGCGTTACTGGCTCTATCTGGTCAGCCTGTACCCGGCTCCAGCCGTCGAGTATGTCGGGTGTCGTGTCGCCGGGCAAAAACTGCCTGACCACATCCATCAAATGCCGGGCCTGGTAGATCTCGGCACCGGGCACAAGGCTTGCCTCTTGCGCACTGCTTTCGGGTAACACCAGTTTGGGTGCCGGTCCCGTTTGCGAGGGCAAGCCACGGTTAATCGCCAAGCTCATCGCTAAAGCGCCGCGTACAGCCCGCAAATCCCCGCCTAATGAGAGCTCGCCGGCAAACTCGTAGCCCCGCATTTTTTTCGCATCAATTTGCCCGCTGGCTGCCAGAATGCCCAGCGCAATCGGTAAATCAAATCGGCCTGAATCTTTGGGCAAGTCTGCAGGCGCGAGATTGACGGTGATTCTTTTGTTAGCTGGAAACTCCAGCCCCGAGTTCTGGATGGCCGAGCGTACCCGCTCGCGCGCTTCTTTGACTTCGGTTTCGGCCAGCCCCACCAGCGTGAAGCTGGGCAGCCCGTTGGCCAGATGTACTTCCACCGATACCGGCCTCACCTCCATGCCAAGCAGCGCGCGACTATGCACCAAAGACAGACTCATGCGAATTCCTCTCCAAAGGGGTGCAGAAAATGAATCTGCACCCAACAAGTTTGCACCAATATGGTGCTTACTGTATTTATATACAGATATCTTAACGCACACCTCTTGATTCGGTGCACAATGACGCGTCACAAACGGGTAGCTCATCTCTCCCACGCTCTGGCACGGTCTATGCATGTCACATGCATCCTTTAACCTTTCTGGAGCACTTCATGAAACTGAAATCAAAAAGCGTATTTGTCCTGGCCACCCTGCTCGCTGGCACCGCCGCCATGGCGCAAACCAAGGCGCCCGAGCCAGACTACACCTTGTCCTACAACGTCGGCGCCACCAGCGACTACCGCTTCCGTGGTATCGCCCAAACATCGTTCAAACCAGCGCTGCAAGCGGGCGTTGATTTTGCGCACACGAGCGGTTTTTACCTTGGCGCCTGGGGCTCCAATGTGAGCTGGATCAAGGACTACGCAGGCGCCACCAAAGGCGCTCTTGAGATCGACCTGTATGGCGGCTACAAGGGTGAGATCAGCAAAGATTTCACTTATGACCTGGGCGTGATCCGTTACCAGTACCCCGGCAACACCGCAGCAACCAACGCCAATACCACCGAGGTTTATGGCGCGCTGACCTACAGCGTGGTCACCGCCAAGTACAGCCGCAGCATGGGCAATTTCATTGCCAATCCGAGAAGTTCCGGCAGCGCGTATTATGAAATCGTCGCCAACTTTGACCTGGGCAGCGGCTTCACGCTGACGCCGCGCATGGGGTACCAGACCATTCCGAATGTAGCCAATAACGCCGGCAACTACACCGACTACGCACTGACGCTGGGCAAGGATTTCGGCAATGGCCTGAGCGCCACGGTTGCCGCCATTGGAACCAACGCAACCGATGCTTTTTACAAAGTCGCGCCATTCGCCAATTTGGGCAAGAGCGCCCTGGTGGTTGGCCTGAAATACAGCTTTTGATCCACGTTCCATTTCTAAGGAGAACCTATGAAACTCGTCACGGCCATCATTAAACCGTTCAAGCTCGATGAAGTGCGCGAAGCACTCTCAAGCATTGGCGTACAAGGCATCACGGTTACTGAAGTCAAAGGCTTTGGTCGCCAAAAAGGCCATACCGAGCTGTACCGCGGGGCCGAGTATGTTGTTGATTTCCTGCCCAAGGTCAAGATTGAAGCGGCCGTGTCTGACGACCTGGTTGACCGCGTGATCGAGGCTGTTGAAGCCGCGGCACGCACCGGGAAAATCGGTGACGGCAAGATATTCGTCTACAACCTCGAGCAGGTGGTGCGCATCCGCACCGGTGAAACCGGCAAAGAAGCGCTGTAAGGCTCAACCCTAAAAAGAGAACACAGATATGAAAAAACTACTTGCATCCCTGGCGCTCGGACTGAGCCTGCTCACCGGTTCTGCTGCCGTACTGGCGCAGGCGCCCGCTGCTGCTCCTGTTGCTTCTGAAGCCGCCGCACCCGCTGCTGCTCCTGCCTCTGCGGCGGCCATGACTGCCGCCGCACCAGCCGTGGCCGCACCTGCTGCCGCTGCATCCGCTCCACCAGCACCAGTACCCAACAAGGGCGATACCGCCTGGATGATGGTCTCGACCATACTGGTCATCCTGATGATCATTCCCGGCCTGGCGCTGTTCTACGGCGGCCTGGTCCGCAGCAAGAACATGCTGTCCTTGCTGATGCAGGTCATGGTCACTTTTTCGATGATTATTGTGCTGTGGTTTATCTACGGCTACAGCCTGGCATTCACCGAAGGCAATGCGTTTTTCGGCGGCTTTGACCGGCTGTTCATGAAGGGCATCTGGGACAACGCCGCCGGCACCTTCGCCAACGCGGCGACCTTCAGCAAGGGCGTCGTGATTCCTGAAATCATCTTTGCAGCCTTCCAGGCCACCTTTGCCGGCATCACTTGCGCGCTCATCGTCGGCGCCTTTGCCGAACGCATGAAGTTCTCCGCCGTGCTGCTATTCATGGCGCTCTGGTTCACCTTCAGCTATGCGCCCATGGCTCACATGGTCTGGTTCTGGATGGGCCCGGATGCCTACACCGCCAAGGAAGTGGTCGACCAAATGAGCTCCAAAGCCGGCTACATCTGGCAGATGGGTGCGCTTGATTTTGCCGGTGGTACTGTCGTGCACATCAACGCTGCCATGGCCGGCCTGGTCGGTGCCTACATGGTCGGCAAGCGTATTGGCTACGGCAAGGAAGCCATGGCTCCTCACAGCCTGACCTTGACCATGGTCGGCGCGGCACTGCTGTGGGTTGGCTGGTTTGGTTTTAATGCCGGCTCTGCGCTGGAAGCCAATGGCTTCGCGGCACTGGCTTTTATCAACACGCTGGGCGCGACGGCGGCAGCGGTGCTGGCATGGTGTGTCGGTGAAACACTGATGCGCGGCAAGGCGTCGATGCTGGGTGCTGCATCTGGTGCAGTAGCTGGCCTGGTGGCGATCACCCCGGCAGCCGGCAACGTCGGCATCGGCGGCGGCCTGATCATTGGTCTGGTCGCCGGTTTCGCCTGCCTTTGGGGCGTCAATGGGCTGAAGAAAATGCTCGGTGCGGACGATTCGCTCGACGTGTTCGGCATACACGGTATCGGCGGTATTTTGGGTGCGCTGTTGACGGGTGTTTTCAACTCGCCAAGCCTGGGCGGCCCCGGCTACGTGGCTGACTGGGTCACGGCGACCATGGTCACGGCGGCCGACTACTCCATCGCGTCGCAGGTCTGGATCCAGTTCAAGGCGGTGCTGATCACGGTGGTGTGGTCCGGCGTGGTGTCGTTCATCGCCTACAAGATTGTTGACCTCACCATCGGCTTGCGCGTCAGTGAAGAAGACGAGCGCGAAGGTCTGGACATCACATCGCACGGTGAGACTGCTTACAACCGTTGATATAGATCGCATTGCAATCAGCCCGCCGACTTAAAAAGTCGGCGGGCTTTTTATAGTTCTCAGCGCTCACGCAAAGGAACACCCAACTGCCGCAGATAGGTTGCCACTTCGGGGCTAAGCACACCGCCAACACGAGCCTTCTCGGCCAGTTCTGCCGCACTCGCAGTTTGCCCTTGAGCCGCCAACGATACCAGCGCACCCAGCATCCAGCGTGTCTCGTTGGGTCGCAGCTTCAAGGCCATCAAATAGGCCGCAACAGACTCTTGATCTTCTCGGTGACCAACGTGACCGAAGGTCGCACATGCAGCGTGATGTTGTTGGCATCGTCAATCTGCGGCGTCACATCCAGCGAAATGCCCGAGAAGAAAGGCGTGAGCGTGATGTGCATGATGGAAAAAGGCGTGGGACAAAATGGGGTAACACTTTTTCTGGTTGTATTATGTTCGGGAAGCAATGGGATTGAATTACTGAGCAGGAGGCGACACCGAACCATGAACACCAAGGCCAACACGCAACACCTGGAAACAGCGCATGAACTGTTTGAGCGCTTTGATCAGCTCAACGCGATTGGCACCGCGCTCTCCGCGGAACGCGACCTGTCGCGCCTGCTGGAGATCTTCATCATGCAGAGGGTCTACATGACGTACGCCAAGCAGTTTCTGCACCAGGACCAGAGGGATGAAATTGATCGCATGAAGGTGCTGGAACGCGCGCGCGCCGCCTCATAGCATCTATCCTTATCCATTTATCTCAGACTGCCACGGAACTTAATTCGGCATGCCTTCAAATTACTCTTCCCCCCTGCTGGCCGGACTGCTGCGGTTGCTCGAAATTGCTGCGCTGCTGATCGTCATTTCCTTTCTGTTGCCGCTGGGTCTCAATCTGGCAGATTACAAAGACAACCCGTTTGTGGGCTACCTGCTGAAGATCGACAGCCAAAGCATCGATTTTGTGCGAACGCGGGCTCCATTTAAGCTAGGTGATTACGACAGCGCGCGCGGCATTTGCGTGCTGCTGGCAATGATTCTCTTCACAGTGTTCAGCAAGTTGCGATCATATTTCGCTCCTAAAGCGATGACGCACTATGTGTCGTCAAGCTCGGAAACGAACTCCAGCGTTTACAACATCAAGAGCCGCACCGAGTTGCTCGGAGTTATTAGCGAAGCCCAAAGCAGAATCAAGGCAATCGACAAGAAACCCGGCAGCGCGAGTGGCAACGCGAGTGACAACGAATACCGTAACCGCTTGCTCACCGTGATAGCCGAGGCAAAAAGCAGGCATGAGCAACTACAGCGCGATCTCGCGTTTCTGTCGATAGACGTGGTCGGCTCGACCCAAATGAAAGTCGGCGAAGACAGGATGAAAATCGAGATAGATTTCCGCAATTACAAGAAATTTATCGACAAGGAAATTACCAAGTTTGGCGCTCTGACCACAGCCTGGACGCCAGATGGCATTATGGTCTGCTATCCGACTGCCAATGACGCCATCGGGGCCGCAAAGTCAGTGCTATCCGGACTGCGGCGCTTCAACAAGGAAGTAAAAACCGTCCGTGCCGAATTCCATGTGCGCTGCGGCGTCAATGCAGGGCGCGTCTTTTACGATCCATCGATTCCGATGGAGGAAATGAGCGACCGTGTGATCGATATCGCGGGACACATGCAAAAATACGCGGCGCCTGATAGCGTGTTCACGACTCCAGCGGTCATCAAAATGCTGGCGCGGCTTCCCGGGGAGGGCTTCAGGCCGGCGAACGAAATAGTGGACGGACTTGAAGTCTACCAATGGCGTTCTTAAACCCTTTTCAAACAAAGGGGACGCAACCCAAACAAAGGGGACGAACCCAAACAAAGGGGACGCAACCCTTTATTTCCGGCGATGAGGTGAACGTGGTTGGTCATCAGGCAATAGGCCAGAATATCAACCCCATGCTCGGCACAATAGGCCGTCAGCCAAGCCAGATAGGTTCTGCGGTCGTCGTCCGTGAAAAACACGACCTCGCGACGGTTACCCCGCTGAGTGATGTGATGGGGGGCGTGGGCAAAGACCGTGCGGGTGTTACAGTCTCATGCTGGATCAGGAGAAAGCATGATAGATAATTTCAAATGGCCGACACCGCCCCAATTCATTACTCCACCGGAAGCCAATTATTCAACCGATGGAGGCTGCCTGATCGTGTTTAACGACGGGCAAGAGCAGCTCGGAAATCTGATACGTTTCTCGCCCGACGAACGGGTGCTGAGCTTTCAGCCGAATCGCGCCGCCACCAACATGTATGTCCACCTGGACAGAGTCAAGAACCTGCGCCTGATACACCCGCTGTTTCTCAAGAAACAGGCCAACTTGCTTGATTTGAAGGGGGGAGAGGTGTTTCCAGCTTCGGAGAAACAACAGTGTACGGTGGAATACAAGGACGGCGAAATACTCACGGCTGAAACCCTAGGCTTCGTTGCCGACAAGCACGGCCTTTATCTTTTTTTGGTTAATTCTGAGACGCATGTCATACGCAACTTCTTCCCCC
>JBCKMZ010000033.1:0-22220 GCA_038902975.1 Polaromonas sp.
TGCACAATGGTTTGGCCTGCGGGGTTGTCTACCAGGCCGTCACCCCAGACGGCTGAGGTCAGCACGCCTGAGCTCTGGTTGTTGAACAGATCCAGCCCGCCTGCGGCATTTTGTTTGACGCGCAAAAACTCGCGGCGCTTATCGGCTCTGGGCCATTCAAAATGCGCATGCTGCGCTATTGATTCAGGTGCAACGCTGCTTGCGCCTTGCAGCTTGAGGATGAAGGGGCGCACCAGCAACAGGAAGGTGACGAAGCTTGATACCGGGTTACCGGGCAGGCCTATGAAGTGAGCTGCACTGATTTTTCCGTACGCGAATGGCCTGCCGGGTTTGATGGCGATTTGCCACAGATTAAGTTCTCCCAGCGCTTGCACGGCGGGCTTGATGTGGTCTTCTTCACCGACTGAAACGCCGCCGCTGGTCAAAATCAAATCATGCGCTTGGCTTGCAGTTTGCAAGGCGGTAATGGTCGCATCAAGCCTATCGGGCACTATGCCCATGTCGGTCACGCTACAACCCAGGCGCAGCAACAGTGCCCGCAAAAAGAAACGGTTGGAGTTGTAAATCGCGCCCGGCTTCATGTCGCCAGGTGCCACATCGCCCGGCATGACCAGCTCGTCGCCGGTCGAGAACAGCGCCACGCGCACTTTGGGCGCGACGCTGACACTTGCAAAGCCAATGCTGGCAGCCAGCCCCAGCGAGGCGGGTGTGAGGCGCGCGCCACGGCCAAGTACCACGCTGCCAGAGGCAACGTCTTCACCCCGGCGGCGAATCCATTGTCCGGGCTTGGGCTGTACCTGAATGCGCACCATCGGCATGCTGCCATTGGCGGCATCCAGCGCTGTGCATTCTTCCTGCATCACCACTACATCAGCACCCTGCGGAATCGGCGCACCGGTGAAGATGCGCGCTGCTGAATGGGCAGCCAGCGCCACCCCGCTGCTACCCGCCGGGATGCGCTGGTTGACCAAAAGTTGCGTGTCGGCATCAAGCCAATCGGCGCAGCGCAGCGCGTAGCCGTCCATCGAGCTGTTGTCGTGCGCTGGTACGTCGAGGCTTGCCGTCAAGTCCTGCGCCAGCACGCGACCATCGGCATCGAAAGTTGATACCGACTCGACGCCCGGCAACGGAGTTGCGTGAGCCAGCAACTCGGCCAGCGCCGCATCAAGCGGCTTTAAAGGTGCGCGTGGGGCAGGTTTATTAGACATTTTTGGCAATAAAACGCTTGATTTCATCGATATCAGGCGACATCAGCAGCACACGCTTGGGCAAGGCCTCAATGCCTTCAAACCTGGCCGGGCGCGGTGGCAATTGCCCCAAAGCTTCTTCAATCGTTGCGGCAAACTTGATGGGCAGGGCCGTCTCCAGAACAACCATGGGTACGCCGGGTTCAAGATACTGGCGCGCCACCTTCACCCCGTCGGCAGTGTGCGTGTCGATGATGTCGTTAAAGCGTTGATGGGTATTACGAATCGTATCCAGCCGATTGGCGTGCGTACTCTTGCCACTGACAAAACCGTATTGGCTGGCAGCCAGTTTGAAAGCGGCATCAGCGCTTAAATCAAAGTAAGCTTGCGCGTTCAACTGGTCATGAAACAAGGCTTTGGTTTTGCCAGCGTCGCGGCCCAGCAGGTCAAACACAAAGCGTTCGAAGTTTGAGGCTTTGGAAATATCCATCGAAGGGCTGGATGTTTCGTGTGTGTCTGCACTGCTGCGCACACGGTACACGCCGCTGCGGAAGAACTCGTCAAGCACGTCGTTCTCATTGGTGGCAACGACGAGGTGCTTGATCGGCAGCCCCATCATGCGCGCGACGTGGCCCGCGCAGACGTTGCCGAAGTTGCCCGAGGGCACAGCGAAACTCACCTTTTCAGTACCCGATTTAGTTGCAGCAAAGTAACCCGCAAAGTAGTACACCACCTGCGCCATCAGGCGCGCCCAGTTGATCGAATTGACGCTACCGATCTTGTACTTGCGCTTGAAGTCCAGGTCATTCGACACGGCCTTGACGATGTCCTGGCAATCGTCAAACACGCCATCAATCGCAATGTTGTGGATGTTCTCGTCCTGCAGGCTGAACATCTGCGCCTGCTGGAACGGGCTCATGCGGCCATTCGGCGAGATCATAAAAACACGCACGCCTTTTTTGCCGCGCATGGCGTATTCAGCCGCGCTGCCGGTGTCGCCGCTGGTGGCGCCGAGGATATTGAGTTCTTCGCCACGCCGCGCCAGTTCGTATTCAAACAGGTTACCAAGCAACTGCATGGCCAGGTCTTTAAACGCCAGCGTAGGGCCATTCGACAGGGCTTCGAGATACAGGCCGGGCTCAAGTGGGCGCAACGGCACGATGGCCTCGGTGCCAAACACTTCTGCGGTGTAGGTCTTGCGGCAAATCGCTTTCAGGTCTGTAGCAGGAATGTCGTCGATATACAGCGACAGCACTTCAAAAGCCAGATCGGCATACGGCAGGCCGCGCCACTTTTGCAGCGTGGCCGAGTTAACCTGGGGATAGTGCGCGGGCAAGTACAGGCCGCCATCGGATGCCAAGCCTTCGAGGAGGATGTCGCAAAACTTTCGCGGCGTTTTGTCGCCACGGGTGGAGAGGTAGTTCATGAAAGTTAGAAATTAGGTATCAAGCCAACTCTTCCTTGCGAATCCGCACAATCGGACTCAAAACGGTAGTCAAGGCCTGCATCTGCACCAGCGCCTCGTTCATTTTGGCCTCGACGCAATCGTGCGTGAGGATGATGAGGTCTGTTTGCGTTGAGCCCTCGCCACCCACTTCATCGGCCTCGCGTTGCAGCACGGCATCAATGCTAATGTCTGCTTGCGCCAGGATGCCCGTGACTTTGGCCAGCACACCGGTTTCGTCAGCCACCCTCAGTCGCAGGTAATAGCTGGTCACGACATCGCTCATGGGGAGTATCGGCGTGTCGCTCATCACGTCGGGCTGAAAGGCCAGGTGCGGCACACGCTGCGCTGCATCAGCGCTGTGCAGACGGGCGATGTCTACCAGATCGGCAATCACGGCGCTGGCAGTTGGCTCGCTGCCTGCACCTTTGCCATAATAAAGCGTGGTGCCCACGGCATCGCCATGCACCATGACGGCGTTCATCGCGCCTTCGACATTGGCAATCAAACGCTTGGCGGGCACCAGGCTGGGGTGTACGCGCAGCTCTATGCCCTTGGCGGTTTTTTTGGTGATACCCAGCAGCTTGATGCGGTAGCCCAGCTGCTCGGCGTACCTGATGTCCTGCGCACCCAGTTTGGTGATGCCTTCTATGTAGGCCTTGTCAAACTGCACCGGCACGCCAAAGGCGATGGCCGACATCAGCGCGGCCTTGTGCGCGGCATCAACGCCTTCAATGTCAAAGGTCGGGTCAGCCTCGGCGTAGCCCAGGCGCTGCGCTTCCTTGAGCGCCACGTCAAAGTCCAGGCCCTTGTCGCGCATCTCGCTGAGGATGAAATTGGTGGTGCCGTTGATGATGCCGGCTATCCATTCAATGCGGTTGGCCGTGAGGCCTTCGCGCAGCGACTTGATGATGGGTATGCCGCCCGCCACAGCGGCCTCGAACGCCACCATCACGCCCTTCCGATTGGCCGCTGCAAAAATCTCGTTGCCATGCACCGCCAGCAAGGCCTTGTTGGCCGTGACCACATGCTTGCCGGCTTCAATCGCCTCCAGCACCAACTGCTTTGCAATGCCGTAGCCGCCAATCAGTTCGACCACGATGTCGATGTCGGGGTTGGCGATGATGGCTCTGGCATCACTGACCACCTGTACGCCCTTACCTACCACGGCCTCGGCCCTGGCGGTGTCAAGGTCGGCGACCATTGAAATCTCGATGCCACGGCCTACGCGCCGCAGTATTTCGCCCTGGTTGCGCTGCAATACATTGAACACGCCACTGCCCACGATACCAATGCCCAGCAGGCCGACCTGTATGGGTTTCAAACTCGTTACTTTCATTGCTGCTTTCATCGTCATCTCATCGTCATATTGGGAAACACGTTTTCAAGCCCGCTTGCTACGGTACTTCTCTAAAAACTTTGCAATCCGGCCAATGGCCTCGCGCAGGTCTTCTTCATGCGGCAAAAACACGATGCGGAAATGGTCCGGTGCGGCCCAGTTAAAACCGCTGCCCTGCACCACCATGACGCGGGTTTCCTTGAGCAGTTCCAGAAAAAACTGGCGGTCGTCGGTGATCGGGTAGACCTTGGAGTCAAGCCTGGGAAACATGTACAGCGCAGCCTGCGGCTTGACGCAGCTCACACCGGGAATGGCCGTGATCAGCTCATACGCCAGGTCACGCTGGCGGCGCAGGCGCCCGCCTTCACAGGTTAAGTCGTTGATGCTCTGGTAGCCACCCAAAGCCGTCTGAATGGCCCATTGCCCCGGCACGTTGGAGCATAGCTTCATGTTGGCCAGCATGTTCAGGCCTTCGATGTAGTCCTGCGCGCTTTTCTTCGGGCCAGACACCACCAGCCAGCCAGCACGGTAGCCGCATGAGCGATAACTTTTTGAAAGCGAATTAAATGTCAGCGTGAGCACATCAGTTGCCAAGCTGGCAATCGCCGTGTGCTTGACACCGTCATACAGCACCTTGTCATATACCTCGTCTGCAAGGATGACGAGCTCATGTTCGCGTGCGATGTCAACAATGCCCCTGAGCAGTTCGTCGGCATACAGCGCGCCCGTAGGGTTGTTCGGGTTGATGACGACAATGGCCTTGGTTTTCGGCGTTATTTTGGCTCTGATGTTGGCAAGATTTGGCATCCAGCCATTGGCCTCGTCGCAAACGTAATGCACTGGCGTGCCGCCCGAAAGCGTGGTCGCAGCCGTCCAGAGCGGGTAGTCAGGTGCGGGCAGCAGCATCTCGTCGCCGTCGTTCAGCAAGGCATTGGTCGCCATCACGATCAACTCGCTGGCACCATTGCCCAGGTAAATATCGTCCAGCGTCACGCCCTTGATACCCTGCTTCTGGGTCTCATGCATCACGGCCTTGCGGGCTCCAAAAATGCCTTTGCTGTCAGAGTAACCGGCAGAGCTTGGCAGGTTGCGGATCATGTCCTGCTGGATTTCTTCAGGTGCATCAAAACCGAACACCGCCAGATTGCCGATGTTCAGCTTGATGATCTTCTGGCCTTCGTCTTCCATCTTCTTGGCCGCGTCCATGATCGGGCCACGAATGTCGTACAGCACGTTGGCGAGCTTGGCAGATTTGGTGATCGGTTTCATGAGGATTTTTCGGACCTATTTTTCAGGCAAATTTTGAGGAAGAAGGCCAACAGCGCACGGGCCAGCGGTAAATTCAGGCGGAATCTATAATTTGACCACAGAAGTTATTGGCAAAAACTTCTGGCAACGCCTGCCTCGCGGCATCCCAATAATTACCCATGAAACTGCAACCCGACCGCCTCGACGTTCAATCCATACTCGGCTACGGCCCGGGGTGGATAGGCATAGGCCTGAACGGCGTGGCCGAGAAAATCGAACGCAGCATCGTCATCGGTTCGCGCGGTGAAAAGTTCGATTGGCACTGCGCCAGTTTTGAGCAGCTCACCGAGGCGCACTTTGATCTGCTGGCCGCCACACAACCGGAACTGGTGATTTTTGGCAGCGGCGCGCGCCTGCGCTTTGTGCCGCCAGCCTTTATGCGCGCGCTGATGCACAAACGCATCGGCATTGAAACCATGGACACATTGGCAGCCTGCCGCACCTACAACATTCTGGCTGGCGAAGGCCGCCAGGTGATGGCGGCCCTGCTGATTGAATCCCCCGTCTGAGACCGGCTGACTTTCAGAGTAAAATCTTAGGTTGCATTTGGAATGCACCTCCCGGACAGGCTCCTAGGGAGCAAGGCCATTCCAGAAGCTGCGGCTAATTACATAATTACAACCACTTTCGTCAGGGCAAACCAAGTATGGCAGTCGTCGTCAATAAACTCCTCCCCGAATTTGAAGCGAACGCCACAGGCGGCATCAAGGTTTCCAACGTCAGCCACATGGGCAAAGTCGTGGTGCTGTATTTTTACCCCAAAGACAACACCCCCGGCTGCACCACTGAAGCGATGCAGTTCCGTGACCGCTGCAAGGACTTCGTCAAGGCCGGTGCTACCCTGTTTGGCGTGTCGCGCGACAACATGAAGTCGCATGACGAATTCAAGGCCAAGCTTGAGCTGCCTTTTGAGCTGATTGCAGACACCGAAGAAAAAATGTGCCACATGTTTGGCGTGGTCAAAAACAAGATCATGTACGGCAAAAAGGTCAAAGGCATCGAGCGCAGCACCTTTCTGGTCGGCGCTGACGGCACTCTGAAAGAAGAGTGGCGCGGCCTGAAACTACCAGGCCATGTTGACGATGTGCTCAAGGCTGTGAAGGCGCTGAAAAAAGCTGCATAATGAAGCCATGCTGTTGAGTCTCACGACTACGTTCACCGAAAAAGCCGCCCTGGCCTCAGGGCGGCTTTTTCACTTTTGCAATCCTCATAAAGAGAGTTTTACGCACTATGCCCCTGCCTCCCGCCCCGACCAAACGTGCCGCCCTGCTCTCTACCGATGCGCTTGACGCACCGGCCCACTCACCATCCAAAGCTGCACGAAAGAGCGAGAACGCTGAATCAGACCACAGGCAGCCTGTAACCGAGTTGTTTGATGGCGGTACTGCAACCGGGGGCGATCACCCCGCTGCTTTCATGGACAAAAAGGCTCGTAACCCAAAAAAAACCACCCATTCTGGCCCCGCCAAGCTGTTTGTGCTGGATACCAACGTGCTGATGCACGACCCGATGTGCCTTTTCCGCTTTGAAGAGCACGACATCTTTTTGCCGATGATCGTGCTGGAAGAGCTGGACGGTCACAAGAAGGGCATGACCGAAGTCGCGCGCAATGCCCGCCAGACCAGCCGCACGCTGGACGCGCTGGCCGGTGCCAAGGATGCCGATATCGGCAAGGGTTTGAAGCTCGACACCACCGGCCACCGCGAAGCCGGCGGCTGTCTGTTCTTCCAGACCAAAGCGCTAGCCTACACCCTGCCCATGAGCCTGCCGCAGGGCAAGGCTGACAACCAAATCCTCGGCGTGGTCGAAGCCCTGCGCAAAGAATACGCGCCACAAGATAAGGGTGGCTCACATCCGACCGGACGTGAGGTGGTGCTGGTGTCCAAAGACATCAACATGCGCGTCAAGGCACGCGCGCTGGGCCTGGCAACTGACGATTACCAGAACGACAAAACCCTTGAAGACGGTGACCTGCTGTATTCGGGCATGCTGGCCCTGCCCACTGACTTCTGGACGCGACAGAGCAAAACCATTGAAAGCTGGCAGCAAGGCAGCTACACCTTCTACCGCATCACCGGGCCGATTGTGGCCAGCCTGCTGATCAACCAGTTTGTATTTTTTGAAGCGCCAGGTGAGCCACCGCTGTACGCCCGCGTGACTGAAATTCGCGCCAAGACAGCCGTGCTTAAAACCCTGAAGGACTACAACCACCTCAAGAACGCTGTTTGGGGCGTGACCACGCGCAACCGTGAACAGAACTTCGCCATGAATTTGCTGATGGACCCTGAAGTTGACTTTGTCACACTCGCAGGCACGGCAGGCTCTGGCAAAACGCTGATGGCCCTGGCCAGCGGCCTCACGCAGGTGCTGGACGACCGCCGTTACACCGAAATCATCATGACGCGCGCCACGGTGTCGGTAGGCGAAGACATCGGTTTTTTACCCGGCACCGAAGAAGAAAAAATGGGCCCGTGGATGGGCGCACTCGACGACAACCTTGAAGTGCTGGGCAAAAACGATAGCGGTTCAGGCGAATGGGGCCGCGCCGCCACCAATGAGCTGATTCGCTCGCGCATCAAGGTAAAAAGCATGAACTTCATGCGCGGCCGTACTTTTTTAAACAAGTACGTCATCATTGATGAAGCGCAAAACCTGACCCCCAAGCAGATGAAAACGCTGATTACCCGCGCCGGCCCCGGCACCAAAATCATCTGCATGGGCAACCTCGCGCAGATCGACACGCCCTACCTCACCGAAGGCTCGTCTGGCATGACTTATGCCGTAGACCGCTTCAAGGGCTGGCCGCACGGCGGGCACATCACTCTGGGGCGCGGAGAGCGCTCCAGGCTGGCGGACTTTGCCAGCGAGGTGCTTTAAGGGCTCGTTCAGGAATAACATGCACATTTGGCTCGTCAGCTTTGGGCGCACTGCGGTGTTGCAAATCGTTTGTGTGGCAGAGCCACACGGCACGCTTTGCGCCTTGCATTGCATCCCAAATCCGACGGCCAAATGCACAGCTTATTCCTGAACGAGCCCTAAGGGTTATTCGGGTCAGACACCAATTTCATTCAGGCCGTCTGATTGAGGGTCTCACCCAGCGCGTTGACCAGACTGTCAATCTGGGCCGGGGTCGAAATAAACGGCGGCGCGAACTGGATGGTGTCACCACCATAGCGCACATAGAAGCCTTTTTTCAGCATCACCATGGCAATTTCGTACGGTCGGCGCGCCGGCTCCCCCGGCAGTGCGTCAATGGTGAAGCCGGCGGCCAGACCGTAGTTACGGATGTCAGTGACGTGTTTCACCCCTTTGAGGCTGTGCACGGAATTTTCAAAATACGGCGCCAGGGCCTTGACCCGTTGCACCATGTCTTCCTTCACCAGTAGGTCCAGCGCCGCCAGGCCCACCGCACAGGCCACCGGGTGCGCCGAGTAGGTGTAGCCGTGGGCAAACTCCAGCAGGTAGTCCGGCCCGCCTTGCGCCATGAAGGTGTCGTAGATGTCTTTTTTGACCAGCACGGCACCGAGCGGCTGCGCGCCGTTGGTGATTTGCTTGGCCACATTCATGATGTCCGGCGTCACGCCAAACGCCTCGGCACCGGTGTAAGCCCCAGCGCGGCCAAAGCCAGTGATGACTTCGTCAAAAATCAGCAGAATGTTGTTCGCGGTGCAGATCTCGCGCAGGCGCTGCAGGTAGCCTTTGGGTGGAATCACCACACCGGCCGAGCCCGAGAACGGCTCCACGATGACGGCGGCAATGTTGCTCGCGTCGTGCAACGTAATCAGGCGCAGCAGGTCATCGGCCAACTCGGCGCCCTTGTCTGGCATGCCGCGTGAAAAAGCATTGCTCGCCAGTTGGGTGTGGGCGATGTGGTCGGCCTCAATGCCCTGGCCGAACATCTTGCGGTTGGCCGCGATGCCGCCGACCGAGATGCCGCCAAAGTTGACACCGTGGTAGCCCTTTTCGCGCCCGATCAGCAGCGTCTTGCTGGCCTGACCTTTGGCACGCCAGTAAGCGCGCGCCATCTTGAGCGAGGTGTCGGCTGACTCGGAGCCTGAGCCGGTGAAGAACACGTAGTCCAGCCCGGCGGGGGTGAGTTCTTTCAGCTTGTTGGCCAGCTCGAACGACAGCGGGTGACCAAACTGGAAGGCGGGCGAGTAGTCCAGTGTGGCCATCTGGCGCGTCACCGCCTCGGTGATCTCCGTACGTCCGTGGCCTAGGCCGCAGCACCACAGACCGGACAGGCCGTCAAAAATCTGTTTGCCATGGATGTCGGTGTAATAGCAGCCTTTGGCGCTGGCCATCATGCGCGGGTTGGCCTTGAAGTCGCGGTTGCCGGTGTAGGGCATCCAGTGCGCGTCGAGCCAGGCGGCGTCGGTGCGGGGCGTGGTCAGGGCTTTGACGTCGTTCATGTCCATGGGTGTCCTCAATCAGGAAAATATAGGAGTTTTTGGGGTCAGAGCCCAAATTCGCCGAGCCTACGACTCGCCCGGAGGGCGCGGTGCGATGCACCGCAGCGAAATTGGTGTCTGACCCCAATAACTCGCAATAGTGTACAAGGGCCGTTGAAAGGCGGCGGTCCGGCTTGAGCGCACCATGCGCTTGAGTTCGGGTACGCACGAGCCGCAGTTGGTGCCGCACTTCAACGTGCCTTGCAGCGATGCCAACCTGGCTTCGTCTGTCGCCAAAGACCCTGCGCCACTTGCACTCAGGTTGATGCCCTGACTCAAGCTGACCAAGTGCTCGTTGATCGCCGCATCGGTCACATTCAGGCAAGTGCAGACCAGCTTGCCGCGCTTTTTTATCGACTCGGTGACGGCTGCGGGTGGCTTTGCGCCGGGCAACAGCAGCAGGCGGCCATAGGCCTCGGCTGGCAACTCATCTTGCAGCAGGGTTTTGATCCAGGCCTCGGCGCTGGTGTCGCCCGACAGAGCAAAGCCAAGTAGCTCGGCATGCTCGTTCCCAGCACGCTTAACCCGATGCAGGCGCACGCTGCGACGCTGGCCTTTTTTGCGGTCTGCGTAATGCAGGGTGTCGCTGCTTTTTAAGCCCAGAATACTTTCAATCCTGACGAGCACATCTTCATCTGGTGCCTGATGACCGGAGGCACGAAACAAAATGCCGGTGCGCTCAGCTCTATCCTCGTCGGCGTTTGACAGCAGTGGCGTGTTGTTTGAAAACGGCGTGCAGCTGGTGAACGGAAAGGCCTTCATCAGCGGTTTGAGCTGCTCGCGTGCGGTGAGTGCCTCGGTGTCTGAAAGCCAGGCCATCGCTAGCAAAGACCAGGGCAACTCGGCTTTCAAAATCTTCACAGCTGCGTGCTTGAGTTCGGGCTGTTTGGATGTCGGGCAGTAGGCCGAGGTGGTGATGGCGTTGACCCCTGCCAGCGGCTCGCCAGCACTCGACAAACCGCTTAAATATTCTTCGCCCCAGTGCATCGCGATAAACGCCTGGCTGACTGCTATCTCTGGGGACGATTGCAGCGGCAGCACAATCGTGCCGCGCTTAGATGTGACGTAAACCAGATCGCCGTCTTTGAGAAGTCTGCGCGCCATGTCTTGCGCGTTCATCTGCACTGACGGCTCGGCCACATGACCAAACAGCCGACCCAGTGTGCCGGTGCGCGTCATGCCATGCCACTGGTCACGCAGGCGGCCTGTGATGAGGGAAAACGGGTAACGCGACTCGCGCGGCTCGGCCACCGCTTGGTAAATGGTATTGACGAAGCGCGCCTTGCCATCCGGCGTGGGGAAGATGCCGTCTTCATAAAGCCTCACCTTGCCGGTGGCCTCACCCGTCTTGAGTGGCCACTGCTGCGGCCCGGCATCGAGCATGGCGTAACTCATGCCGGTGATGTCGAGGTCGCGGCCACGGGTTGATTCGCGGTGTTCGTTCCAAATCGCTTCAACACCCGCAGCTTCATCAATGATCGAGTAGGGGAACAGCTTGGACTTTGTATCCAGCAGATCAGGTGGATCAAGCGGATCGAGCAGCTTCTCAAGCCGCTGCGCAAAGTCAGTTGCAATCACCCAGTCATGCCGCGCTTCACCCGGTGCTGACACTGCTGCCCGCACTCTGGAGATGCACCGCTCGCTGTTGGTCACGGTGCCGATTTTTTCGCCCCAGGTGCTGGCAGGCAGCAGCAGGTCGGCAAAGGCGCAGGTCGATGCGGTTGCAAAAGCCTCCTGTACGATGACCAGTTCGGCACGCTCCAATGCACGGCGCACCGTTGCCTGGTCGGGCATGGACTGCGCCGGATTGGTGCAAGCTATCCACAGCGCTTTGATCTCACCATCGGCGGCAGCCTGGAACATCTCGACCGCTGTTTTGCCGGGCTTGTCTGGCACGCTCGGCACTCCCCACAAAGCGGCGACCTCGGCGCGGTGCTGCGGGTTGGCGAGGTCGCGGTGCGCACTGAGCAGATTCGCCATGCCGCCGACTTCGCGGCCGCCCATGGCATTGGGCTGACCCGTGAGCGAGAACGGCGCTGCGCCCGGTTTACCGATTTGCCCTGTCGCCAGGTGCAGGTTAATCAACGCGGCGTTTTTGGCTGTTCCGCTGCTCGATTGGTTCAAACCCTGGCAATACAAACTGAGCGTGGCAGGCGATGTAGCGAACATTTTTGCAGCGCTAAAAATATCTTCCTTTTTGATGCCACAGGTTTCACTGACCAGGTCAGCTGTGTAGTCGCGTAGCGTGGTTTTCAGCGCCTCAAAACCGGTGGTGTGCGCGGCTATGTAGGCGTTGTCTAGCCAGCCTTCCCACAGCATGATGTGCAACATGCCATTGAACAGCGACACATCGGTACCGGGCTGAATTGGCAAATACAAATCGGCAATTTCAGCGGTATCGGTACGACGCGGGTCACAGAAAATGATTTTCATCGCCGGGTTGGCGGCTTTGGCATCTTCAATGCGTCGGAAAAGTACCGGGTGCGCATAGGCCGTGTTGCTACCCACAATAAAAATACATTGCGCGTGGTTGACATCGTCGTAGCAGGCGGGTGGCGCGTCAGCCCCCAGCGTTTGCTTGTAGCCCGCTACGGCGCTGCTCATGCACAGGCGCGAGTTGGTGTCTACGTTGTTGCTGCCAATCAGGCCTTTGACGAGTTTGTTGAAGACGTAATAGTCTTCGGTGAGCAATTGGCCGGAGATATAAAACCCCACGGCTTCTGGCCCGTGCTCACGAATGATCTGCGCAAAGCTTGTCGCGGCAAAGCCCAGCGCGTTGTCCCATGACACCTGCTTGGGCGCTTCATGCCGGTGCTCTCGCCGCATCGGGTACAGCAGGCGGGTTTGCTGCGTGACGGCATGGCTTGCGGTGAGCGCCAGTGTTGAGCCCTTGCTACACAAACGGCCAAAATTCGCCGGGTGATCGGGGTCGCCGCGCACGCCTGTTATCTGCGTGCCCTGCGACTCGATGATCACACCACAGCCGACTCCACAATACGGACAAGTGGAGCGGGTTTCCTTTGTCTTTGCATCAACGGTCATGGGGACATTTAGGCATTGGCAAGCTCTTTGCCGGCAGGCCCTGCGACGGGTCGCGTGAGATTGGTGGCCAGCGTCGCCAGCTCTGTGGCATCCAGATGCACGGCCCCGCCTTCGACATGCACGCTGAACTTTGGCGTGCAACCTTCGTCGGGAGCTATGGCGCAGCCACCTTCCAGGTCAATCGTCCAGTTGTGCAGTGGGCAGGCGACGCTGGTGCCGAACACGATGCCCTGGCTCAGGGGTCCGCCCTTGTGCGGGCAGCGATCAAGCAGGGCGAAGACCTGATCCTGATCGTTACGAAACACCGCTACGTCCATGCCGACAGGGCGTGCCACACGGCGTGAGCCGAGTACCGGAATATCAGTGACCAGGCAGATTTTTTTCCATTCAGACATAGTGACTTCTCTTAAAGGTTAGACCACAGCGAGTTTCTCAAACTGCCGTGTGTCGACGGCCGCCTTGTCGGCTTCGGCCCAGGGATCGGGCTCGCCCTCCAGCGCAAACTGTAGCCGCTCCCACAGCGCCTTGCGGCCCTCATGGTCGTTCAGGATTTTTTTCTTTACATAGTCCAGGCCGACGCGGTTCACATAGTGCACCGTGCGCTCCAGGTACCAGCCCTCCTGGCGGTACAGCTCGCAGAAGGCGCCGGTGTACTCCATCACTTCAGCGGACGTTTTGAGCTTGATGAAGAAGTGCGCGACCTCGGTTTTGATGCCGCCGTTGCCGGCGATATACATCTCCCAACCGGAATCGACACCGACGATGCCAACGTCCTTGATGCCGGCCTCGGCACAGTTGCGCGGGCAGCCGCTGACCGCGAACTTGATCTTGTGCGGCGCGCTCATGCGCCACATCGCGCGCTCCAGGTCCTTGCCCAGTTGGGTGCTGTCCTGCACGCCCATGCGGCACCATTCGCTGCCGACGCAGGTCTTGACCGTGCGCAGGGCCTTGGCGTAGGCGTGGCCAGACGGCATGCCGATGTCTTTCCAGACGTTTTGCAGGTCTTCCTTCTTCACGCCCAGCAGGTCGATGCGCTGCCCGCCGGTGATCTTGACGGTCGGTATCTTGTACTTGTCCACCGCGTCGGCGATGCGGCGCAGTTCGGAGGCCGTGGTATGGCCGCCCCACATGCGCGGAATCACGCTGTAGCTGCCATCTTTCTGGATGTTGGCGTGGCTGCGTTCGTTGATGAAGCGGCTTTGCGGATCGTCTTTCGCTTCTTTCGGCCAAGTGCTGGTCACGTAATAGTTCATGGCCGGGCGGCAGCTCGCGCAGCCGTTGGGCGTGCGCCATTCCATGAACTTATAGACCTCGCTGATCGACAGCAGCTTGTTGGCGCGGATGGCATCGCGCACCGCCTGGTGGCCGTGGTCGGCGCAACTGCACATGGCTTTGAGCTTGGGTGTGGCCGAATAATCGCCACCGGCGGTGGCCATCAGAATCTGCTCAACCAGGCCGGTGCAGGAGCCACAGCCGCCGCTGGCCTTGGTGTGCTTGCGCACCTCGGCGAGCGTGAACAGGCCTTTTTCACGGATCGCCTTGACGATGATGCCCTTGCACACACCGTTGCAGCCGCAGACTTCGTCGGCGTCTAACATGGCGGCGGCCGTGCTGCGACCTTCGTGGCCTGCATCGCCCAGGTTGGACTCGCCGAACATCAGCTTGTCGCGGATGCTGGCGACGCTGCGGCCGTCGCGCAGCAGCTTGAAGTAGTAGCTGCCATCGACCGTATCGCCGTACAGGCAAGCACCAATCAGTTTATCGTCTTTAATCACCAGCTTTTTATAAACGCCGCCAAAGGGATCGCTCATGACGATTTCTTCAGTGCCCTCGCCACCTAAAAAGTCGCCTGCTGAAAAAAGATCAATGCCAGTGACTTTGAGTTTGGTCGAGGTCAGTGAGCCGGTGTAGCGGGCAATGCCAAATTGCGCCAGATGGTTGGCAGCCACCTTGGCTTGCTCAAACAGCGGCGCGACCAGGCCATAGGCAATGCCGCGGTGTGCTGCGCATTCGCCGACCGAGTAGATGCGCGCATCGGTGATGGTCTGCATGGTGTCGTTGACCACAATGCCTTTGTTGCAATGCAGGCGCATAGCCTCGGCCAACGCCGTGTTAGGCCGAATGCCGACCGCCATCACCACCAAGTCGGTTGCTAGCTCACTGCCATCTTTAAATTTGATAGTGGTGACGCGGCCATCAGCGTCGCCTACGAGCTCCTGCGTTTGCGCGCCCATTAAAAACTTCAGACCACGCTCTTCGAGTGACTTTTGCAGCAGCTTGCCGGCAACACTGTCAAGCTGGCGCTCCATCAGCGTCGGCATGACGTGTACCACGCTCACATCCATGCCGCGCAGCATCAGGCCATTAGCCGCTTCCAGGCCGAGCAGGCCACCGCCGATGACGACAGCTTTTTTGTATTTGGTGGCGGCATCAATCATGGCGTTGGTGTCGGCAATGTCGCGGTAAGCAATCACGCCTTGCAGGTCTTTGCCTGGCACTGGCAATATGAAAGGGTTGGAGCCAGTACACATCAGCAGGCGGTCGTACTCGACTTCAGTGCCATCGTCGGCCTTGACGATGCGTTTGATACGGTCAACCTCAATTACTTTTTTGCCCGCATGCAGTGTGATGTGCTTGTCCTTGTACCAGGCCCAGTCGTTGAGCACGATTTCGTCTAGCGTTTGCTCGCCTGCCAGTACCGGCGACAGCAAGATGCGGTTGTAGTTAGGGTGTGGCTCGGCACCAAACACCGTGATGTCATACAGTTCGGGCGCGATTTTGAGCAATTCTTCGATGGTGCGAACACCTGCCATGCCGTTGCCGACCATGATCAGTCTTGATTTTTTCATGCTGCGCATCTCCAGGTTGATACCAAGGGACCCTCTGCATAACTCCCTGCGGTCTGTGATTGCGCGGGATCGAGCGGTCCGCTGCGTTGTTTTTCTTACCAATAGCTATGCTATTGACTGCAAAAAGACGCCTTGCGGCCCATCTCGATCCGCACACCACAGCCTCGCCAGAGTTATGCAGAGGGTCCCAAGGTAATACGCAAAGCCCGTGCCAACAATGTGCATGGTTTGGTGTGGCCGATGCACCAAAGAGGGGAAAAATTCAGTTACTGAGGTCTTTGCACGGGCACTGATATTGCTTACCCTTGGTGCATGGCATTTGATCTCGATATTGGCTTGGTCTCGCTGGCAGGCCGCAAAAACATCAACGAGGACTTCTGCGCGGCCATGCTGCCAGAGCCCGGGCAGGAGGGCATGGGCTCGATCGTCGCGATTGCCGATGGCGTGAGCACCGGCGGTATGGGCCGCGAAGCCGCCCAAACTACCGTCACCAGCCTGGTCCGCGACTACTACGGCACACCAGAGATATGGGACACCAGCGTGGCCCTAGACCGCATTATTGGCGCGCAAAACGCCTGGCTAGCAGGCATTAACCGCCGCCGCCAGCCAGCCCTGGGCCTGACCACGCTGACAGCGCTGGTGCTGCGCGGGCAGTCGTACACCCTGGCGCATGTAGGCGATTCGCGGGCTTATTTGCTGCGTGACGGAAAAACCATTCAGCTCACGCACGACCATGTCGTTAACCACCCCGACTTCAAGCACCAGTTGCTGCGCTCGGTGGGGGCCGAAGATCATGTGGTGGTGGACTACATGCAGGGCGACCTTCATGTCGGAGATGTGTTTGTGCTGCTCTCTGATGGCGTACACGGCAGCGTTCGCGATGCTCGCCTGCAAGACCTTGCACACAGCGGTCATACCCAGGACACGCAGAGTGCCCAGGCTGCAAGCCAGAAACTGGTCGATGCAGCGCTTGCCAACGGCAGTACCGACAACGTTACGGCATTGGTGGTGTATGTGCGCGGGCTGCTTGATGCCACGCTGGGTGATCTGAACCGCATCGCACAGACGCTGCCGGTGCCAGCACGCCTGCGGGTCGGCGAGATGATAGATGGCTTGTGCGTGACAGCACCGATGGCCGACAACGGCATCCATGTTCTCTACAAAGTAAGCAGTATGGAGGGCAAGCTCTACGCCCTCAAAACCCTCAGCCCGGCCCGCGCCCACGACGAGCAGGAGCGCGCCATGCTGGCGCACGAAGGCTGGCTGGCCGCCCGTATGCAGTCGGGGCGTGCAGCCGAGCATCTGGTCAGCCTGCACGAGCGCTTGCCAGGTGGCCATGAACGCAGCGCCTTTTATTTACTTTATGACTGGCACAGCGGTGAAACCTTGCAGCAGCAACTACAGCGCGGCCACAAGTTCAGTGTGCTGCAGGTCCTGGCCGCAGCTACCCAAACCGCCAAAGCACTGAGCCGCCTGCACCGACAGTGTGTGATTCACCGCGATGTCAAACCCGCCAACCTGCACCAGGGCGAAGACGGCGTGCTGCGCCTGCTCGACTTAGGTGTGGCCCTGAGTGGCCGCGAGCCCGAGTCGCAGCGCCGCCTGCACGCCGGCACGCCCAGCTTCATCAACCCCGAGCAGTGGGGCTTCAAAGCCGCAGGCGGCACGGTGCTCGATGCAGCCGAAGAATCACCCGATGCGCAAAGCGATTTGTTTGCACTCGGCGTAACCCTGTACCAATTGCTGACCGGCAGACTGCCTTATGGCGAGGTATTGCCCTATCAGGCAGGCCGCTACTACCGCGACCCGGTAGCGCCCAGTCGCATCAACCCAGAGGTACCGATCTGGTTGGACCACATCGTCCTTAAGGCCGTGGCGCGTGACAAACGCCAACGCTTTGAAACCGCAGAAGAGCTGCTGCTGACCCTGGAGCGCGGCGCATCGCGGCCCTTGATGGCAGCGCAGACTACCGCATTGATGCAGCGTGACCCGACAGCGGTCTGGAAGATGGCGTTTGCGGTGTCTGTGCTGGTTAATTTGTTGCTGGTGTATTGGCTGGTGTTTTTGCCGAGCTAGGGTTTTAGCGCGCGGCGACGCTATGGTGGCTATCATTTAAGTAGCTGGCAACGCCCGTCCTCCCTTTTAGTTTCGGCATCGCTTCGCTTAACTTTGCCGGGGCAAAGTTAGCCTTCACTGAAAGGGTTGCCATGCGCTGCGCGCATCCGTCAGCGTCGCTGACTACGCACTACGTGCTCGGCCTCCCTTTTCAGCCCAGGTTTGGGTCCAGCGAATTTGCATCGAGCGCATCATGGCGAGTGCGCCCAGCGTCAGTAGGGTAAACAGCATGAAGCCCCACAGGTAGGTGCCCAGATATTGCTTGGACAGGCCCATGGCGATGGGCACCAGCGCGCCGCACAGGGCGCCGATTTCCCCAATCATCGACCCCGCCACCGCCGTGGTCTGTGGCCAGCGCAGCGGCACCAGCTGGAACAAGGCACCGTTGCCCGCGCCCAAAGCGGCAAAGCACGTCATCAGCAGCAAGGTGGTGGCTACCAGCGAGTCGCCGGCCAGGCCGCACAGCACCAGCGTCACAGCCACGATCACCAGCACGGCAGTCAGCGTGTTGATGCCGCCCCAGTGGTCGGAAATCCAGCCGCCAAAGACCCGCAGTGCCGCACCCATGAAGGCCGCCAGCATGGTGAGCTGCCCGGCCTGCACTTTGGTTACGCCAAACTGGTCGTAGTAGTAGCTCGGCAAAAAAATGATCAAGCCAATGAAGCCGCCGAAGGTAATGGCGTAGATGATGCTAAAGCCCCAGCCGTCTTTCTCGAACAGGCAGGCTGTGTGGTCGCGCAAACTGGCGTGCTGGTCCACGTCGTCGGGTTCGCGCGCCATGAAGATGATGGCCAGAATCGGCACGATCAGCCCCACCGCAGCGATGGCATACACCGTTTGCCAGCCGTAGGCTTGCGCCAACAGGGGGGCCAGCAGGGCCGACAGCGCGGTGCCCACATTGCCCGCGCCCACCAGGCCCATGGCCAGGCCCTTGTGGCGCGCCGGGAACGAGCCCGAGCCCAGCGAAAGCGCCACACCAAAACTGGCCCCAGCAATGCCCAGCAGCACGCCCATGGCCAGCAGATCGTTGAACGACTCGACAAAGAAGTAGCCATACAGCAGCGCGATGGCGATGCCGCCCATCTCGACCAGGGTGGCGTTCTTGCGTCCGATGTACTGCGCAATGACACCCAGCGGAAACCGCATCAGCGCGCCCGCAAAGATCGGCACCGACAGCATCAGCCCGACCTGGGCCGGGCTGAGCTGCAGCGCCTCCTTGATGAAGGGCGCCATGGCGCCATTGGTGACCCACACCGCGCAGCAGTAGGTGAAGTAGATGAACGACGCAAACAGCGTGGGCGAGTGGCCTGATTTGAGAAAAGTGCGGATAGCCGCCATGGTGCAAATTCTTTCTGTGAAGATGGTTGATTCACAGAATCAGTGCGAGAAACGTGCCACCTTGGGGTGTCCAAAAACGCACCCTCGCGGCGCAATTCGGGTTAGGAGGCAGGATTTTTTTGGTGCGCTGCACACAATGCGTGCGTGCCGGGTTGGTCAGTACCGCTCCGCCCGCCACGTCCCTGATCCAGCGCAACCCCACTGTGTTGTGGAAGCTGCTGGTCTGGGTGTTGTTTTTTCCGAAGTAGACACCCGAAATCAGTTAGCATCCACTGGGAAAACCCAAGGGATGCTCGATGGCTAAAGCAACAACGAAGAAGAACGACTCCAGCGCTAACCTCGGCTTCGAGGCCAAGCTCTGGCTCGCCGCCGACAAGCTGCGCAACAACATGGACGCGGCGGAATACAAGCACGTCGTCCTCGGTCTCATCTTCCTCAAATACATCTCCGACAGCTTCGACGAACACCACGCTAAGCTCATCGCCGGCAAAGGCGATTACGAAGGCGCGAATCCCGAGGACAAGGACGAATACCTCGCCGCCAATGTCTTCTGGGTGCCGGCGGACGCCCGCTGGCCGCAACTGCAATCGCGCGCCAAGCTGCCCAGCATCGGCAAGGACGTGGACGACGCCATGGTCGCGCTGGAGCGCGACAACCCGCGCCTCAAAGGTGCGCTCAACAAAAACTACGGCCGCGCCGACCTCGACAAACACCGCCTCGGCGAACTGATCGACCTCATCGGCTCCATCCAGCTCGCCGATGTCGCCAGCCGCTCCAAGGACTTGCTGGGCCGCGTCTTTGAATACTTCCTCACCCAGTTCGCCAGCGCCGAAGGCAAGAACGGCGGCCAGTTTTACACCCCAAGTTGCGTCGTGCGCTGCCTGGTCGAGATGCTTGCCCCCTACAAGGGCCGCATCTACGACCCCTGCTGCGGCTCCGGCGGCATGTTCGTGCAATCAGAAAAATTCGTCGAAGCCCATGGCGGCCGGCTCGGCGACATCAGCATCTACGGCCAGGAGAGCAACCCCACCACGCGCCGCCTCGCCATCATGAACCTGGCCCTGCGCGGCATCGAGGCCGACTTCGGCCCCGAGAACGCCGACACCTTCCGCCGCGACCTGCATCCCGATCTGCGCGCCGATTTCGTTTTAGCCAACCCGCCCTTCAACGACTCCGACTGGCATCGCCGCGACGACGACGTGCGCTGGCACTATGGCGTGCCACCCAAAGGCAACGCCAACTTCGCCTGGGTGCAGCACTTCATCCACCACCTGGCGCCCCATGGCATGGCCGGCTTCGTTCTCGCCAACGGCAGCATGTCGTCCAACCAGTCCGGCGAGGGCGACATCCGCAAAGCGATCATCGAAGCCGACTTGGTGGACTGCATGGTCGCGCTGCCCGGCCAGCTTTTTTATAGCACGCAAATTCCGGTCTGCCTCTGGTTCCTCGCGAAAAACAAAGCCGGCCGTCATTCCCGCGAAGGCGGGAATCCAGTAGCGTCAAGAGACCGCCGCAAACAAACCCTCTTCATCGACGCCCGAAAAATGGGCACCCTCATCGACCGCGTGCATCGCGAACTGACCGACGCCGACCTCCAGAAAATCGTTGGCACCTACCACGCCTGGCGCGGTGACACGGTAGATCGTCATTCCCGCGAAGGCGGGAATCCAGTGCCTTATAGCGACATCCCCGGCTTCTGCAAATCCGCCACCACCTTTGAGATCGCCGCGCACGGCTTTGTGCTCACCCCCGGCCGCTACGTCGGTGCCGAAGCAGTCGAAGACGACGGCGAACCCTTCGAGGAAAAGATGCCGCGCCTCGTCGCCGAGCTGCACGCCCAGTTCGTCGAGTCCGCCAAGCTGGAGCAGGCCATCCAAGCAAACATGAGGGGGCTGGGTTATGGAGGCTGAAATCTGTGCGTTAGCTTGTCCTGACTGGCCCGTCCTTCAGGTCGCGGAGGTTTGCACTCGTGTGACGAGCGGCGGAACGCCAAGCCGCACTCGCCCCGACTTCTACGAGAACGGAACTTGGCCGTGGGTCAAAACGCAGGAGCTACAAGACTGCTGGCTCGACCAGACGGAAGAACACATCACTGCGGATGCGGTCGCGAACTCATCAGCAAAGCCGCTACCTCCGAACACAATTCTGATGGCGATGTATGGGGCCACTGTCGGGCAGCTTGGCATTTTGCGCAAACCGATGACGTGCAATCAGGCTTGTTGCGCCATGATTGTGGACCCGGACAAAGCAGACTTCGGATACCTCTATCACCAGCTCCGTCATTCGCGAACTCAACTAAAAAGCCTCGCGACAGGGGCCGCGCAGCAAAACCTGAGTGGCGTTCTCATCAAGTCTCTGCGTTATCCCTTTCCGCCCCTCCCCGAACAACGCGCCATCGCCCACATCCTCGGCACGCTGGACGACAAGATCGAGTTGAACCGGCGGATGAACGCGACGCTGGAGGCGATGGCGCGGGCGCTGTTCCAGAGCTGGTTCGTGGATTTCGACCCCGTCCGCGCCAAACTCGATGGCCGCCAACCCGCCGGCCTCGATGCCGCCACCGCCGCCCTCTTTCCTGACCACTTTCAAGACTCCCCACTCGGCTACATCCCGCAGGGATGGTGCGCCGGAAAGGTCGGCGACCTCACGACGCTTAGCCGCGCCGCAGTCAATCCCGGCGACTTTCCAGACGAAACCTTCGACCATTTCAGCCTTCCAGCCTTCGACAAAGGCCGAACCCCGAAGGCGGAGCTGGGCAGCGCAATCATGAGCAACAAGCTCGTCGTCACGCCGAACTCGGTCCTGCTCTCCAAGCTCAATCCGCACATCCCGCGCATTTGGCTACCAGACCTCCGCACGTCGCACCGCTCTGTGTGCTCCACCGAATTCATGGTCGCGTGCTCAAAGCCGGGAGTCTCCCGCGAGTATCTGTTCTCTCAGTTCACCAGTTCCTCCTTCGCCAGCGTTTACGGCACCCTCGTCACAGGCACCACCGGCAGCCACCAGCGCATCCGTCCTGAAAACGTCTTGGAGATGAACGTCGCCCTTCCGTCGCCCGCTTTGATTCAAGCCTTCACCGACATCGCCAAGCCGGTGTTCGACCGCATCAACCGCAACACCGAGCAATCCCGCACCCTCGCCACCCTG
>JBCKMZ010000034.1:0-21942 GCA_038902975.1 Polaromonas sp.
CCTCGCACAAATCATTGACAGCCGCAAGGCAGCCAATGGTGGCGACCCCGACACCAGCTACGTCGCGCGGCTGCTGCACAAAGGTCCAGATGCTTTTCTGAAAAAAATCGGTGAAGAAGCCACCGAGACCGTTATGGCTGCCAAAGACATAGACCACCTCGGCAGTACGCCAGCGCTCAAAGATAAACTCGTTGGTGAAGTGGCAGACCTGTGGTTTCACAGCATGATCGCATTAAGCCATTACGGCCTGAGCCCGCTTGACGTGATTGCCGAGCTGGAGCGCCGCGAGGGCACCAGCGGTATTGAAGAAAAAGCGCTGCGCAAGGGAAAAAGCCGAGACGAATCCGAACAACGTTAAATTTATATGAGGAGAAGGAAGGTGCCATGAGCGAAACCAGTCTGGCCGAGTTCGAGCCCAAAACCGAGGGTGACCGCACCGTCATGCATGTGCTCTACGGCCTGCACACGCTGGCCTGGTTCAGTGGCGGTGTGTTTGCAGTGATTGCACTCGTCATCAATTACCTGCGCCGCTCTGACGAGAGCGACGCGCTGTACATTGACCATCACAACTACATGATCGCTACCTTCTGGTGGACGCTGCTGTGGCTGGTAGTGCTGTCGCCCTTGTGGTTGCTGTTTGTCTTTCCCGGTGCGATTGCCTACGGCATCGTCTGGCTCTGGTACTTGTACCGCTGCATTCGCGGCTGGAAGCGCTTTAACAGCCATCGGGCAAGCTGAGGCTTACTTTTTCACCGTTTAGTTTTGTCGTTCACTTTTCCGTATGAACCATCCTGAAAACTGTATTTTCTGCAAAATCGCTTCCGGCGCGATTCCCAGCCGCAAGGTCTACGAAGACGCTGACATCTTCGCTTTCCACGACATCAACCCTTGGGCACCGGTGCATTTTTTGCTCGTGCCAAAGCAGCACATTGCGTCGATGGCGCAGGTCGGGCCAGAGCATGAAGCCCTGCTGGGACGCATGATGGTACTGGCCCCCAAGCTCGCGCTGGAGCAGGGTTGCCAGCCTTACCCCGAGGGCGGCTTTCGTATCGTTACAAATACCGGCGCTCAAGGTGGGCAGGAGATGCATCATTTGCACATTCACGTCATGGGCGGGCCTAGACCATGGCTGAAGGGGTGAATTGCACAACCGCTTTAGAATCAAGTCATTACCAGTTAACCTTTACTTAAATCATTAGGAGCAAATCATGGGTGGACTTTCCATTTGGCACTGGCTGATCGTGTTGTTGGTCGTGGTGATCGTGTTTGGCACCAAAAAACTCAGAAACATGGGCAGCGACCTCGGTGGCGCCGTCAAGGGTTTTAAAGACGGCATGAAAGAAGGCGGTCAGGCACCTGCTGACGTTCCTGTTCCACCGGCCAGCGTCACCAACGCACAAGCTGCTGACAAAACCACTATTGACGTTGAAGCGCGTCAAAAGTCTTGAACAGGCTTGCTGCATCTCGCTTGAATTAACAGATCCGCAATGATTGACATCGGCATTACCAAGATCGCGCTGATAGGTGTTGTCGCGCTGATGGTCATAGGCCCTGAAAAACTGCCGCGCCTGGCCCGCACTATCGGCACACTGCTGGGCAAGGCACAGCGCTATGTGGCCGATGTCAAGCAGGAGGTCAATCGCTCGATGGAGCTGGACGAGCTCAAGAAGATGAAAGAAACGGTCGAAGGTGCCGCCCGGGATGTCGAAAACTCCATCCAGACCAACGCCAGCGATTTTGAGAAATCATGGGCTGAAACCACGGGCACGGCGTTTGGCGATGAGTTGCCCGGCATGATCAGTTTCCCCGAGTACAAACACCCGAAAAAGAACTGGCGTCTGAAACAGGGCGCCACGCCGCAGTGGTACAAAGCGCGCTCCGGCGTGCGTACCCGGGCGCTGTCTGGTGCCGCGCGTGTAGCGCGCTTTCGGCCCAAGCCGGTCCACTTCTAGTGCTTGACGCAGCGGGCTAAAAATCTTCTTCATTTTCGGTAAGCACCTGAGTGCAAACCATTCAGCGCAAACCCACTCATGAGCGACCCCAGCACCGACAAATCCGACAAGCCTGACGAACTAGCAGGCACTGAACAACCGTTTGTGCAGCACCTTTTTGAGCTGCGCGACCGCATGATCAAGGCGATCATTGCGATTGGCATCGCAGCGGCAGCGTTGGCCATTTACCCCGGCCCCAGCACGCTGTATGACATCTTGGCCGCGCCGCTGATGGCAACTTTGCCCAAGGGGGCCACGCTGATCGCCATCAGTGTCATCACGCCGTTTGTCGTGCCCATCAAAATTTTGTTCATGGCGGCCTTCATGATTGCGCTGCCCGTGGTGCTCTACCAGGTGTGGGCGTTTGTGGCGCCAGGTTTGTATTCGCATGAGAAAAAGCTCGTCATGCCGCTGGTGATTTCAAGCACGCTGCTGTTTTTTATTGGTGTCGCATTTTGTTATTACTTCGTGTTTGGACAGGTGTTTGCCTTCATCCAGAGCTTTGCGCCCAAGTCGATCACCGCCACGCCTGATATTGAAGAATATTTAAGCTTTGTGCTCGGTATGTTTCTGGCTTTTGGCCTGGCCTTTGAGGTACCGATTGCGGTGATCTTGCTGGTGCGCATGGGCGTGCTGACGGTCGCGCAACTGCGCGAGTACCGTGGTTACTTCTGGGTAATAGCCGCCATAGCCACCGCCCTGGTCACGCCGCCTGATGCGGGGTCGATGATCATGTTGCTGATGGTGGTTGGCACCCTGTATGAAGTGGGCATTGTGGCCGCACAGCTTTTTGTCCAACACACCAAGGCACCGGCTGAAACCGATACAGAAGTCGCCAAGCCGTAGGAACAATTAGGGTCAGACTCCAATTACCTATGTGGTCCAATCAAAACGGGCGTAACCAGCTACTATTTAGATAGCAATCCACTTACCTCAACGCTCTGGCCCACGCGCCACCTTTGGCCTTTGCCGCTTGCCGGGCGTGACGGCAATGTCAGTTTTGCTGTCTTTGCGCAGCACCGTCAGGGGAGCGGCTACACCGGGCTTGAGGGCTGCCACTGCACCCAGCAACTCCGTCACATTACCCACTGCCTTGCCGTTGACTGCTGTGATCACGTCGCCGGGCCGTATGCCCGCCTGCGCAGCCGGGCCGTTTTGCAGCACGCCGGTGATGATGACACCGCTTTTGGCTTTGACATTGAAGGTTTCGGCCAGCTCGGCGTTCAGATCTTGCGGCTCTACGCCTATCCAGCCGCGTGTGACCTGGCCGTCTTTGACAATGCCCTCCAGCACCTGCTTGGCCGTTGATACGGGGATGGCAAAGCCAATGCCCATGGAACCACCCGAGCGCGAATAAATCGCAGTGTTGATGCCCATCAGGTGGCCGTTCACATCAACCAGCGCGCCACCCGAGTTGCCGGGGTTGATGGCTGCGTCGGTTTGAATGAAGTTTTCAAACGTGTTGATGCCAAGCTGGTTACGGCCCAGCGCGCTGACGATGCCGCTCGTCACCGTCTGGCCCACGCCAAAGGGGTTGCCGATGGCCAGCACCGGGTCGCCGACCAGCAGTGCATCCGAGTTGCCCAGCACGATGACCGGCAGCTTGTCGAGGCCAATCTTCAGTATCGCCAGGTCGGTGTCGGGGTCTGTGCCTATGACTTTGGCTTTGGCTTTGCGGCCGTCGTTCAAGATGACTTCGATCTCGTCTGCGCCTTCGACCACATGGTTGTTGGTGAGGATGTAGCCGCTGGCGCTGATGATGACACCGCTGCCCAGGCCGCCCTGCGGCTCTTCGCGGCCCTGGTCGCCGAAGAAGAACCTGAACCAGGGGTCGTCAGCCTGCGGGTTTTTGGCGGCTGCCTTGCTGGTGTTGATGCTGACCACTGCCGCCGACGCAATTTTTGCTGCCGAGCTGAAGCTGCCCATCGGCCCAGCACTGCGCTGCACGTTGCCTGCGGGCGCTTCAATGACCGACACCGAACCCAGGCTTGGCCTGCGATCCAGCCACTCGGGCTTGAGGGTCGCGACGACAAAGTACGCCGCCACAAACACAGTCACGGATTGGGAAAACAAAAGCCAGAGTTTGCGCATGTAAGGGGGTGTAGGGATACAGTTCAAAATGGGTTAGGGGGTTAGGGGATTTTCGTCTAGTTTGCCCTTGGTAGCCAAGTGCCGACTTTGCATGACCGCAAAAAGCGATAATTTAAAAGCAACCCCCACCACACTAGGAAACCGCCATGAAAGCTCAAAGTGTTCTCGCCACTATTGGCAACATACCGCACATTCGCATCAACCGCATCTTTCCGTTGAAGGATTCCTACCTTGATCTCAAGACATGAGTTGCTAGCCGCGTTTAATACGCTGCTAGAACCCGAACGCTTTAAAGACTACGGCCCGAACGGCTTGCAGGTTGAAGGCAAGCCCGGCGTGCGCAAAATCGTCTCGGGTGTCACGGCTAGCCTGGCGCTGATTGAAGCCGCCGTCGCCGCGCAGGCCGACGCGATTTTTGTTCATCACGGCCTATTCTGGCGCGGGCAAAGCGGCGCAGTCACAGGCTGGATGAAGCAACGCCTAGCCTTGCTGCTCCAGCACGACATCAACCTGTTCGCCTACCACCTGCCACTGGACGCGCACCCCACGCTGGGCAACAACGCACAGCTTGGCTTGAAGCTGGGCTTGGCCGCGCATGAAGGGGTGGCAGGGCGCTTTGGCGAGCAAAACCTCGGGTGGATGGGTGGCAAAGAAGAGGGTGGCAGCTTTGAAAGTCTGAGCCAGCTTGAAAGCACTGTAAAACGTGCGCTAGGACGTGAAATAACGGCTGTAGCCCAACAAATACCCACACGACAAGCTATTAAAAACATAGCGTGGTGTAGTGGTGGCGCACAAGGTTATTTTGAAGCCGCCATTGCCGCAGGTGCCGATGCTTTCATCACGGGTGAAATCTCGGAGCCGCAAGCGCACTATGCACGCGAGATGGGTGTGGCCTTCATCGCCTGCGGCCACCATGCGTCAGAGCGCTACGGCGCGCCCGCCGTGGCGGCGCATGTGGCTAGCCAGTTTGGTTTGGCGCATGAATTTATCGACATCGACAATCCGGCTTGAAGAACATGAACAAGCCAATGCTCATCACCATGGGCGATGCCGCTGGCATTGGCCCTGAAATCATTGCCAGGGCTTATCGAAACTCGCCGGATGACATGCTGGGCTGCGTGGTGGTGGGCGATGTGGCCACGCTGCGCCGCGCCGCTGCCTGGGCAGCCAGCCCCTTGGCGCTGCCCGTGGTGTTACTGGACTCACTGGAAGCGGCCAGTAGCCTTCCACCCAACTGCATTCCGGTGCTACAAAAATGTGAGCTTCTTTCGTCGATATGGCCCGTACCTATTGGGCTGGTGAGTGCTCAGGCGGGGCAGGCGGCGGCAGATTGCATCGTTTGGGCCGCCCGTGCGGTGCTTGCAGGCAAAGCGGTAGCCATGGTGACTGCGCCTATCCACAAAGAAGCCCTGGCCGCTGCTGGCGGCTGGGCGGCCCGCTTTCCCGGACACACCGAAATGCTGCAAGCCGAAGTAGCTGCATTTTTGAACAAGCCTGTGAGCGAAGTGCCGGTGCGCATGATGCTGGCCAATGACGAGCTAAAAACCGTGCTGGTCAGCATTCACCTGTCGCTGCGTCAAGCGATTGAGGCGGTGACGTTTGACAGCGTGCTGCAAACCCTGCGCATCACGCATGCTGCACTCAGCGCCAGCCTAGGGCGTGCGCCGCGCATTGGCGTGGCCGGGCTCAACCCCCACGCAGGCGAGGGTGGGCTGTTTGGTGTGGAGGAGCAAACCATCATCGCCCCTGCCATAGCCGCCGCTAGAGCCGAAGGCCTGAACGTGAGTGGCCCCTTCGCGCCCGACACCGTCTTCATGCGGGCACGCGATATTGCTGGCCAGTCGGGCGAGTTCGATGTGGTGGTGGCGATGTACCACGACCAGGGGCTGATTCCGGTCAAGTACCTGGGTGTGGAGCAGGGCGTTAATGTCACGCTGGGTTTGCCGCTGGTGCGCACCAGCCCGGACCACGGCACGGCTTTTGACATTGCCGGCAAGGGGAAAGCCGATGCGTCCAGCCTGATCGCGGCTATCCGCATGGCGCGAAAACTCGCAAACGCTAGTCCCGCTCCGCTACAATCGCGGGTTGACCCCAACAAGCCTATTTCAAGCCAGTTCTTGAAGGACTCTCATGACCGAAGTTAGCGCAAATAACGCACTGGGTGTGCCCAACGGCTCACCGATGGATAAAGATAAAAGAAACTGGATAGTCACCACAGCCGTCGTAGGCAGTGTCGGTGTAGCTGCCGCTGCCATACCTTTTGTTAGCACTTTTTCACCCTCCGAAAGAGCCAAAGCCGCGGGTGCTGCCGTCGAGGTGGACATTTCGGCCATCAAGCCTGGCGAAAAGCTGACGGTGGAGTGGCGTGGCAAGCCGGTCTGGATCGTCAGGCGTACGCCCGAGCAACTGGCCGGGCTGGCCAAGCTGGACCCGCAACTGGCCGATCCGAAGTCCGAGCGCAAGCCTAACGAGTTCACCCCCGTGTACGCGCGCAACGCAACCCGCTCCATCAAACCCGAATACCTGGTTGCCGTGGGTATTTGCACCCACCTGGGCTGCTCGCCGTCCGACAAGTTTCAACCCGGCCCCCAACCTTCCCTGCCGGACGACTGGGCGGGTGGCTTTTTCTGCCCCTGCCACGGTGCCACCTACGATTTGGCGGGTCGCGTCTTCAAGAACAAGCCGGCACCGGACAACCTCGAAGTCCCGCCCCACATGTATCTGTCAGACGCCAAACTGCTGATTGGTGAGGACAAAAAAGCCTGAAGCTTTGCTGGACAGCTCGCCAGCGCCCGCGCGGCGCCCGCCAAGTCCCCCATCGAACAAGCGAATAGGATCCCATATGGCTGAATTCAAAGAAATCTCCCCCGATGCGCCGGTTGCTGCCAAGTTGCTGAACTGGGTCGACAACCGTTTTCCCGCGAGCAAGCTCTTCAAAGAGCACATGAGCGAGTATTACGCGCCGAAGAACTTCAACTTCTGGTACATCTTCGGCTCGCTGTCCTTACTGGTGCTGGTGATCCAGATCGTCACGGGTATTTTTCTGACCATGCACTACAAGCCCGATGCCGCGCTGGCGTTTGGCTCGGTCGAATACATCATGCGCGACGTGCCCTGGGGCTGGTTGGTTCGCTACATGCACTCGACAGGAGCGTCTGCATTTTTCGTCGTGGTCTATCTGCACATGTTCCGCGGCCTGATCTACGGCAGCTACCGCAAGCCGCGCGAGCTGATCTGGGTTTTCGGCTGCGCGATTTTCCTGGTCATGATGGCCGAGGCTTTCACGGGCTACCTGCTGCCCTGGGGCCAGATGAGCTACTGGGGCGCCCAGGTGATCGTGAATCTGTTTGCCGCCATTCCATTCATCGGCCCGGACCTGGCGCTGCTGATCCGCGGCGACTATGTGGTCGGTGATGCCACGCTGAACCGCTTCTTTGCCTTCCACGTGATTGCCGTTCCGCTGGTGCTGCTGGGCCTGGTGGTCGCGCACATCATTGCGCTGCATGAAGTCGGCTCCAACAACCCCGACGGCGTGGAAATCAAGGCGCTCAAAGACGCCAATGGCAAGCCGCTGGACGGCATTCCTTTCCACCCCTACTACACGGTGCATGACATTTTTGGCGTCAGCGTGTTCCTGATGATCTTTTCCGCCATCATTTTCTTTGCGCCCGAGATGGGCGGTTATTTCCTAGAATACAACAACTTCATTCCGGCTGATTCACTGAAGACCCCGGCTCACATTGCCCCAGTCTGGTATTTCACGCCTTATTACTCGATGCTGCGTGCCATTACCAGCCAGATGATGGTTGCGCTGATGGCCTGTGTGCTGGCGGGCGCTGTTCTGGGCGTGGTCAAGGCCAAAATCGCGATGCTGTTCAAAGCCGTCATCGTCGCCGCTGCGGTGCTGCTGATCGCAGCGATGCTGATGATCGATGCCAAGTTCTGGGGTGTGGTCGTCATGGGTGGCAGCACGATGATTCTGTTTTTCCTGCCCTGGCTCGATAACAGCCCGGTCTTGTCCATCCGCTACCGGCCGAGTTGGCACAAGTACCTGTATGCGATTTTCGTCATCAACTTCCTGGTGCTGGGTTACCTCGGCATCAACCCGCCTTCAGCCATCAATGAGCGCGTGTCGCAGCTTGGAACGCTGTTTTACTTCGGTTTCTTTTTGCTGATGCCCTGGTGGAGCCGTCTGGGCAGCTTCAAGCCAGTGCCCGACCGCGTGACTTTTGCTGCCCACTGAGCCGGAGACTTTGACATGATGAAGATACTGAAACAACTGGCTCTGGCTATGCTGGCTGTGCTGGCGCTGTCCGGCACGGGCGTGCATGCAGCGACAGGTATGGCCTGGGACAAGGCACCCAACAAAACCAACGACCTCGGCGCGCTGCAAAACGGCGCCAAGCTGTTCGTCAACACCTGCCTGAACTGCCACTCCGCCGCGTTCATGCGTTACAACCGCCTCACGGACATCGGTTTGACCGAGCAACAGATCAAGGACAACCTGCTGTTCGCCACCGACAAGGTCGGCGAAACCATGAAAGCCGCCATCGATCCCAAGCAGGCCAGGGACTGGTTTGGCACCAACCCGCCGGACCTGAGCGTGATTGCGCGCTCGCGCGCAGGCGCTGGCGGCAGCGGCGCCGACTACCTCTACACCTTCCTGCGTAGCTATTACCGCGACGACACCACGCCCACCGGCTGGAACAACCTGGTGTTCCCGAACGTCGGTATGCCGCATGTACTGTGGGAGCTGTCCGGCGAGCGCAAGCCGGTGTTTGAGGAAAAACAAGAGCAGGGGCGCAAGGTCGCGATCTTCAAGGGCTGGCAGCAGGTCACGCCCGGCACCATGTCTGCCTTGCAATACGACCAGGCCATAGGCGATCTGGTGGGCTACCTGCAATGGATGGCCGATCCTTCACAAAACACCCGCGTGCGCGTGGGTGTCTGGGTGCTGCTTTTTCTGCTGATTCTTACTTTTGCAGCCTGGCGCCTGAATGCGTCGTTCTGGAAAGACATCAAGTAATTTTTTCGCCGGGAGTTGGCTCCCGGCACTTTCTGGAGTGGCTACCTTCAAGGGTTCCACTCCTTTGTATTTAGGAGTTCTGCCCCATGATGGTTCTTTATTCAGGCACAACCTGCCCTTTCTCGCACCGCTGCCGTTTTGTGCTGTTTGAAAAAGGCATGGACTTCGAAATCCGTGACGTGGACTTGTACAGCAAGCCCGAAGACATCAACGTCATGAACCCTTACGGTCAGGTGCCGATTTTGGTCGAGCGTGATTTGATTTTGTACGAATCAAACATCATCAACGAGTACATTGACGAGCGCTTTCCGCACCCGCAATTGATGCCCGGCGACCCGATTGACCGCGCGCGCGTGCGCCTGTTTTTGCTGAACTTCGAAAAAGAGCTGTTCGTACACGTCAGTACGTTGGAGTCACGCACCGCTAAAGGCAATGAGAAAGCGCTTGAAAAAGCCCGCTCCCATGTACGTGACCGCCTGACGCAGCTGGCCCCGATCTTTTTGAAGAACAAGTTCATGCTGGGCGACAACTTCTCGATGCTCGACGTGGCGATTGCGCCGCTGCTCTGGCGTCTGGATTACTACGATATCGACCTGTCAAAAAATGCGGCACCGCTGCTCAAATATGCCGAGCGCATTTTTTCACGCCCAGCATACATTGAAGCGCTGACACCTTCTGAAAAAGTGATGCGCAAGTAATCAATTTCGGCTGTATTGATGAACGCGCTGGACTCCACGTCAACCCGTCCGTACCTGGTTAGAGCCTTGTACGAATGGTGTACCGACAATGGCCTCACGCCCTATGTGGCGGTGGCGGTTGACGAGACGGTGCAGGTGCCGCGCGAATACGTCAAAAACAACGAGATCGTGCTCAATATCAGTTTTGATGCGACCTCATCGCTGAAGCTGGGCAATGACTTCATCGAGTTCAAGGCCAGGTTTGCAGGCAGTGCCAGAGACATCCTGGTGCCGATTAGCCGCGTGATTGCGATTTACGCACGCGAGAACGGGCAGGGCATGGCTTTCCCGCTGGCGACTTCTTCAGACAGTCCGCAAGGCTTCTCAAGCGTGGTCTCGGCAGTCGGTGGCATACCCGTCACGCCGTCGTCCGCTCTATCAGCGGTGCCCTCGGCAACCGGGCCGGGCGTACACGCTGCTGACAGCAAAATCGTGCAACTGGTTCCTACCGAAGGCCACGCCAGCTCGGGTGATGGTGACCTGGAGCCTCCAGAGCCGCCGAAACCGAAGCAGGCCGGGCGGCCCTCACTCAAGCGGGTCAAATAAGAAGCGGGTTTAGTAGGATTTAGTAAAATAAGTTTTTGTGCCGATTTAGCTCAGTTGGTAGAGCAACCGCCTTGTAAGCGGTAGGTCATCAGTTCGATTCCGATAATCGGCACCATTTTTTTCAATCCTTCGCTTTCAACCTCGCCTTTACCCTGCCGCCAGCAAACAAGCCGTGGCCTCGGTACATCCGTCCAGTACTACTTTTTGGCTATTAGTATCTTCAGCCGAATTGATGTAACCTTCCACCCTTCCTGCAAAAGACGAGATTGAATGCGGGGAATGAGTTGGCGGACTTTGGCTGCGGCGGCGTTTCCATAAACCAGCAGGCACCAGGTTTCGCCATCAATCGGGCCAGCTTTGACAGCAGGGCGCAGGGTTTCGGGAATCAGCGACTCAATGGCTGCTAGCCGGGCGTTGGACTCCCTGACCAGCCCGGTCAGGTGTCCAAGGGTCGGCGAGTTTTCAACTGCCTGATGGGCAGTGATGGGGGCATTAATGGTTCGCGAAGAGGTCACGGAAGATGCCTTTTTGGCAGGATAAAATTTTTGGTTCACGAGATGCGATGCCAGCCTGTCTATGCCAGGCTATTAATGAGGACGACAAGTGCATTTAATCATCACAGATGCCTGGCTGGCCAAAAGTCGGGCTATATATTTAAGCGGTACCAAACTGGTGGTTGCGGGTTTTGTAGCGGCCTTTGCCTTGATGGTGGTGGCTGCCGGTTTGTACCACTGGGTGTTTTTGAAGGGCGCGCGCGAGGGCTGGCCTGTGGTCGGCTCGCTGCTCAAGCTGGTGATCAAAGACGAGTTCGAGCAACGCGACCGCTTCATGCGCGAAAACCTCGACGTGATGGCCAAGCGGCTGGGTGAGATGCAGGCCAAGATGGTGCAGCTTGAAACCCTGAGCGAGCGCGTCTCGGGTCTGGCGGGCCTCAATCCGGGTGACATCAAATCCAGCATGGGCAGTGGTGGCGCGCTGGTCGGTAGCCGATCCCTGACGATGGAAGAACTGCAGGCCACGCTGACTGATCTCGACAAGCTGACAGACCAGCGGGTTGACCTGATGACCGTCATGGAGTCGCGCCTTTTTGACCAGAAAATTAAAAAGCTCATGCTGCCTACGCAGCAGCCCGTAGCGGGCGGTACTCTGGGTTCATCGTTCGGCTGGCGCATCGACCCTGTCAACGGGCAGTCGGCGCTGCATACGGGGCTGGACTTTCCTGCGACGCAGGGCACGCCCATCGTCGCTGCTGCTGGCGGTGTTGTGCTGGTGCAGGAATACAATTCCGCCTATGGGAACATGGTCGAAATTGACCACGGCAATGATCTGGTCACGCGCTACGCTCATGCTTCCAGGGTGTTTGTCAAAAAAGGCGATCTGGTCAAGCGTGGTCAAAAAATAGCCGAAGTGGGCACCACAGGACGTTCGACGGGCTCGCATCTGCACTTTGAAGTGCTGGTGCAAGGCGTTCCCCAGGACCCGCAAAAATTCCTCATGGCAGGGCAAAAGATGCCGGCCAATCAGCTTGCCTCTTCCAGCACCTCGACGCTGTCATCGACGGGTACACAATTGCCGCACCCAAGATAGACGCCAAAAATAAGTGCCAAAAATAAGTGCCCTGTAGCAGGTAAAATCAGAGGTTTGCGCACGGTTGAACTAACCGGCAGCGCCCACACCTAAGTCCGTATCAATGAAGGGATTTCGGCCGCATTGCCAACTCACGGGGGTTGCAACGCGGCCTCGCATTTATGGCCTACAACATACTGACCAAAATCTTCGGCAGCCGCAATGACAGGCTGCTTAAAAGTTACCGCAAAACCATAGAGCGCATCAATGCGCTGGAGCCGCAGTATGAAAAGCTCGACGAATCTCAATTGCGCGCCAAAACCCGGGAGTTCATTGATCGCGTAGCGGCAGGCGAAACCCTTGATACCATTCTTCCTGAGGCGTTTGCAGTCGTTCGCGAGGGCAGCAAACGCGTGATGAAGATGCGCCACTTTGATGTGCAGCTGCTGGGCGGCATGACGTTACACAACCGCAAGATTTCCGAGATGGGTACCGGCGAGGGCAAAACGCTCACGGCGACCCTGCCGGTTTACCTCAATGCCCTGACTGGCAAGGGCGTGCATGTGGTGACGGTCAATGACTACCTCGCCAATCGGGATGCACTCTGGATGGGCAAGCTCTACAACTATCTGGGCTTGACAGTTGGCATCAATCTGCCCACCATGTCGCGCCAAGAAAAGCAGGCCGCCTACCAGTGTGACATCATCTACGGCACCAACAACGAATACGGCTTTGACTACCTGCGCGACAACATGGTCTATGAAGTGGCAGACCGCGTGCAGCGCGGCCTGAACTACGCCATCGTCGATGAAGTCGACTCGATACTGATCGACGAAGCCCGTACGCCGCTCATCATCAGCGGCCAGGCCGAAGACCATACCGACATGTATGTGGCCATGAACAAGGTTGTGCCACTGCTCACGCGCCAGGAAGGCGAAGCTGACCCGCGCACCGGCGAAGGCGTGACCAAACCAGGCGACTTCACACTCGATGAAAAAACCCAGCAGGTGTTTCTGACCGAGCAGGGCCATGAAAATGCCGAGCGCATATTGTTCAACCTCGCTCTGATTCCCGAGGGTGCCACGCTGTATGACCCGGCCAATATCCAGTTGATGCATCACCTGTATGCAGCACTGCGCGCCAACCACCTGTACCACCGCGACCAGCACTATGTGGTGCAAAAAGGCGAAGACGGCTCGCCTGAAGTCGTCATCGTCGATGAATTCACGGGCCGTTTGATGGCGGGTCGCCGCTGGAGTGAAGGCCTGCATCAGGCTGTTGAAGCCAAGGAAGGCGTGCCGATTCAGGCAGAAAACCAGACACTGGCATCCATCACCTTCCAGAACTATTTCCGCCTCTACGGCAAGCTGGCCGGCATGACCGGCACGGCTGACACCGAGGCCTATGAGTTCTCTGAAATTTATGGCCTGGAGACCAGCGTCATCCCGCCAAACCGCCCGAGCCGGCGTGAAGACCAGCTGGATCGCGTCTACAAAACCACACGTGAAAAATACGAAGCGGCCATCAAGGACATTCGCGAATGCTACGAGCGCGGCCAGCCGGTGCTGGTCGGCACCACATCGATTGAAAACTCCGAGATCATCGACCAGCTGCTGGAGAAAGAAAATCTCCCGCACCAGGTGCTTAACGCCAAGCAACATGCGCGTGAGGCCGACATCGTGGCGCAAGCCGGGCGCTTGAAAGTCATCACGATTGCCACCAACATGGCGGGTCGCGGCACTGACATTGTGCTGGGCGGTAATCTTGAAAAAATGATCGAAGCGGTCGAGTCTGATGAGTCACTGGACGCAGGCGCGAAAGACGCGCAAATCGCCAAGCTGCGCAGCCAGTGGGCGCAAGAACACGAGCAGGTCAAGGCCCTGGGCGGCCTGCGCATCATCGCTACTGAGCGCCATGAGTCACGCCGCATCGACAACCAGTTGCGTGGCCGCTCTGGCCGTCAGGGTGACCCTGGTTCATCGCGCTTTTTCTTAAGCCTTGACGACCCGCTGATGCGCATTTTTGCGGGTGATCGTGTCAAGGCCATCATGGAGCGGCTGAAGATGCCCGATGGCGAGGCCATTGAAGCCGGCATCGTGACGCGCAGCATTGAATCAGCCCAGCGCAAGGTTGAGGCGCGCAACTTCGACATTCGCAAGCAACTGCTTGAATACGACGACGTGGCCAACGACCAGCGCAAGGTAATTTACCAGCAGCGCAACGACATCATGGACGCGGCCAGCCTGAAGGGGCAGATCGAGTCGCTGCGCGAAGGCTGCTTTACCGACCTGACACGGCAGTACGTGCCGGTTGAAAGTGTTGAAGAGCAGTGGGACATTGCAGGTCTGCAAAAAGTATTGCTGGACGAATGGCAGATTGATGTGCCATTGACCAAAGAGCTGGAAGAGGCAGCCGCCATCACCGACGAAGACATTCTTGAAAAAGTGATTGCCGCAGCCAACGCGGCCTTTGCCGACAAGCTGGACAAAATTGGTGAAAAAAACTTTTTACAGTTTGAGCGCATCGTGCTGCTGCAAAGCATAGACACGCACTGGCGTGAACATTTAAGTTCGCTCGACTACCTGCGCAAGGGCATTCACCTGCGCGGCTATGCGCAAAAGCAGCCCAAGCAGGAATACAAGCGCGAAGCCTTCGAGCTGTTTGGCCAGTTGCTTGACAGCGTGAAAAACGAAGTCACCAAAATCCTGATGACGGTCAAGATCCAGTCGGGCGAGCAATTGGAGCAAGCCGCCGAAGACATGGAAACCCGGGCTGAAAATATTGCCAATGTGACCTACACGGCACCGACCGCAACCGGCGAAGTGGAAACCACCGTTGGCGAAGAATCGCAGCGCTACAAGCAGGCCTTGCCGGCCGGCGCCGTGCCACGCGTGGGCCGCAATGAACCCTGCCCATGCGGCTCCGGGAAAAAATACAAATTCTGTCACGGCAGGCTGACTTAAGGCCCCCACGTTCACTCACTTCGTGTAGCTCTCTGCCCCCCGAGGGGGCGCATTTTTCCTAGGGGCGGCCCGTCGGAAAAATTATTCAGTCTGCCGGTCCGCTATCTGGAGTCAGGAAAACATGCCCGTCAATCTCGTAGCCACGCCTGCAGCTGACCTTTACCCTGTGCCCGGTGTGCGTTGGGGTATTACCGAGGCGGGCATACGCAAGGCCAACCGTAAAGATCTGGCGGTCATGCTGTTAGACGCAGGCGCATCAGTTGGCGCGGTGTTCACACAAAACCGTTTTTGCGCCGCGCCCGTGCAGCTTTGTCGCGAACACCTGGCCAAAAATGCTGACCAGAGCTTTGGTATTCGCGCCATGCTCATCAACACCGGCAATGCCAATGCTGGCACGGGCGAAGACGGGCTGCATCGCGCGCACGCTACCTGCATTGCGCTGGCGCGTGAACTGAATCTGGCAGCCGAGCAAATCCTGCCGTTTTCTACCGGTGTCATCATGGAGCCGCTGCCGCATGACCGCATCGCTGCTGGCCTGCCTGCAGCCATTGCGGATGCCAAAGAAGACAACTGGGCCAACGCTGCCGAAGCCATCATGACCACCGACACGGTGGCCAAGGCATTCTCGAAACGCATCCAACTGGGTGGCCAGCCAATCACCATCACCGGCATCAGCAAAGGCGCGGGCATGATACGTCCCAATATGGCGACCATGCTGGGCTTTTTGGCGACCGATGCCTGTGTGGCGCAGGGCGTGATGTCGCAACTGGCAAAAGAGTTGGCGGAGGGCTCGTTCAACCGCGTCACCGTTGATGGTGATACGTCAACCAATGATTCGTTTGTGGTGATTGCCAGCAACCAGGCACAGCACGCGCCCATCACATCGCTGGACAGCGCTGACGGCAAAACCCTGCGCGCAGCCATGATGGAGATTGCAAAGTCGCTCGCGCAGGCCATAGTCCGCGATGGCGAAGGCGCAACCAAGTTCATCACCATCGCAGTTGAAGGCGGCAAAACGGGCGACGAGTGCCGCAAAGTGGCCTATGCCATCGCGCATTCGCCCTTAGTTAAAACCGCCTTTTTTGCCAGTGACCCAAATCTTGGCCGCATCCTCGCTGCCGTGGGTTACGCAGGCATTGATGACTTGGATCAAACCAAAATTGATTTGTACCTTGACGACGTGCTGGTCGCCAAAAACGGCGGCAGGCATGTGGACTACGTCGAGGCCGACGCTCAGCGTGTGATGAAGCAGAGCGAGATCACGGTGCGCGTGGTGCTGGGCCGTGGAGCCGCAGCGGATACGGTCTGGACTTGTGATTTGTCTTATGACTACGTGAAGATCAACGCCGATTACAGAAGCTAATATGAACGAACAATTTGAAAAAGTGATGGCGCGGTTTGAGTTCTTGATGACGCGTATCGAGTCCGTGCTGCCGCAGCCGCTCACTGCACCCGACTGGAGCGCCTCGGTGGCCTATCGCTACCGCAAGCGCAGCACTGGTCATGGGGCGCTTGAGCCCGTACACCACGTCGGCGCGATGGACTTGAGTGACCTGAAAGAAATCGACGATCAAAAAGAAAAAATCAGGCGTAATACCGAGCAATTTGTAAACGGCAAACCGGCCAATAACGTGCTGCTGACGGGCGCACGTGGCACCGGCAAGTCGTCACTCATCAAGGCTTGTTTAAATGAATACTCAGCGCGCGGCTTGCGCCTGATCGAGGTTGACAAAGCCGACCTGATTGACTTGCCCGACATCGTGGATGTGGTGTCAAGCTTGAGAGAAAAATTCATCGTGTTCTGCGATGACCTGAGCTTTGAAGACGGCGAGCCGGGCTATAAAGCACTTAAGTCGATTCTTGATGGCTCGGTATCAGCCGCAGCGCCCAACGTGGTGATCTACGCCACCAGCAACCGTCGCCATTTGCTGCCGCAAAAAATGGCCGATAACCTGAGCTACACCCACAACGAAGACGGTGAGGTACACCCCGGCGAGGCGGTTGAAGAAAAAAACTCACTCGCCGAGCGTTTCGGTTTGTGGATCAGTTTTTACCCGTTCACACAGGATGAATACCTGACGATTACCGCCCAGTGGCTGTCGTCATTTGGCGTTGATGTCGCAGCCATCGCCGCTGCCCGCCCGGCATCGCTGGTGTGGGCACTTGAGCGCGGCTCGCGCAGTGGCCGTGTTGCCTACCAGTTCGCGAGAGACTACGTCGGAAAACAGTCTTAAGGCTGATGCAATGACTGCGCAGGTACTTGTAGCCGACGGAGATCGCCGGCGTGAAGGTGCTACTAACGGGGCTGATCGCAAAGTGGTTGAGGTCGCTGTCGGCGTTCTGATTCTGCCCAACGGCGACTTCCTTCTCACCTCGCGCCCCGCAGGCAAAGTCTACGCAGGCTATTGGGAGTTCCCGGGCGGCAAGCTGGAAGCAGGCGAGAGCGTTGCCCAGGCGCTGCGCCGCGAGTTGCAAGAAGAAATTGGCATCAGCATCGTGCAAGCACAGCCATGGAAGATCGAGCTGGTTGACTACCCGCACGCGCTGGTGCGGCTCAACTTCTGCAAGGTGTTCGAGTGGACGGGCGAGCTGCACATGCGGGAAAGCCAGTCGTTTGCCTGGCAGTCGCTGCCCGTCACGGTGCAGCCCGTGCTGCCGGGCGCCATCCCCGTGCTGGCCTGGTTTGCGCAAGAGCGCGGCTTTGTCGGTGTCACCACGCCTCATCATTAAGCCCATCATTCAAGCTGCCCGAAAAGGCTTTTGCCACGATGAGATCAGTGGCTGCGCTTTGGCGGTAGGCTGATTCGAGCGCGCGTTCGTTCAAATTGCTACTATTTGACTGCCCCCACTGGTCAATCGCAATGGCGTAGCGCGTGGCCTTGCCAACGCCTTCAATGCGCAGCAGCCCCTTGGCGGCCAAGTCCGCCAGGTCTCGCGTGGCCGTGGCTTTGGATGTGCCGGTCAGCTTGCAATACTTATCACTGGTCATGCCGCCCAAGAAGCCCCCACCCAGGGTGCTGTTGCCGGCCTCCAGCAAACGATTGAGCACCTTGGTTTGCCGCGCGTTTACCCCACGCGCTGCGGCACGCTGGCGAAACTCGGCTTTCTCCAGCGCCTGCTTCACCACCGCTTGCGAGGTGATGCACCCTTGCGCGTACGCCTGCACAAACCACTGCACCCACGGTGTCACATCCAGCGCCGCGCCCGACGTGCTGCGCTGCGCAAGCTTGAGCGCGTCGTAATACGCAGCACGCGTCATCATCATTTGGCGGGCCATGCCAAACACCCGCACCCCTGCGCCCATGTCTTGCGCCAGGGCCATATCCACAATGGCGCGGCCCAGGCGACCGTTACCATCTTCAAACGGGTGAATCGTCTCAAACCACAAATGCGCCAACGCGGCGCGGGCCAGACCGTGCAGCCCGGGCGCTTTGCCTGACACAGCGCCTGACGCTGTAGCTGGCACCACAGGCGTGAGCGCAAACCACGCCAAAAACTGCGCCATCTCTTGCGGCACCTGTGCCGATGGCGGCGCCACGTAATGCACTACCTCGCGTCCCAGACTGCCGCTCACAATTTGCATAGCATCCGCGTGGTCCCGGTAGCGCCCCACCGCGATGCGGCGCAAATTGGCGCTGCTGCCGGGAAACAACGCGGCCTGCCACAGGCACAGCCGCTCTTGCGTCAACGGCGCTTGGTATTGCTGGGTAGCATCCGCCATCACCTGCACCAAGCCATCTACCTGCCGGTTTGCGGTGGGTAAATCAACCAAACCCAAGCGGTAGGCGACGGACGAGCGCACGGCCCCCAGGTCCAGCTTCTCGCCTTCAATCGCGGCCGTGGCCATGGCCTCTTGCACCCACAGCTCGCGCGCCACCTCTTGGCCGCTCTCCAAGCCAATGGCCTCCAGCAAGCCCAGCAACTTGCCTTGCTCCAGGCGCGCATTGCTCAGGTTGTGCAGCAACGCAGCCGCGTCAAAAGTGAGCGCGGGCCAAGCGGGATGTTGCCAAAGGTAGCGGGGCGATTTGATGGTAATTGTTTTCGACATGAGGCGTATTTTAGACAATACGGCTCAAAATGTGATGCGTATTTTAGAAAATGCAGATCAGAGGCGTGGTTTGCGCTATGGAACGAAAATTTGTACACCCGGGAGGTCGAGAATACTTGACTTTTAAGACGGTTGCTTATTCGTTAGGCGGTGCCTTCATCCGGCCGTTCGCCTTTGGGTAGATAGATATTCAAGTTCGTGCATATTTTTTGATACCGCCCAAAATTGTGCATTCCGCGGTCAAATTTTGAATCGTGCAGACTGTTGGAAAGCCCGATTAAAGTACCAGCTGCCTCTACAACTTTATCTCTTTGAGGAAGTCCGAAAAATAGGCGAGCCCACTCATACTTTGGAATTAGATATGTGGCTGCGTTTAACTCTGACGATAGAGTACGGAGTTTTTGTTTTGTCTCTGCTTCTCGTTCTTCCCCGGTAATCCCTGGATTGGAGTAGATATCCGCGTAATAGACTAAAGCGTATGAAATATCCGAGACAGTTGCTTTGAACCTGTGCACTGGTTCGATGACCAGTTTCAGGAATACTTGGCCGACCACGAAAACTGCGACTCCAGAAAAGATTGTTAAGAAAATATCCATTCGGTATGTACCGACTAACGTTCAGCATAACGCGCCTGAGACAGCGGCGCGAAGCGACGCTGACGAAGGTCGCAGTTCATGCGGCGGTTAGGGTGCATTTTTGTTTGCGATTGACGTGCGAGCATCATTCGAATGTGCTCATCTAAGAAAGCCCGTCATTCCAGAAAAAATGCCGAACCCAACCGACCAAAGGAGGCCAACACCGATTCCTACGACATTGCGACGCTCTTTCGTACCCCACTGCTGAAAATCCCTGACGTACACCCAGATCAGGAGGGCGGGGATGACAACCAAGAACGTTCTAATGAGCAGCATCGAGAAAGTGCATCCTTGAAATGGAAAGGGTCTGACCCCTTTTATCAGCGGCCTTAGGGGGGTGTAAGCATACGGCCAATATACCTTATATGCGCCTTGCCTTGAGCAAAAATCCATCAGTTTTATTTGTGCCATCAAGCATGCAACACCACACTAGCCGAACTCCCACTGCTTTCTCGCACCCAATACTGCATCAGGATAGGCCGCCTTGCCGCGCGAGCCGTTGTAGCGGCCCAGGCCCATGAAGAGGTCGCCTTTTTCGCGATCCAGGTAGTGCCGCAATATGACGCAGCCAAAGCGCAGGTTGGTTTGCATGTGAAACAGCTTGCCGGGGTCGCTGTCACCGATCACGCGCGTCCAGAAGGGCATCACCTGCATGTAGCCGCGTGCGCCTACCGGGCTGACGGCGAACTTGCGAAAGTTGCTTTCGACTTGAATCAGGCCTAGCACCAACGTGATGTCGAGGCCAGCACGTTTGCTCTCGTACCAGACGGTTTGCAAAAACTCTTTGCGCACTTGCCACTCAGGTTTTTTCTTCTTTAAGCGCTGACTCATGGCGCCCAGCCAGCGCAGGTATTTGAGTCGGCCTTCGGTGTCGTTGAACTCGGGCACCGGCGGTGCGTGGTTGGCGATGGCAGAACTCAATGCGGTGCGTACCGAATCGATCAGCGGCTCTTCGATTTGCGCGCCTGCGCTGGCGAGCCCAGGTGCCAGAAGCGAGGTCAGCAGCAGTGGCGGCGCAAGGATGCAGGCTCGCCTAGACAAACCAACAGCGTTGTTCACTTGACTCAGGCGGCTAGGCCAAGTTTTGTTTTGAGAAAGGCTAGCGCGCCAGCAGTATCTACCTTGGTCGATTCTGCATCGCGGCGGTGTTGGTATTCGAGCTGACCTTCCTTGAGCGCGCGCTCGCCAATCGTCATGCGGTGTGGCACACCTATCAATTCCCAGTCGGCAAACATGACACCGGGGCGCTCGTTGCGGTCGTCCAAAATCACGTCAACGCCTGCCGCCAGCAGCTCTTCATACAGCTTGTCGGCAGCCGCTTTGACATCGGCAAAACGGTCAGGGCTGATGGGGCAGAGCACGATGCTGAAGGGCGCAATCGCGTCGGGCCAGATGATGCCTTTGGCATCGTGATTTTGCTCGATGGCGGCAGCCGGCAGGCGCGTGATGCCGATGCCGTAGCAACCCATTTCCAGAAACTGCGGCTTGCCGTTGGCGTCTAAAAACGTGGCGTTCATGGCTTTCGAATATTTGGTGCCGAGGTAAAAAATATGGCCAACCTCGATGCCGCGCTCGATCGCCAGCAGGCCCTTGCCGTCGGGCGAGGCATCGCCTGCTACGACGTTGCGGATGTCGGCTACCAGCGCGGGCTCTGGCAGGTCGCGGCCCCAGTTGACACCGGTGATGTGAAAGTCTTCGACGTTGGCACCGCAGACCCAGTCGGCCATGACAGCGACTTCGCGGTCGGCTACCAGCTTGACGGGGTTCAGCAAATTCAAAGGGCCGAGGTAGCCGGGCTTGCAGCCGAAGTGTTCTTCAATCTCAGGCAGCGTGGCAAAGCGGAAATCTGCCATGCCTTCGAGCTTGCGCACCTTGACTTCATTCATGTCATGGTCGCCGCGCAGCAGCAGCAGCCATACCTGTGTCTTGATGACTTTGCCCGCCTCGTCAAGCGTGTCAGTGGCCAGCACCAATGACTTGACGGTGGACTGCAAGGCAATGGTCAGCAGCTCGGCCACGTCAGCACAGCTTGCCTTGCCCGGCGTCGCGGTTTTGGTCATCGCCTGCGATGCCGCCTTGCGCTCACCTTGCGGCGATAACTTGGGGTCGAGCGCCTCAGCCTTCTCCATATTCGCCGCGTAGCTACTCTCGGGGCAATAAACCATCGCGTCTTCACCGGTTGCCGCAATGACCTGAAACTCTTCGCTCAAGTCACCCCCAATTGCGCCACTGTCGGCAGCCACTGCGCGGTAGGTCAGGCCGAAGCGGTCAAAAATCCGGCGATAGGCCACGGCCATCTTCTGGTAGCTCACCTTCGCGGCCGTCTGGTCGCGGTCAAA
>JBCKMZ010000035.1:0-21768 GCA_038902975.1 Polaromonas sp.
CGACCCAGAAGAAGATGATGTCGTAGCCCGTGACCAGTACGCTAGATGGCAAAAACAAATCAAGCTCTTTTGTCTTCTCGGGCCAGCCGAGTGATGAGAAAGGCACCAGTGCTGATGAATACCAGGTGTCTAAAACGTCTTCATCACGCAGCAGTTTTTTGCCCGCTGCCTGTGCTTGTGCAGCCGCTTCGTTTTCAGCCACATAGACCTTGCCGTCTTCGTCATACCAGGCCGGAATTTGATGGCCCCACCAGAGCTGGCGGCTGATGCACCAGTCCTGGATATTGTTCATCCACTGGTTGTAGGTGTTGACCCATTGCTCGGGTACAAACTTCACGTCACCATTGGCGACTGCATCGCGCGCTTTTTGTGAGATCGACTTTCCTGTCGGGTCTTTATCGCTGACTTTGCTTAAGGCGACGAACCATTGGTCGGTCAACATCGGCTCAACGACAGCCCCAGTGCGGGCGCAGACTGGCACCATGTTTTTGTGCGGCACGGCTTTTTCTAAAAAACCCTGGTCTTCCAGGTCTTTCAACACCGCCTTGCGGCAGTCGTAGCGGTCCAGGCCCTGGTATTGCGCAGGGCCGTTTTCGTTGATCTTTGCGTCGAGTGTGAAGATGGTGATGAGCGGCAAGCCGTGGCGCAGCGCAACCTGGTAATCGTTAAAGTCATGCGCGCCGGTAATCTTCACGCAGCCGCTGCCGAAGGCCGGGTCAACATAGTCGTCTGCAATGACCGGAATCGCGCGGTTGCACAGCGGCAGGTCAACCATTTTGCCGATCAGGTGTTTGTAACGTTCGTCGTCGGGGTGTACCGCTAGAGCCCCGTCGGCCAGCATGGTCTCGGGCCGGGTCGTGGCGATGTGCATGCCGCGCAATGGTGTGCCATCGCTAGCGGTTTGCGGCCCATCGCTAAACGGGTACTCGATGTGCCACATGAAGCTGTTGCGTTCTTCTTTTTCAACTTCAAGGTCGCTCACGGCGGACTTCAAAATCGGGTCCCAGTTGACGAGCCGTTTGCCACGGTAAATCAAACCCTGTTCATACAACTGCACGAAGGTCGAAGTGACAACCTTGGACATCTTAGCGTCCATGGTGAAGTACTCGTGCTTCCACGCCACCGAGTCGCCCATGCGGCGCATTTGGCGCGTGATGGTGCTGCCCGACTCTTCCTTCCACTGCCACACCTTGGCTACAAAGTTCTTGCGAGCCTCGGTAGGGCTCGCCCCCAGGTCATGCCGCGTTTTACCTTCACTTTGCAACTTGCGCTCGACCACAATCTGCGTGGCGATGCCCGCATGGTCAGTGCCCGGCAGCCACAACGTATTGTCGCCCTTCATGCGGTGGTAGCGGGTCAGCGAGTCCATGATGGTCTGGTTGAATGCATGACCCATGTGCAGCGTGCCCGTCACGTTGGGCGGCGGCAACTGAATGGCAAACGAGTCTTTGGCAGCGTCCAAAGTCGGCTCGTACAGGCCGCTTTGCTCCCACAACCGGCCCCACTGGCTTTCAATTGCCGCAGGCTCAAACGACTTGGCCAGCGCATCAAGGCCGGGTGTGCTTGCTGGCGTGGCGGTGTTATCTGGATGGGAGCTGCTGGCTTGTGTCATGGGTCATGAAAAACGGCATCAGATGGATGCCGCTTGAAAATGGAGTAAGGGTGAGAAGGGTTGCGGCAGCAGGAGGCGTTGCAGTGATTTTAGGGCACCTCTATAAATTCATTTTTCAGGCAAATTGCTGAAAATTAGATACCAGCCGGCTTTTTAAGCGTCTGCATACGATCCAACGGCCTGAACACGATGGTTCTGACTTCTTCGCCACGCATTACCGTCAAACTGATGGGGGCGTCGGGTGCGCTGCGTGCCCAGAGTTTTTTGTAAAAATTCTCCAGCGTTTTAACTTCTGTGCCATCGACTGCCAGCACCACCTCGCCAGCTTGCAGGCCTGCTGTGTTGGCAGGGCTGTCGGCGTTGACGCGAACGATTTGCACCCGGCCACCGCTGTCGCTGGAGGTCAAACCCAGCCACGGTCTGCGGCTTTGGCGGCTGCTGCCCGACTGTTGCATCTCGGCCAGTATGGGCTTGAGCAAATCCACCGGTACAAACATATTGCCGGGCTGGCGTTTGTTCTCGCCGCTGGTATCCATCACCAGTAAAGAGCCTATGCCCAGCAGCTCACCCTTGTGGTTGAAAAGGGGCGCGCCGCTGTGGTTGCCGCGACCAGAGCTAACCGGTGGGCTGGTGAACAGCGCGGTGTCGATGTGGTATTCCCACCAGCCTGAAAAAGCCCGCGTGCTAACCAGTTGCGTCATGCTCACACCGCCTTCATCACCGTCTGCGGTAGCCCCGGTTGCGGCCATCAGTTGATCGCCGGGTTTGAGGTCTTGCAGACTGCCGAATGTGACCGGTTTAACGCCGCGCATTGGCAGCAATGGACGTACCAAACCAAAGCCCGTGGCCATGTCATAAGCCACTGCTGTGGCCGGCAAAATCTTGTTGTCTTGCGTGACGATTTCAATTTGTTGGGCTTCCTGCATCAGGTAGCCAATGGTCAATATCAGGCCGTCAGAGCCAATCACCACGCCGGAGCCTCTGCGCCTCAGACCCAGGGTCGCGGCGGATCGAGCGCCTTCAATCGCCGTCACGCGAATGCCGACCACCGCCGCATTGGCGCGCTCCATCGCGTCCATGATGGACTGCACACTGGGCGGCGCTGCGGTGGCGGCGCAGGCTGGTGCAAAGCCGGTAGTGCCGAGGGCTAGCGCCAGCGTCAGCGCAGTCGTGGAGGCGTGAATCTTGAAATTGAAACCGAGGCTTGAAGTACGCATGATGAACTCCATAAGGCGCACAAAAAATTTCAATGTGCAGCGCAAGAAGCGTGAGATGACGCATCCCTAGAATGCGCTTGATTCAACTTTTGTGCAAGTGCCGAGATCGGTTGTAAAGTCAGGCTTTCGGTTTATCCCAAATAATCCATTAGGCTCGTCATTCCCGCGAAGGCGGGAATCCAGCAGTAAAACATTCCACGAAGCGAACAAAACGCCGATCTTGTCCCGCTTCGCGGGGTAATATTCAATCAACTGGATTCCCGCCTTCGCGGGAATGACGGAGTTTTTTGCTAATGGACAATCTCGGTTTATTTCAAGTCACTCAAAGCCATGCTGTTTTTACTCTCGCCCGCCAAGTCGCTAGCCTACGCTACCGCGCCGCATGTCAGTGCGCACAGCAAGCCGCTTTTCACGCAGCAATCAGCCCAGCTGATCGACATTCTCAAAACCAAAACAGCGCAGCAGATCAGCACGCTGATGAAGCTGTCTGATGCGTTGGCGGGTTTGAACGTGGCGCGCTATCAGGTGTGGTCAGATAAATTCACTGCCAAAAATTCAAAACAGGCGGTGCTGGCCTTTAACGGCGATGTGTATGAAGGCCTGAATGCCAAAACATTGAATGAGAAGCAGCTTGACTGGGCGCAAGCGCATGTCTGCATTCTGAGCGGGCTGTACGGTGTGCTGCGCCCGCTGGACTGGATGCAACCCTACCGGCTGGAGATGGGTACGGCGCTCAAGACTGTTGAAGGCAGCAATCTGTACCACTTCTGGGGTTCGCAAATCTCAAGCTACTTGAACACCCGCGCTGCGCTGGATACCTCGCCCGTCATCATCAATCTGGCCAGCGAGGAATACTTCAAGGCAGTGGATCAGAAGGCGCTCAAGGCGCGCGTCGTGCGCTGCGTGTTTGAAGACTTCAAGGGCGACAAATACAAAATCATCAGCTTTCACGCCAAGCGCGCGCGCGGGCTGATGCTGCGCTACGCCATCGAGAAAAAAATAGCCACCGTCAAAAAGCTCGAAGGCTTTGATGTGGAAGGTTATCGGTTTGATGCTGCGGCATCAAAGCCGGATCGGCTGGTTTTCCGGCGCAAGCTTTCAGCTTGATTTTTGCGTGACTTTGCTTTGACCTTGCTTTCAGCCGACGCCAAGTCCCTATCTGTTCCGATGCCATCGCCGGGTGATGCGGGCAGCACGCTGGACGCTGGTGACAAGTGGGTTGAAGTGCTGCTGCGCCAGCACAACCCCGAGCTGGTAGTGTTTAGCAGTTTTTTAAATGCTGCCGAGTGCGACGCGCTGATCGAGCTGGCACGACCACGTCTGTCGCGCTCACTCACCGTCGATAGCAAAACCGGTGGCGAAGAACTCCACCCCAGTCGCACCAGTCAAGGCATGTTTTTTGAACGTCTTGAGAGCGCACTGGTGCAACGGATAGAGGCGCGTATCGCCAAGCTGCTGCACTGGCCGGCGCGCAATGGCGAAGCTCTGCAGGTGCTGCGCTATGGCAAGGGCGCAGAGTACCGTCCACACTACGATTACTTTGATCCGGCAGAGCCGGGTACACAAGAGCTACTCAAGCGCGGCGGTCAGCGGGTTGGCACACTCATCATGTACCTCAACGACCCTGAAAAAGGCGGTGCCACAGTCTTCCCTGAACTGGGCCTGAAAGTAAAGCCCAAGCGCGGCCAGGCGCTGTTCTTCAGCTACACCGAGCCACACCCGTCAACCCGCACGTTGCATGCTGGCGAGCCGGTGCTGGCGGGTGAGAAATGGATTGCCACCAAGTGGCTCCGGGAGCGTGAATTTTCGTGAGTTTAACCATTGGCACCCTATGAACACGCCCGAGCAATCCCGGCTAGGCAAGCCGTCGCCCTATGTCGATCAATACGACGCAGCGCTTTTGTTCCCCATCCCGCGTGCCGACAAACGCGCAGAGATTGGCATCACAGGTACGCCACCTTTTTTCGGTGCCGACATGTGGACGGCGTTTGAACTCAGCTGGCTGAACTTGCGCGGCAAACCGCAAGTGGCGCTGGCGCACATCACCGTGCCCTGCGAGTCACCGAACATGATTGAAAGCAAATCCTTCAAGCTTTACCTGAACAGTTTTAACAACACACGTTTTGCCGACGCACGCGATGTGCGCGAGCGCATACGTGCCGACATCAATGCCGCAGCAGGTACCGGCGTGGGCGTGAAGACGCTGGGTCCGGAGCTGTTTGAGCGTGAACCAGTGCATGAAATGAGCGGCCTCAATCTCGACCGTCTTGACGTGGAGTGCATTCACTTCACACCCGCGCCCGAGTTGCTGTTTGCCGAGTTTGATGAAGTGCCAGTTGAAGAAACCCTCACCAGCAACCTGCTCAAAAGCAACTGCCTTGTCACTGGCCAGCCCGACTGGGGCAGTGTGCAAATCAGCTACTCAGGCCCGCAAATCAACCAGGAGGGCCTGCTGCAATACCTGGTCAGTTTTCGCAATCACAACGAGTTTCACGAGCCATGCGTCGAGCGCATCTTTATGGACCTATGGACGCGCTGCAAGCCGCACAAGCTGTCGGTGTATGCGCGCTACACCAGGCGCGGCGGGCTGGACATCAACCCATTTCGTACCAGTCACCCGCAGGCTCTGCCGCCCAATGTGCGAATGGCGCGGCAGTGATATAAGATCAGGCAGGTTTGTTAGTCGGCACTTATAGGAGAGCGTAATGAAGATCGCGATCATTGACGACGCACAGCTGAACGTGACAATGCTTCAGCATCTAGTGCGCAAATTACCCGATTGTGAGTCGGTGTGCTTTACCGACCCGGTTGCCGCCTTGGAATGGTGTTTGGTGAACGAGCCCGATTTGGTGATCGTGGACCACATGATGCCGATTTTGAGTGGCACCGAACTGGTCGAGCGGTTCCGGGCCCGCCATGCGGATGTTCCGGTGCTCATGATCACCGCCAACCATGAGACCACCTTGCGGCATAAGGCGTTGAAGATCGGTGTGACCGATTTCCTCAACAAACCGATCGACAACATTGAGTTTCTGGCGCGGGCGAAGAACATGCTGGCTTTGCGTGCCAGCCACAAGAAGCTGGCCAACCATGCCGCCTGGCTGGCAGACGAGGTGCGCAAGGCCACCGAAACCATTGTGGCCCAGGAGCGGGAGACGATTTTTTGTTTATCCAAGGCGGCCGAATACCGTGATCCAGAGACCGGCGCACACATCTTGCGCATGGCACATTACTCGCGGCACATAGCCCGTAACATGGGCCTGTCGGTCGCGCAGCAGGACTTGCTGTTGCAGGCGGCGCCGATGCACGACGTTGGCAAGGTTGGCACGCCCGACAACATTCTGCTCAAACCGGCCAGGTTGGATGTGGCAGAGTTCGCCATCATGAAGCAGCATGCCGTCATGGGTTTTGAGATATTAAGTTCCAGCAGTTCGCCATTGATGCAAGTGGCGGCCGAGATCGCGCACAGCCACCATGAAAAATTCGACGGCAGCGGCTATCCACGCGCTTTGGTGGGTGAGGCCATCCCCCTGTTTGGGCGCATCGTGGCGGTGGCCGATGTGTTCGATGCCCTGACCTCGGTGCGACCCTACAAGAAAGCCTGGAGCATTGAGGATGCGATACAGTTATTGAATGATGGCAAAGGCAAGCACTTTGATCCGGCTTGCGTGGAGGCTTTTCTGCGCGAGTGGGATGAGGTGCTGAAGATCAAGCAGCGATTTGTGGATGAGGAGGAGGATGAGGTGCCCCCTCATCCTTTGTCGTAAAGATCCCGCGAGTGTTGATATGACGCTCCATTGCTCCCTAAACCCCTAAGCTACTAAGGATTTTCTATGACTATTCGCACCTTTCTGCGGACTGTTTTGTGCTCCCTGCTTTTCAGCTTGGGCCTGGGCACCAGCGCGGCGCAGACCCTTAGCGTTACGGTCGTGCCCCAGTTTCCGGCGGAGCAGCTATTTCGCGACTGGACTCCGGTGCTGAAAGAGGTGTCGAGGCTGACCGGCCTCGACCTCAAGTTCAAGACCTATGCTTCCATCCCCGAATTCGAGAGCGCTTTTTTGAACGGCGAGCCCGATGTCGCCTACATGAACCCGTATCACGCGGTCATGGCCCAAAAGGCGGCCGGCTACACGCCGATCCTGCGAAATGACTCGACTCGCTTGACGGGCATCCTGCTGGTGCGCAAGGATTCCGCTATTACCCGCGTCGATCAGCTCAATGGCGCAACGCTGGCCTTTCCAGCCCGCAACGCCTTTGGCGCCTCACTCCTGGGGCTTTGATTCTTACAAGGGGGTTGTAATTCATATTCTTCACCGATACGACCCGGAAAGACATGCCACATCCAAAAATTCAGCAACCGCGAATTGCTCTGGTCGCCGGAATCATTCTGACTGTCGTCACCCTGCTGGCTGGTGTAAGCGTCTTTGTTGTCATGCAGCGCCACGCCGAGGCGCTGCTGAGTAAAAGCCTCCAGTCGTCCCTGCAAAGTCGCGTACAACTAACCCAGGCTGAAATTCGAGCAGGTTTTGACAGAACGGTGTTGATTTCAACCCGCCCTCTTTTGACCGATCAATTGCAGCTTGTAGATGCGCACGCGGACGACACCGCTGCCCGGGGCAAACTCGATATGGTCGCGCGATCCTTTCTCCGGGGCGGACTCACGGCCATTGCGTTGTATGGCGAGGACGGGCAGGAGTTGACGCGTGCCGGTGTTTTTGCGCAGCAACCCGAACTGGCGGTGTCGCTTAATAATTTTCCGGGACAGGTGCAACTACTGTGGGATGGGCAACTGTTATTGCGTGCAGTGGTAGAAATGAAAAAGGAAGGGCAGGTTGTCGGCAAGGTCATGACGGAGTCGTCGCTGCCTGTCACCACTGGCTCGCTCAAGGATGCCCGCCTCCTGGGCGAATCGGGAGAGCAGCAGCTGTGCTGGCCCTTCGGCCTCAAAATACAGTGCTTTCCAACAACGCTCACCCCCAGAGTTTTCACGGCACCTCAAAGGTCACCTGACGGTGTATCGTTGCCGATGACTCACGCGTTTGAGGGCAAAACCGGGTTCATTATCACCAAGGATTACCGCGACATTGAAGTGGTGGCGGCCTATGCGCCGGTTGGCGATTTCGGGCTGGGGATGTCGCTGGAAATAGACACGGCCGAATTGTTTGCACCCGTGTGGCAACAACTGCGCTTTCTGATTCCGCTTCTGCTCGGCGTGCTTGTCATCGCGCTGCTGTTGCTGCGTTGGCGACTCAACCCGCTGGTGCACAAGCTGGTTCGCTCGGAAGCGCAAGCCCGCGAGCTGAGTGTCAGTTTGCGCGACAGCGAAATGATGAGCCGCGCCATCACCGAGGGCATCACCGAAGGCCTGATCACCACGACGCCAGAGGGCATCGTGCTGGAGGCCAATGCGGCAGCGCTGCGACTCTATGGCTATGAAAAAAGCGATCTCATAGGCCGCGACGTTACGGAACTGATGCCCGAACGCCACCGTCGCGCGTACAAGGACACCTCGGCGGCGCTGGCGGCGCAGCCCGAAGCCTTCAAGATACCCAGCCGTGAAGGGAGGGGCCTGCGCAAGGACGGCAGCGAATTTTCGGCCAGCCTGTCGTTTGCTGACGTTCAGGTGGGCGACCAGCGCCTGTTCACGGGGATCATTCTCGACATCACCGAGCGCAAGCGGGCGCAAGACGAACTCCTGAGTGCCAAGCTGGCCACGGCCCTGGCCGATGACGCCAACCGTGCCAAGAGCGACTTCCTAGCCAACATGAGCCATGAAATCCGCACCCCGATGAACGGCATCATCGGCATGACCGAACTGGCACTCGACACCGAACTCAATGCGGAACAACGAGAGTACCTGGACTTGGTGAAAGCCTCTGCCAACTCGCTGCTGAGCATCGTCAACGACATTTTGGACTTCTCCAAGATCGAAGCCGGACACCTGAAAATCGAGAACATTGAGTTTTCGCTGGAGCAGATGCTGCAGGGCACCCTGAAATCACTGGCCGTGCGGGCCCATCAAAAAGGCCTGGAGCTGCTGCTGCACGTCGCCCCCGATGTGCCCGACCGCATCATCAGCGACCCTGGGCGCTTGCGCCAAGTACTCGTCAACCTGATCGGTAACGCCATCAAATTCACTCAAACCGGCGAAATCGAAGTAGCCGTCACCCGCCTCAAAGCCAGCACCTCAACCCAGACTCTCCAGACCGAACTGCGCTTTAGCGTACGCGACACCGGCATCGGCATCGCGCGCGAGAAATTCAAGGCCATATTCGACTCCTTCTCGGAAGCCGACACCTCTACCACGCGCCAATACGGTGGCACCGGACTGGGTTTGAGCATCTCGGCCCAACTGGTCGCCCTGATGGGCGGACACATCGAACTCGACAGCGAACTCGGCCAAGGCAGCACCTTTTACTTCACCTTGAGCCTGGCCACCGGCTCCAACGACGCCGATGCCCGCTACCAAAGCACTGCACTCATCACCCGCCACTCTCTGCGCGAGAACCGGCGCAAGCTCAAGCTATTGCTGGCCGAAGACAACGCCGTCAACCAAACCCTGGCGGTGCGCTTGCTGCAAAAGCTCGGGCACAGCGTGACCGTGGCCAACAACGGTCTGGAGGCCGTAGAACACTGGCAGGCAGGTGGGTTTGACGCCATCCTGATGGATATCGACATGCCGCTCATGAACGGCTATGAGGCCACGCAGCGCATCCGCGCGCTGGAGCAAACCAGTGGCGGGCTCGTCCCGGTTCATATCCCGATCGTGGCGATGACGGCCCACGCCATGCAGGGCACACGCGAGAAATGTTTAAGCTACGGCATGGATGCTTATCTGTCCAAGCCGATCGACACCGAAGCACTCTGGCGCGAGCTTGACGGCCTGATGCCGGTCAGCGTCGCCGAACCCGAAGTCGCACCAGCCACACCTGTGCCGCTGAGCTGGAGGCCGCCATGACTGAGTTGCAGTCCGCCGTGCAGGAGTTTTTGGGCTCTGACCCCAAAAACTCCTAAAAAGTGCCGGGCAACAAAATAGTTTTATCGACGGTCTTGATATCGGTATGGCCGCAAAACGCCATGCTGATGTCGAGTTCCTTGTGGATGATCTCGAGCGCCTTGGTCACGCCTTCTTCGCCCATGGCACCCAGGCCATAGACCATGGCGCGGCCAATCATGGTGCCGCGAGCACCCAGCGCCCAGGCCTTGAGTACGTCTTGCCCGGAGCGGATGCCGCCGTCCATCCAGACCTCAATTTGCGAGCCAACGGCCGCCACAATGTCCGGCAAGGCCTTGATGCTGCTCTGCGCCCCATCGAGCTGTCGGCCGCCATGGTTGCTCACCACAATGGCATCCGCACCGCTGGCCACGGCTAGGCGTGCGTCTTCCACATCCTGAATCCCTTTCAGGATCAGCTTGCCGCCCCATTGGGCCTTGACCCACGCTACGTCAGCCCATGACAGGCTGGGGTCAAACTGCTCGTTGGTCCAGGCGGCGAGCGATTTCATGTCGCTGACGCCCTTGACGTGGCCTACGAGATTGCGAAACGTGTGGCGCCGGGTACCCATCATGCCCAGCCACCAGCGCGGCTTGCTGGCCATGTTAAAGAGATTGCCGAGCGAGGGAATGACCGAGGCCCGCAGGTGGTTCTTCAGGTCTTTGTGGCGCTGACCAATCACCTGTAAGTCCAGCGTGAGCATCAGCGCGCTACAGCCCGCGGCGCGGCTGCGCTCTATCATCGCCGTCATGGCCGTGCGGTCACGCATCATGTAGAGCTGAAACCAGAAAGGCGCGGTGGTGTGCGCGGCAACGTCTTCAATAGAGCAGATGCTCATGGTGGACAGTGTGAACGGAATGCCAAACTTCTCTGCCGCCCGAGCCGCCTTGATCTCGCCATCGGCGCTTTGCATACCCGTCAGGCCGACGGGCGCAATGCACACCGGCATCTTCACGTCCACCCCGACCATTTTGGTGGCGGTGCTGCGGTTTTCCATATTCACGGCAACCCGCTGACGCAGCTTGATGGACTGAAAATCTGCCGCGTTGGCGCGGTAAGTGCTTTCAGTCCACGAGCCTGAATCGGCGTAGTCGTAAAACATGCGTGGTACGCGCTTTTTGGCGAGTATTCGCAAATCTTCGATGTTGGTGATGACGGTCATGGCTGGTCTCCTGTAGCTGTCATGCTAACCAACTTGTGGGTAATCGTGGTTGAAAATATTTTCAGATCGAGTGCAAGAAAAAGTTAGCCGCATGCTGGCTTCTGTTGAAATGCATCAAATTTATTTTTGATACAATAATTGGCATATTGAATCAATGTGAAGGCCCAAGCATCATGCGTACCACTCTTAATTTACACGACGACGCTTTTCAAGCTGCATCTGACTATGCCGCCGCCCGCGCCATCAAGCTCGGGGATGCGGTGTCTGAGCTGGTTAAACGCGGACTGGGCCAAGCCAAACAAGGCCAAGTAACCATGAAAAAGAAGCACGGCATTTGGGTTTTTGAAACCCCGGCGGGATCGGGTCATCCAGCGGTAACAGACGCATTGGTCAAAGAACTAATGGAAGAATAATGGTGCGGTTTCTTCTGGACGCGAATGTTCTCATCTCCCTGTGCTGGAGCAACCACGTCCACCACAGCATTGCGCTCAGCTGGTTCAAAGGCCATGCTACTCAAGGCTGGGCTACCTGTGCGTTCACGCAATCGGCCTTTGTACGCGTCATTTTGCAGCCTACTTTTTCTGGCAGTGCCATGCAGGCGGGTGAAGTCATTGAGCTGCTGGCATTAAACACCGCACATGCCAAGCACCACTATCTAAACATCGACTTCGATATGCGCATCGTTCAATCCGCCTGCACCGGCGGCTTGCTTGGGCATCGACAAATCACCGACGCATGGTTGCTTGCAACCGCGATTCGCCATAAAACCAAACTGGTTACGTTTGACGCTGGCATCGCGTCTTTATTGGCTACGCCAGCCGAGCGAGCGGCGTACCTCACCTTTTTAAAAAATTGACCGGGTCAAACCCCGGATGACAATCGAGCCCGGTGCCGCGCAATCTGCGCGCGCACCTGACTTGGTGCCGTACCGCCCAGGATGTTGCGGGCATTCAGCGAACCGCGCAGACTCAGCACGTCATAGACATCTTTTTCGATTTTCGGGTTGAATGTTTTCAGCACTTCCAGCGGTAATTCAAACAAATCAACGTTCTGCGCAATGGCGGCTTTGACGGCGTGCGCCACCGCTTCATGCGCATCACGGAATGCCAAGCCTTTTTTGACCATGTAGTCGGCCAGGTCGGTCGCTGTGGCATAGCCGCGCAGTGCAGCGCGCTCCATGGCCTCGGGCTTGACGCTGATGCCGCCCACCATCTCGGCAAAAATGCGCAGCGTGTCTTTCAGTGTGTCAACCGTGTCAAACAGCGGTTCCTTGTCTTCTTGGTTGTCCTTGTTGTAGGCCAGTGGCTGGCCCTTCATTAGCATCATCAGGCTCATCAGATGACCGACCACGCGGCCTGTTTTGCCGCGTGCCAGTTCGGGTACGTCAGGGTTTTTCTTCTGCGGCATGATCGACGAGCCGGTAGTAAAGCGGTCAGCAATCTGGATAAAGCTGAAGTTCTGGCTCATCCACAAAATCAGCTCCTCGCTCATGCGGCTGATATGCACCATACAAATGCTGGCGGCGGCGGTGAATTCGATGGCGAAGTCGCGGTCACTCACTGCGTCCAGGCTGTTCTGGCAAACGCAGGGCTGGCCTTGTTCGTCAACCATGCCCAGCGTTTTGGCCACACGCTCACGATCCAGCGGGTAGCTGGTGCCTGCCAGCGCGGCAGCACCCAGCGGCAGAAAGTTGACGCGCTTGCGCACATCCGCCATACGCGCTGCATCACGCGCAAACATCTCAACATAGGCCAGCATGTGGTGGCCAAAGCTCACCGGTTGTGCAACCTGCAAGTGCGTAAAGCCGGGCAGTATGACTGCAACATTTTTATCTGCAAGTTCGACCAGTGCCTTTTGCAGGGCTGTCAGCAGGCCTGCTATCAAATCAATCTCGCCACGCAGCCACAGGCGCACATCGGTGGCTACCTGGTCGTTGCGACTTCGCCCGGTGTGCAGCCGCTTGCCGGCATCGCCAACAATCTGCGTCAGGCGTGCTTCGATGTTGAGGTGTACGTCTTCAAGGTCCAGCTTCCATTCAAACGAGTCGGACTCGATCTCACTGGTGATTTGGCCCAAGCCTTGCGTGATGCAGGCGTGGTCAGCGGCGTTGATGATGCCTTGCGCAGCCAGCATGTCAGCGTGCGCCAGTGAGCCGGTGATGTCGGCTTGCCACAGGCGCTTGTCAAAAAATACGCTGGCCGTGTAGCGCTTGACGAGCTCGCTCATGGGCTCTGAAAACAGGGCAGACCAGGCTTGGGACTTTTTATCGAATTGGTTCACGTCAGGCTTTCTTTGTGGCGGCGTTCAATGCAATACTTGGGGGGTACCCTTGCCTGCAATGCTTAATCGTTGATTTTATCTGCCCCATGAAACCTTCAACCGATAGCCATTCTTTTGCAGAATCCACGCTGCAAGGTGCCCTTGTGGGCGCTGATGAAGATGTTGCTGCGCCGTCGATGCGAACAAGCATGTTCGATGCCTGTCACGTAGGCGTGGTATTGCGTGCTGTGCTGTTTGTCGAGGTGGTGGCCGGGGTAGTGGCCATGTTTAGCGCTGGCCAGCCGATCGACTGGCTGATGCGGTTTGCATTGCTGACGGGCGCTGTGCTGCCGGCCACGCTGGGCTGGCTGATTGCCGCCTGTGTCCTTAAAACCCGGCTGATGAAGCTGTTGCCGCGCTACCAGTGGGCGGCGGGCATTGCCCTCGGCGCGGTGGCCGGTTTGTATGGTTGTAGCCTGCTGGTATTGATGGGGCTGACGGGCCAGCAGGGCGCGCCATGGTGGGCCAGTGCCTTTGCCGGTGCGCTGTTGTCCGCCATGTTGCTGGCTGGCCTTTTCTGGCGTGCCAAGGCGCGTACCCCGGCCGCTACAGCTGCGCGGCTACAGGAGTTGCAGTCACGCATACGGCCACACTTTTTGTTCAACGCCCTCAACAGCGCCATCGCGCTGGTACACGACCAGCCGCTCAAGGCCGAGGCCATGCTGGAAGATTTAAGCGAGCTGTTTCGTCATGCGCTGGCTGACCCGGCCGAGTCCGTCACGCTGGCGCAGGAAATTGCGTTGGCGCAGCGCTACCTGGCGATTGAAGAGGTACGATTTGGCGAGCGCCTGCGGGTCGAGTGGAGCCTGGACCCCCAGGCAGGCCAGGCCAGACTGCCACCCTTGCTGCTGCAGCCGCTGGTTGAAAACGCCATCCGCCACGGCGTAGAGCCGAGCGCCACGGGCGCGCTAGTCAAAATTTCAACACGCAGGCGCGGCAACGTGGTGGTGGTGACGGTGAGCAACTCGATGCCCGGCGGTAGCGGCGAGCGCGGCAATGGCCTGGCGCTGGCCAATGTGCGTGAACGGCTGCTGTTGCTGCACGATGTGCAGGCACGCTTTCAAACCGGGTTCAAGGATGGTGTCTATCAGGTACGGCTGGAGATACCCGTATGACGCTTAGGGCTCGCTCTGGAATAAGTTGTGCATTTAGCGCGTCGGATTCGGGATGCAATGCTAGGCGCGAAGCGTGCTGTGTGGCTCTGCCACACAAGCGATTCGCAACAACACAGGGCGCCCGAAGCTGGCGCGCAAAATGTGCAAGTTATTTCTGAACGAGCCCTTAGAGTCTTATTGGTCGATGACGAAGCGCTGGCCCGCGCGCGTCTGCGCACCCTGCTCGGCGACTGCACTGCGCCACGGGCAGAGGTACTGGCAGAAGCCGCCAACGCCGTGCAGGCCATGAGCGCATTGCAGCGTGATGTGTTTGACCTAGTGCTGCTCGACATTCATATGCCCGGCATGGATGGCATCACGCTGGCGCGCAGCATGGCCGCCATGGCTGTGTCGCCCGCCGTCGTGTTTGTCACAGCCTATGCCGAACACGCCGTACAGGCCTTTGAAGTGGCAGCGGTTGACTACCTGACCAAGCCCGTGCGGCTTGAGCGTTTGCAGCAGGCGCTACACAAAGTAGAGCGCATTGTGCTGGCCAGTCGGTCATTGCAGCCGGGCTCTCTTGAAGAAAGCCTGATTATTCAAGACCGTGGCCGGACCGAACGCGTGCCGCTGACCGAGGTGTTGTACCTGAAGGCCGAGCTTAAATACATCACCGTACGCACCGCCAACCGCAGCTACATCCTGGATGGCGCTATCAGCGAACTTGAAGAAAAATACGCCGCGCAGTTCATACGCATTCACCGCAACGCACTGGTAGCTAGGCGCGCAGTACGCGCGCTTGAAAAGCACTTTGACTCCGAAGAAGGCGAAGGCTGGGCGGTACGGCTCAATGGCATTGACGAGTTGCTGGCCGTGTCACGCAGGCAGCTCAGTGCGGTGCGCGAAGCGATTGGCTGGCGGCGGGACGCAGGATAATGGCGCATGGTCGCCGTTTTCGACAAACCCTCGCTGTACCAGCGAACCCTCCCCCTGCTGCAAGGCTTTGACGGCCCGCTGGCGTTTGCGGTTTTTCTGCTGGCCGGCGCGGGTCTGTTGATCATGTATTCGTCTGGCTTTGACCATGGCACCCGTTTCATCGACCATGGCCGTAACATGCTGATTGCCGGCTTCATCATGTTCATGGTGGCGCAGATTCCGCCGCAGCGCCTGATGGCTTTTGCCGTGCCCCTGTACGTGGTGGGTGTCGCCTTGCTGGTGGCGGTGGCGATTTTCGGCATCACCAAAAAAGGTGCGCAACGCTGGCTCAATGTGGGTGTGGTGATACAGCCCAGCGAGATCCTAAAAATTGCCATGCCACTGATGCTGGCCTGGTGGTTTCAAAAGCGTGAAGGCCAGTTGCGGCCGCTGGATTTTCTGGTCGCTGGTTTGCTGCTGATCGTGCCGGTTGGCCTGATCATGCGGCAGCCCGATCTGGGCACCTCGCTGCTGGTGCTGGCAGCAGGCGTGGCGGTGATTTTTTTTGCCGGAATGAGCTGGAAGCTGATAGCTCCGCCTGTCATTATTGGCCTAGCGGCGGTGTTTTTGATTGTCTGGTTTGAACCGCAACTGTGTGCCGACGGCGTGCGCTGGCCGGTGCTGCACGACTACCAGCAGCAGCGTATCTGCACGCTGCTCGACCCGTCGCGCGATCCGCTGGGCAAGGGCTTTCACATCATTCAGGGCATGATCGCGATTGGCTCTGGCGGCGTGTTCGGCAAAGGCTTTATGGCCGGTACGCAGACGCATCTTGAATTTATTCCCGAACGCACGACTGACTTTATTTTTGCGGCGTTTTCTGAAGAGTTTGGCCTGGCTGGCAACCTGCTGCTGATCGTCGGTTTTATTTTTTTGATCCTGCGCGGCCTGGCGATTGCGCTGCAAGCCTCCACGCTGTTTTCACGCTTGCTGGCCGGTAGCGTGACGATGATTTTTTTCACCTATGCCTTCGTCAACATGGGTATGGTCAGCGGCATCTTGCCCGTGGTAGGCGTACCGCTGCCTTTCATCAGTTACGGCGGCACGGCGATGGTCACGCTGGGGTTGGCGGTGGGGATTTTGATGTCGATCGCCAAGGCCAAGCGGCTGGTGCAATCCTAGGAGAGTTATTGGGGTCAGAGTCCAAATTCGCCGAGCCTTTGGCTCGCCCGCAGCGAAATTGGCGTCTGACCCCAATAACTCTGCAGACTGCCTACAATGGGCTGATGAACTCACTTCGCGCCGCTTCTGCCACAGCCCTTAACGCTTCCATCACGTCCTCTACCGTTCGGCCAACGGCTGCATCGACCTCGGAGCGACTGGACATCGCGCAAAAACTGCTGCTCGCGCCGTTTGGCCTGACTGAAGCGCACCTAAGCCGGGCGCTGGGTGAAATCACCTCTCATGGTGCGGACGATGCCGACCTGTACTTCCAGTACACCCGCAGTGAAGGCTGGAGCCTTGAGGAGGGCATTGTCAAAACCGGCTCCTTCAGCATTGACCAGGGTGTGGGCGTGCGTGCTGTGAGCGGTGAAAAAACCGCCTTTGCCTACTCTGACGATATTTCTGAAGCCTCGTTGATGGACGCGGCACGCACCGTGCGCAGCATTTCAGGCGCAGGCAAGTCTGCCAAAATCAAAACTCCTAACCGCAAGATCGCCAGCAGCCGCTCGCTTTACGAAGGTGGCGACCCGATCGCAACGCTGGACAGCACGGCTAAGGTCAAGCTGCTTGAAAAGGTTGAAAAATTCGCCAAAGCCAAAGACCCGCGCATCGTCCAGGTGATGGCAAGCCTGGCCAGTGAATACGACGTGGTGCTGGTCGCGCGCGCCGACGGCACGCTAGCCGCCGATGTGCGCCCGCTGGTGCGCCTGAGTGTGACGGTGATTGCCGAGAAAAAAGTGGCTGGCAAAGTCCGCCGTGAAGTCGGCTCTAGCGGTGGCGGTGGTCGTTTTGGCCTGGCTTATTTTGACAACGCGCAGATTGCGCAGTACGTCGGCGATGCGGTCAAGGCCGCGCTGACCAACTTAGAGGCGCGCCCTGCACCGGCTGGTGAGATGACGGTAGTGCTTGGCTCCGGCTGGCCCGGCATCTTGCTGCATGAAGCGATTGGCCACGGCCTGGAAGGTGACTTCAACCGCAAGGGTTCGAGTGCCTTTGCCGGCAAAATCGGCCAGCGTGTCGCAGCCAAGGGCGTGACCGTACTGGACGACGGCACGATTGCCGACCGCCGTGGATCATTGAACGTAGACGATGAAGGCAACGCCAGCCAGCGCAATGTACTGATCGAAGACGGTATCCTCAAGGGCTACATTCAGGACTCGCTCAATGCCCGCCTGATGAAGGTCAAGCCGACCGGCAACGGCCGCCGCGAAAGCTACGCCCATGTGCCGATGCCGCGCATGACCAACACCTACATGTTGGGTGGCGACAAAGCGCCTGAAGAGATCGTGGCCAGCATCAAGAAGGGCCTGTACGCGACCAATTTCGGCGGCGGTCAGGTCGACATCACCTCGGGCAAGTTTGTATTCTCAGCCAGCGAAGCCTTCTGGGTCGAGAACGGCAAAATTTTGTACCCGGTCAAGGGCGCAACGATTGTCGGTAACGGCCCGGACGCGCTGACCCGCGTGACCATGATGGGCAACGACCTGCAACTCGACAGCGGTGTCGGCACCTGCGGCAAGGAAGGCCAGAGCGTGCCCGTGGGTGTCGGCCAGCCGACGCTGCGCATCGACGGGCTGACGGTGGGCGGCACCGCCTAAACCTGACTGCTCTACCAGCGTGTCAAAAACCTGTGCTACATTCAGCCGTATGCAACGCGTTTGGTTTTACTTTAGCTTTTATTTCTCAGTCCCCGGTGGACGAGAGGCAGGCGCGTAAGTAAACCGCAACCTCACTCGAACCGCCGGACTCAACCCCCGGCGGTTTTTTTTTGATATTTTGATTTTTATTTTCTTCAGGATCCCCCGATGAGCACACCGTCCACCGATGCGAACGCCCCTTCGTCTGCCCGTCCAGCTAACGCCACCGATGCTTGGTATCCACCCGGAGCCAACCCCATCGACCGCACCAGCCAGACCGACGACGCACGTATCAAGAACATCACCGTGTTACCCCCGCCCGAGTATTTGATCCGCTTCTTCCCGATTCGCGGCACCGCCGTCGAGTCGCTCATCACGCGCACCCGCCAGAACATCCACAACGTCATGGCAGGTACTGACGATCGCTTGCTGGTGGTGATGGGGCCCTGCTCGATTCACGACCCGGTAGCCGCGCTTGAATATGCCAAGCGCTTGATCGAGCAGCGCAAAAAATACGCTGGCACGCTGGAAGTTGTGATGCGCGTTTACTTCGAAAAACCGCGCACCACGGTGGGCTGGAAAGGGCTTATCAACGACCCCTACCTTAATGAAACCTTTCGCATTGACGAAGGCCTGCGCATCGCGCGCCAGTTGCTGATCGAGATCAACCGCCTTGGCCTGCCGGCGGGGAGTGAATTTCTGGACGTGATCTCACCCCAATACATTGGCGATTTGATTGCCTGGGGCGCGATTGGTGCACGCACTACCGAAAGCCAGGTACACCGTGAGCTGGCTTCGGGCCTGTCTGCACCCATAGGCTTCAAGAACGGTACCGACGGCAACATTCGTATCGCCACCGACGCCATCCAGGCGGCAGCGCGCGGCCACCACTTTTTGTCGGTGCATAAAAATGGCCAGGTCGCCGTGGTGCAGACCAACGGCAACTCGGATTGCCACGTGATTTTGCGCGGCGGCAAAGCCCCTAACTACGATGCGGCCAGCGTAGCCGCGGCCTGCAAACAACTGGCTACAGCCAAACTGCCCGCTACGCTGATGGTCGATTGCAGCCATGCCAACAGCTCCAAGCAGCATGAAAAGCAGGTCGATGTGGCGCGCGACATTGCCGGCCAAGTATCGGGCGGCTCGCACCAGGTGTTCGGCCTGATGGTTGAAAGCCACCTCAATGCCGGCGCACAAAAATTCACACCGGGCAAAGACGATTCAAGCAAGCTCGAGTACGGCAAGAGCATCACCGATGCCTGCCTGTCGTGGGGCGACTCGCTGGCTGTGCTGGACACCCTGTCGCAAGCCGTTGTGGCCCGCAGGGTCAAAAAGTAGGCGCTTGCTCGGGAGTTTGCGAATGCCCATATTCCAGCGCATCTAACAGCTTGGCATGAACTCCGCCAAAGCCGCCGTTGCTCATACACAGCAGGTGGTCGCCGGGCCGGGCGACGGCTTTGACTTGAGCCAGCAGTTGGTCGAGGGTGTCCGCCACCTGGGCGCGTGTACCCATGGGCGCCAGCGCGGCGCGTGCGTCCCAGTCAAGCCCGCCGGCATGGCAAAACGCCAGATCCGCCTGTTCCAGGCTCCAGGGCAGTTGCGCTGTCATGCTGCCCAGCTTCATGGTGTTGCTGCGTGGCTCGAAGATGGCGAGGATTCGTTCGCCGCCTTTGCCTGCGCTTTTGAGCTGGCGGCGCAGGCCGTCTAGCGTGGTGTGGATAGCGGTGGGGTGGTGCGCGAAGTCGTCGTAGACGGTGATGTCGCCGTCCGCTGCTTTGACAACACCCACAACTTCCATGCGGCGCTTGACGTTTTGAAAGCTGCCCAGCGCGCTGGCGGCGACTTCTGGCGCTACGCCAACGTGTTCTGCTGCGGCAATCGCCGCGAGGGCGTTGAGCTGGTTGTGCATACCGCTGACAGCCCACTGAACCCGCCCGACGACTTTCCCGGCTTTCAGGACGGTGAAGTCATGCGGCTCCCCCTCAGCCGTAAAACTGTTGTGCTGCGGAGTGCTGTTGCCGAAAAGTACCTGCTCACTCCAGCAGCCCTTGGCCAGCACGCGCTGCAAGCTGGCTTCTTGCGCATTGACGACGACGCGGCCTGTTGATGGAACGGTGCGGATCAGGTGGTGGAACTGCTTTTCAATCGCTGCCAGGTCATCAAAAATATCGGCGTGGTCGAACTCCAGGTTGTTCAGTAGGGCGGTGCGTGGCCGGTAGTGAACGAACTTGCTGCGCTTGTCGAAAAACGCCGTGTCGTATTCGTCGGCTTCAATGACGAATGTGTTACCTTCGCCGAGCCGCGCTGATACGCCAAAGTTAAGCGGCACACCGCCGACCAGAAAGCCGGGCTGTAGACCAGCGCATTCCAAAATCCAGGTCAGCATGGCGGTGGTGGTGGTTTTGCCGTGCGTTCCGGCTACGGCCAGCACATGGCGCGGGCCGGTGGCGTGGTGCGTCGGGTGGTGCAGCACATGGCCACTCAGCCATTGCGGGCCACTGGTGTAAGGCAGGCCGCTGTTCAAAATTGCTTCCATGAGCGGGTATCTGGGCGTTCCGTCGGCCAGTCTGGCGCGAGACACCACATTGCCGATCACAAACACATCCGGCTCAAACGCCATCTGGTCGGCGCTGTAACCTTCAATTAGCTCAATGCCGAGGGCGCGCAACTGGTTGCTCATGGGCGGGTAGACACCAGTGTCGCAACCCGTGACCTTGTGCCCGGCTTCCCGCGCCAGCGCCGCCAGGCCACCCATGAAGGTGCCGCAAATTCCGAGTATGTGTATGTGCATGGGGGGTATTTTAGGAGCCTGATGCCAAGGGGCGCACGCCGCGAGGCAATATCCCGGCCGTGCAAAAATTGATTCTCCTGACCGCGTAAAATACACAAAACGCCCCGGAGATTGAAAAATGAAACGCAGAACAATGCTTTACGGCGGTGCCGCCGCCGCAGCGGGCTTGGCTGGCGTTGGCGTGGCTTGGCTGAAATATGAGCCGCAAAAGCTAACACCCGTGCAAACCAACGCCGCCCAAGACGCGCTGTGGGCCTTGAGCTTTGACACGCCTGACGGCCAACCGCAGCCCATGAGCAACTTTCGTGGCAAGCCGCTGCTGCTGAACTTTTGGGCCACCTGGTGCCCCCCATGTGTAGAAGAGCTGCCGCTGCTCGACGCTTTCTACCAGGAACAAAAAGCCAAAGGTTGGCAAGTACTGGGGCTGGCGGTTGACCAGCCTAGTGCCGTGCGCAAGTGGCTAGAGGCCAAGCCGCTCAGCTTTGCGGTCGGCATGGTGGGCTTGGGCGGTACTGAACTGAGCAAATCGCTGGGCAATGCCGCCGGGAGCTTGCCCTTCACCGTGGTGTTTAGCGGCTCCGGACAATTGCTGCATCGCAAGACGGGCAAGGTCACGCCGGGCGACTTGAAGCTTTGGGCGGCGCTGAAATAGGATTTTCGGAAGTCAATTTCCATAACTTCCGTTAAATATATTTAAATAGCGCTAATAAAGCTATTACTGGGCATTAAAAACAGTTTTACAAATCAAGTTGGTGAGCTATTTTTTAATTTCAAGCACAACTGCTTGATGTACACTCTGCGTC
>JBCKMZ010000036.1:0-21061 GCA_038902975.1 Polaromonas sp.
GAGCCCCACGAGGCACCTGCCTGGGCGCATTCGCTCAGAACCTTTGCCCTGAGTTCGTCGCTGTGACGTCGCTGGGGATTTGTCTTGGTGTGTTCCATGGTGTCCATTTAACTGGTTGGTGGACACCATCGTCGCCTTGCGCTGCTACGAATTCAATATGTGTTGCCCGGGCGCATACCAATATTTGAGTTAAGAGCAGCCCTTTTTGACATATCTTCTGGCGATCGTGCTGGCACCGCATTTCGATGGGGGTATTTTTGGGGGTATTTCTGTTTTCCTGAATCAAAAAATTTAGTATTCACGAGGGTTACAGAGGTTGATATGAGTCCCGTCCACCCGCCAAAAAATGGTTTCAAGACTTCCGATGAAGTCTGATGAAACCCCTAAAAGCCTTGATTTATCAAGGCTTTTTTTACCACGCCTCTTGCTGCCGTTACTGAGCGGCTACGTGTGTGTTCATGAATTCGCCCAGCGCTTGCACCCACGTCTCGCGCATGAAAATGAAGCCCGTATTGTGGCCGCCGGCGAGTTCGAGAAACCGTTTTGGGCCTAGCGCCGCTTCATACAGCGCGCGCCCGTGCCGGAAGGGGATGATGTCATCGCCAGGGCTGTGGGCGATGAAGACGGGAACGCTGCTGGCCTGCAAAAAGGCCCGCGTGTCGTAGCTGAACCGGGATAGCCACCTGACCGGTAGAAGCGGATAGAGATCGGCGGCAAGATCGGGCACAGAGGTAAACCCCGAGGCGATTACCAGCGCCGCCGGGGCTTGGCGGCTGGCCAGCCAAGCCGCGATCGCGCCGCCCAGTGATTCGCCGAACAGCACGATGCGCGCCGGGGAAATGTTGCGGGTCTGCGTCAAATAATCCCAGGCCGCCGCGGCGTCGCGGTAGGTGCCCTGCTCGTCGGGCTTGCCGGCGCTCTTGCCGTAGCCGCGATAATCGATGATCAGGGTGTTGTAGCCGAGTCGATGGAACATTTGCAGCGAGTCGAGCCGATGAGAAATGTTGCCGGCATTGCCATGCAGAAACAGCACCGTGCCGCGCGCCGGGTTGCCGGCCGGCACAAACCAGCCATGCAAGGCGGTGCCATCGGCCGTGACCAGCCTGACGTCTTCATAGGGAAGGCCGGCCTGCTGCGGCGTGGCGGCAATTTCGCGCCCGATTTCCGGGTAGTAGACCAGACTGGGCTGAAAGAGAAACAACAGCAGGGCCAACCCGCCGTAGGCGATTGCCGCGATGCCGAGAATGGAAGTAATCATGCGCACCTCGCTATTTCCTCGATGCAGGACTTGGACGACAGCTCATCAATACGTAACGCTAACAGAGTCTCAATACCGGCCAGGCGAATCTTCTGGTTTTGGGCTTGCAGGTGTCGGTGAATTCAAAGCATAGGTTTCTGTAGTGCGCCTTCCAGTTTGAGCAGCGCAGTTTTACGCTCAAGCCCACCGGCATAGCCAGTCAGCGAGCCGTTGCTGCCGAGCACGCGGTGGCACGGAACAATGATGCTAACCGGATTGCGCCCAACTGCCGCGCCCACAGCGCGTAGCGCCGCCGGATTGCCGATGCGCTGGCTGACATCGCCATAGCTGGCTGTTGCGCCCGACGGAATCGCCAGCAAGACCTGCCACACCGCTTGCTGGAAGGCCGTGCCGCCAGACAGATCAAGCGGCACATCGAACTGTTTGCGTTGCCGGTCGAAATATTCCTTCAGTTGCCGGCTAGTTTGTTGAAGCACCCAGTGACTTGCGTCTTCGGGCCAGCTTGAGCCCGTCAGCCATTCTTCAGGTAAATGCCGCTGGCCTTCAAACCACAAACCCGCCAGGCCTTTGTCGGTTGCAGCCATGATGATGCGGCCCAGCGGGCTTTGGTAGCTGTGTTGAACGATGGAGGTGTCGAATTTCATGATTGACCTGTGTTTAAGCGAGATTGTCCATTAGAAGATTTCATGCGGGTTCATACGGGTTTGAGGCTGACGGCTATCTGTGCAACAATGCCCAACTGAGTGCATCTGTCATTCGACTAAACGCATGTAAAGACAGCTATATATTATCAATAGTGTTACTGGAGAATCCCGATGAAATTTATTTCTTCTTTGTTGCGCGGTGGCCTGACGGCTGCAGCAATTTCATGTGTTGGCCTGACGGGATTGAGTCATGCTGGGAGCGAGTCTTGGACTCCTGTGACCGGGGGAAGTACGCCCGGCTATGGTGGCGTGGTGCGGTCCTCCGCAGTTACCCCCGACGATAAATTGTGGGTCATGACCGATGGCGGAGGGCTACATAAGAGTGCAGATGGTGGTGCCAACTGGACCGCCTCGAATAATGGACTTGGCGATCTGAAGGTGAAAAGTGGCTTTGTTGGTAACACCGGCACCAGCACCAGTCCCAATATGGACAGCACGACTTATACGGTATTCGCCGGGACCAGTGGTGGTGTTTTCAGGAGTCTCGATAGTGGGGCAAGTTTTACAGCCCTCAATGCCGGATTGAACTGTACCTATGTAAACGCGTTAACCGGGCTAGGCACACGGTTGTTGGCGGGCACTGATTGTCAGACTTCCAGTGGCGTCTACTACTCTGACGCCGGCGCTGCCTGGACTCTGGCAACCGGGTTGCCACCAGATACCCGCGTCAATTCAATCACCCGTATTAACCCAACGGTGCCAACCGGGGCAACGGCGATAGATTACCTGTTGGCTAACACAGACAGCGGCATTTATAAATCGACGGATTCAGGTGCGGCATGGACGGCATTGACTAGCAGCCCCAGTGGGCTCAATGGGCCCAATGTGTACAACGTAGGCTTCTCTTACCTTGCCACTGCAAGCACACCGCTGCTGCTGATTGCTACCGTAGAAGGCTCCGGCATATTCACATCGGCCAATGAAGGAGCCACCTGGGTGGCGAGTAATTCTGGCTTGCCAGACAACCCTAGGCCATTGGGTGGAAGCTCAGGTGAGCTTAAGACGCCCAACATTCGGTGGGTGTCTGTGGATGGGCACGGTGTTTACCAGTCAACCGATCGCGCTGCGACTTGGACATTGTTTGCGGGACAGGCTGTTTTGCCGAGTGCGCGTTCTGTTTTTAGAACTGGAGCAGCGCCTAATTTTGTCTATTACGCAGCCACACTGGCTGGCCCGTTCAAGAGCACTGACAATGGTATGAGCTGGCAAAAGGGTGGCCCTGGTTTGGCGGGGGGTATGACCAGTAATACAGCGTTTGACAGCACTGGAAAGTGGTATGCAGGTGCAGCCGATGGTGTTTACCAACTCGTCAACAATCTCTGGAGCAAGTTGCCCAGCCTGCCCAGTATGGCCAGCGGGCATGTGTTGGTGCGAGGAGACGCCGTGTATGCGACCACCAGCAGTGCTGGCGTATTCAAATTCGATGGCACGACGTGGCAGGCTCTGAACACTGGCTTGCCCGCCAATCTGGTTTATCGCAATCCATCGCTGCGGGTTGACTCGACCAATGCGGCGGGGCTCTATTTGGGGCTCTATGGCGATGGTTTTTATTATTCGGCTAACGACGGTGCAAACTGGACAGCGAGAAATCACGGCCTGCCCGCTGATGCACTCCAGATTCATAATATGTCGGCTGCTGGGGCCTTGGTCTACATCTCTACTAAAGGTGGTGTTTACAAGAGTACAGACAGTGGACTGAATTGGTCATTTGTCTTTGCACCCAAAAATGCGGACGGTCAAAACCTGGCTGCTAGCCGTGTGTTTGTTGATCAAACAACTCCGTCAACCGTTTATGCTGCTGTTTTCAACACCAATGCAGTGGGTGTGTCGATTGCCTCGAATGGCGTTTGGAAAACAACCGACAGTGGTGTCAACTGGACCCAACTGCCGGGGATGGCTGGTAAAAAGGTCAGGGACATACGAATAGTGGGAAGCGGAATCGACAAGGCCTTGGTCGCTAGTGCGTGGGATGAAGGCGCTGCGGGAGGCGTATTTTTCAGCGAGGATGGCGGCCAAACGTGGCAACCATTTAGCGTGGGTTTAACCAGTAACCTGATTAATTCGATAACTGAGCACGACACTTATGGTGCCTACCTCGCCACGCGTGGGGCAGGGCTGTTCTCTTTGGTCAATGAACCCTGGAAATATTTCGGGGCTTGGAGCAACGGCGGGTCAGTCAGTTACGGTGTTGGTTATGGGGCCAACGATCCCAATCAAGCATTGTCCGGAATCACGCTAAGTGGTGGAGGGCAGAGCGCCGTTGCCAGTTATGAGGCAAACCGCCGATCTTGGAATGCGAATCTCCAGTTTGGAACGACGGCGCCTGCTGCTAACAATGTATATACCGCCACGGTGACACCGAAAACAGGGCTCCCTACGACGACCACATTTTCGATGCGTACCGAGGGGTACAACATTAAGTTCCCTACTAACATACAGCCTTCAGGCGGTGCCACTGTAACCCTTACCAACCCGGTGTTTACCTGGTCAGCGCCATCAACTGCTGGAACGTTTACCTACGGTGTCAACGTGCAGAGGCCGGGAGATTACGTGCAGATTTGGTCACGCTATGACCTCACAGGGACTTCTGCTACCTACGCTGGCCCTGCGCTTGTGCCTAACACCACGTACCAAGTCACAGTTCAGACACAGGAACACGATAGCGCAACAAACACCACCTATGGCGCTACCAGGGCCGAGACCTTCTGCTTCCAGTGCACGGGTTCGGCTGCATCGGTAAACTTTGATCAACTCTTTATTGGGCGCAATAAGGGCGTCCAAGGTGAATCTTTTGGTGTTTCCGTGCGCTTTCCGAGAACGTCGGGTGACAATCTGGTTTCTTACTCCATACAGTGTCCCAACAGCGTAGCCAAGCTAGGACAGTTCAGTTCGACAGTGGGGAGTGGCGCACATGAATGGGTGAACTTGGGGTTCGGTACAACGCTACCGGCAACGCCTTTCAATTGCACATCAACGGTCACAGGGACCGACGGAACAAGCCATGTTGCACCTTTCACGGTAGATTCGTTTGCCGACAGCAGCCGGTATGTGTCAAATATTTCTGTTGCGCCCAATGCAAGTGTCACAAACCTGAGCAGCATTACCTTTACCGCGCCTGCTTTGACAAGTGCAGACCGTGTTCAGGCAGGTGTTTCTGCTACCAATGCCGATGGAAGTTCGGGGCCGGGATTGTGGTTCGTAGGCTCAACTGCTTCACCTTTGACTTACACGGGCCCCGCGCTAACGCCAGGTGCAAAGTACGTGTTATCGATTGCAACGGTTCATACCATTAACAACGTCATGCACGCAGCCCAAACCTTCATCCCGTTCTGCTTCCAGTGTGGTGGGGGCGTAAGTGGCGGCGGTCTGAGTGCAGTTGCCGGTTGGAATCTGCTGGGTAACAGCAACAATGCGGCGCTTGATGTTGCCACTGCCTTTAGTGATACCAGCAAGGTAACCACTGTGTGGAAATGGGTGCCCGGCACAAGCAAATGGGCCTTCTATGCACCGAGTATGAATAGCGTGGATTTAGCGGCCTATGCTTTGAGCAAGGACTACGACGTGCTGACCACGGTAGCAGGTGGAGAAGGCTTTTGGGTTAATGCCAAAGTGGTTTTCAGTGCTGCATTGCCAGCGGGTAATGCTGTTACTTCGGGCTCCTTTGACAATCTTGGTTCCGGTTGGAGCCTGATTTCTACCGGAGATAACAAGACTCCACGTGACTTTAACAATGCGTTGAGCGGAACGCCGCCGAGTGTGGGCACCGTTGCCGCATCTGTGCTGACTACGCTTTGGGCCTGGAGTGGTTCTTCCTGGTATTTCTATGCGCCTTCATTGGATAACACTGGTGGGCTGGCTGCCTACACTGTGTCAAAGGGCTATTTGGATTTTGGTTCAACCACCACCCTTGCCCCTGGCACTGGTTTTTGGGTCAATAAACCATGACCTTGCTTCGGCGGGCATTGGCATGCCCGCCGACTGCAAAAATCAAAAGACCTAGCAAAGGCTTCACGCTGCTTGAGTTACTGGTGGTGATGGTCATCATTGGTTTGTTGGTGGGCTATGTTGGCCCTCGGTACTTCGCGCAAATTGGCAAGTCAGAAATCAAGGCAACACTCGCACAGATTGATGCACTTGAGAAAGCCGTTGAGCAGTACCGTCTGGATACTGGCAAATTCCCAAGCAACGAACAAGGCTTGAGTGCACTGTTTGTTCGACCCACAACCGAGCCCCGGTGGCAAGGCCCTTACTTAAAAAAAATGCCACCGCCAGATCCTTGGGGCAACCCCTATGTGTACCGCAATCCGGGCAGCAATGGCGACTTCGATATTTTGTCATTGGGTAAAGATGGAGCGCCCGGTGGCGAGGGCGAAGCTGCTGATATCAGTAAATGACCGATTCCAGCTCCAGCGCGCAGCGTTATAGGGCGCGCGTTTTCAGTCAGCTCGAGGGATTCCGATTCATCGAGCGCTCGGCGGCCAATCTGGATCAATTGCGAGCTGGCCTTGAATCCGAAGGCATGACCTTTGTCTCTGCCGATGCTATGGGCAAGACCCATCAGGGGTATCAGCGACATCAACGACATCATCGACGTAAAGCAGCGCATTTTCCGCTGCTGGTGTTTTGCCAGCAGTTGCTGTCTTTGCTGGACGCTGGCCTGCAGCTGGTGGAGTCGGTGGACACGCTGACTGAAAAGGAGCATGACGCGGGCCACCGACAGATATTGGCCCAGTTGCAGTCCAGCTTGCGATCAGGTCTGTCGTTTTCTCAGGCCTTGGCGCTCTACCCAGAAATCTTCCCTTCGCTATTTCAGGCTGCCATTGAGGCCAGTGAGCAAACCGGCGGCATCACGGATGCGCTCAAGCGCTTTGTCACTTACGAAACCCAGTTTCAGGCATTGCGAAGTCGCTTGGCGGGTGCTTTGATCTACCCCGCCTTGCTACTGTCGCTGGGTGGGCTGGTGATTGCATTTTTGCTCGGCTATGTAGTGCCCCGATTCAGTGTGGTGTTTATAGACCGGCTGGAAGAAATGCCTTACCTGTCGAGTCTGGTTATCCGGCTGGGGCTGGCAATTTCTGACAACCCGATGGTCGCCGCAAGTGCGACTTTGGGGCTGTTGGTGGTCATTTTCTTCACCGCTACAAACCCGGTCGCGCGGGCCTGGTTTTTCGGCATAGTTGGAAAAATACCCTGGCTGGGTGAGCGCATGCATGCGTTTGAGCTGGTGCGCGTGTACCGCTCGATGGGCATGCTGTTGCGCGGTGGTATTCCGGCGGTGCGGTCTTTGCAGATGATTGTGGCGGTGGCTTCGCCGCAGTCGCGCCAAGGCATTGCGCGGGTGATCAGCTCAGTCAGCGAAGGCTTGCCGATCTCTGTAGCCCTACACCGGGAGGGCTTTACCACGGTTGTCAGTGAGCGCCTGCTGGCAGTGGGTGAGCGTTCCGGACAAATGGGAGAAATGATGGAGCGAGCCGCAGACTTCTTGGATACCGAACTGGAGCGATCCGTCGAGCAGGCCATTCGCCTGCTGGAGCCGCTGATGATGGTCGTTATCGGCATCCTGATTGGCGGCATCGTTATTCTGATGTACTTGCCAATATTTGAACTGGCAGACAGCGTGCGCTGACGTGAAATTCCATTTCCAGATCAATACGATATGTTGTTGCTTCGCCTTGCCGTGCTATAGCACTGTCTGCGGCTTCGCGCCTAATCTCCTATCGATCTGAAAATGGAATAAAACTCACGGTTTGCGCACGATACCTGCCTTGGCCTCAGCCTCGCGGGCCTGCTGCATCATTTCTTCCTTGCTTAGTGGCTTGGTGGGTTTTTCAAGCATGAAGCGTGGCACCGGCGGCGGTGCCAACATTTCCTCGGTGATCCCTGCGGGCAAGACAATTTTTTGAGCTGCATTTTTAGTGGATTTTTCGGTTGCGCTGGTGTCATGGGCCAGCGCGCAGCTAGCGCTGATAATCACACTTGTAAACAGTACGGTCAGTTGAATAATGTGTTTCATAGATTTATCTCAGCAAAGTTCAGAGCCATCTTTCAGCAAGCGGGCAGGGCAGTCATGCTACGTCTTTCCATTTTAGCGCGCGCGCGCCGCCGTCATCCCCGCAGTGCGGGTTTCACCTTGATTGAAATGATCGTGGTGGTCGCGATCGTGGGCGTGTTGGCAAGTGCCGCCATCCCATTTGTGCGCTACGGCGAGCACCGCTTGAAAGAGCGTGAACTGCGCCAGTCATTGCGCGACATTCGCAGCGCCATTGACGCCTACCGCAAAGCGGTTGACGACGGGCGCATTGCCCGCAAAGTGGATACCAGTGGCTACCCGCCCACTCTGGCCGCTCTGGTAGACGGCGTGGCTGATGCCAGAACCCCCGATGCCCGCAAAATCTACTTTCTTCGCCGCCTGCCGCTTGACCCGTTTGCGCCGCCTGGCACCCCGCAAAAAGACAGCTGGGGCCTGCGCAGTTATGCCTCGCCGCCCGAAGAACCCAAACCCGGTAACGATGTCTTTGACGTCTATTCACTCAGTCCCGGCACCGGCAGCAATGGAGCCCGCTACCGTGACTGGTAAATTCTTTCGCCGAGGCTTCACCTTCATAGAGCTGCTGGTGGTGATGGCCATCATCGCCACGCTGCTATCGATTGCCGCACCGCGTTATCTGCGCTCGGTCGACGATGCCCGCGAAGCCGCGCTCAAGTCCAACCTGGCCCAATTGCGCGAGGCCATCGATCACTTTCATGCCGACCGTGGCAGCTACCCGCAAGCCCTGTCAGATCTGATCGAAAAGCGCTACCTGCGTTCCATTCCGGTTGACCCCATCACCGAGAGCGCACAAACCTGGCAGCTGTTGCCCGCCCCGGGTGCGGAGGACGCAGCCGCTATCTACGACGTTCGCAGCGGAGCACCCGGCACCTCGCGCTTGGGGGAACCCTATGCCAACTGGTAGCCGCAGCCAGACAGGCTTTACCTATGTAGGCCTGTTAATCGCGGTGGTTTTTTTTGGTATGGGATCGGTCGGCGCCGCGCGCCTGCTGGCCTCGACCGAGCGCGTAGAGCGTGAGGCCGAGCTGCTGTTTGTCGGCAACCAGTTCCGCCAGGCCATTCGCAGCTATGTGCAAGCCGGGCCAGGGCAGTACCCGGCCACGCTGAAAGACTTGCTGCTGGACCCGCGCTCCCCCACCCCGCGCAGGCACCTACGGCGACTGTTCATCGATCCCATCAGCGGCAAACCCGACTGGGGCCTGGTGCTGGCCCCCGAGGGCGGCATCATGGGCGTACACAGCCTCTCAAGCCGGGAGCCCTTGAAGCGCGCCAACTTTGAGCGGCAAGACAGCAACTTTGCCCTGGCCCTTCAGTTGCCGCAAACGGCACCCGGCCAGACGCCGGGACAAAGCAAAGTGGAACCGCTCGTGCTTACCCCGCTGACTGCGGCATCCTCGGCCATTCAGCTCAGCCCTTTGGATCAGGCGCCCTACAGCTACCGGGACTGGCGGTTTGTGTACCGTCCGGCGGCATCGGGTGGCTTCAGCAGACCGGCAGAGTCCGATGGAGGCGCATGACCCGATATTTCCTTTTATGCCCCTAGTTTGGACAGTGCCGGTACTTTGCAAAACTACATCGCCAGCAAGAGCTACCTCGATTTCGGGACTGGTACTGGTGTTGGTACGCTCACACCGATGGCCGGGTTTTGGGTAAATAAGCCGTAGTTGCGTCATCACGGCCGATTGGATATGATTCTTATGTGGGTCATGGGTGTTTTTAGTTAGCATCTATTTCAGAAAGTTTTTATGCGCCAAAGCTTTGTTCGTTCACTTATTTTGCCGGGCTTGCTTTTGCCCGTACTGGCCTTGGCCGCCTCGCCCATCAGCTTGAGAGTGGGTTGGAATTTGGTCGGCAATGGTGACCCAGTTGCCATTGTTGTAGCAACCCCCTTATTTGATCCAGCCAAGATCACCACGGTCTGGAAGTGGAACAAACAGGACAGCAAATGGGCTTTTTATACCCCTTTAATGACATCTGAAAATCTGACAGCTTACGCGCAAAGTAAAGGTTATGACGTGTTGACCAGCATTGCGTCCAAGGAAGGTTTTTGGGTAAATGCCTCAGTCGCTACGGTGTTGACAGACCCATTGGCATTACCGCCAGCGCCGGAAACAGCGGCCGTCATACTGGCTGAAAGTGACTTGATACGAGGCTGGAACTTGGTGGCCAGTGCGGACAATAAAAACCCGTCGCAACTCAATACAGGCTTAAACAGCAGCCTCAATACCGCTGACAAAGGCATCGTCACAGCGTGGGCGTGGGATGCTGGCAGCTTAAATTGGAAGTTTTATGCGCCCGCGCTAGAGGCGGAGGGTGGCTCGGTGTTGGCAAACTACATCTCAGGTAAAGGCTACCTGGCGTTCAGCACCGCACCTTCGGCGACGGATGGTTTTTGGATGAACATTGGTGCGCCGACTGTTGTCATCGCCCCTACTGGCACAGCGCTGGAGCGCGCCAAAACCTTTATGGCCACCTTGCGCAGCAACGCCAAGGCCCTGAATGCGGCAGACCTGTCGCTGAAGACCGAATTGCAGGCCGTCGCGGATGACGTGATGAACCGCACTGCACCGATTGCCCAAAGCGGTATCCATGCGCTGATCGTCGCAATGCGTGGTGCCAAGTTCTGGAATGATGTGATCAAAAATAGCAGCGCGCCGTTCGTGCAGAGCAGAAATTTTGTTGGCGATGGCGGTGGCGGTTGCGGTTTCTTCAGCGATACCGATTACTTGGTTCGTGCCACATCCAAGGCCGATGCCAACTATGTGGCCTGCGGTACGGCCGCGCAACGCATAGATGCCACCAACAGCATCGGCCAGTACCAGCGATGCACGGCGGTTGGCGAATGGTGCCACACCAACTGGAGCATGCGCGTGCGCCTGCACCCTGATACGGCAGACGCCAGCAAGTTCACGGTTTACACCCATACACGCGCCGCGAGGATGACTGCCGAAACTTTTAACACCGACGGGTTTGTATCGACCTTCACAGAGACGCGCACCCACTATGGTGCAGCCTTCCCTGGCAATGCCGCGACCCTGATCACGCAGCGCGACAGCAATGGTCAGATCACGGCCTTGAGCTTGGCTGGCGAACTGTCACCAGCCTTCAGCATTGAAGGGGGTTCTTTTAACATGCCGCCCGTGGCAACCGTGCTGGGCGACAAACACAACGTGGCTTTGTCTGCTGCGCTGAGCAAAGTCGGCACGCTGGACAAGCTGGCGCTATCCGGTTCGATAGCGTTGATCAAGGCTGACGCGCTGGAAACGCGTATTGAATTGGCTGTAGGCTCCTACCTGCATGCCACAACAGGCAACGCCAGTGCGGAGGACGGTAGCCAGGAAATGCTGCTCAAGCTCAAGGCCAACACGGCTGGCAGCGCGGTCACGGGGGACATCAAACTCAGCGCCTTCAAGCTCGATGTCAGCCACACCAGCTACATCCCGACGCTGGTGTCGTTTATTGGCAGCGTGCAGCGCAATGGGGTCAGCTTCTTTGATGGCTCGGTGACTGTTGAAGCGCTCAACCATGCCAGCTTTAACGTCAACCTGCCGCGCAGCAGCACCAACGTGCACACCCTGCGCGTGGGCTTTGTTGGTAAGGTCACCATCCCTGCGCGCCCCACCCTGGATGTGAATCTGTCCGTCACGCACAATGATGCCGGTGCCTCTTCCACGGCAGCGCTGAGCGGGCAGTACCGCCAAGGCTTGATCACCATCAACCTCACTGGCATCGACAACGCGACGACGAGCATCCTGACGCTGGAAAGCACCGAAGGGGTCAAGCTGGTGATCGACGAATCGAAAACCAGCCATCCCCTGACCGTGAATGGTGAAGAGGTGGGCACGTTCACCCCCAGCAATAGTCGCATCACCTACATAGATGGCACCTGGGAGCAGTTCTAAGCTGCGCCAACGTCTCTTTTCTTGACAAAAAACGCCCGCATGACGCGGGTGTTTTTTTGCATTCCGACATGAAAAACAGACTGATGACCGCACCTGTGGCCTTCGTCGCTTGCATGCTATTGAGTTTGCCGGCCCTGGCGCAACATCTCCCCACTACCCCACTGGTGCCAGCTCCGGCGGCTTGGACCATCAGCGCCACCGCACAAGAAGAAGCCATCGGGCACGGCCTGCCGATGCTGGCCCTGGATCGCCCCGACTGGCCCAGTTATCGCTCGGATCCGGTGGCTATGGCCCGTACGGTGCGCAGCGTACGGGCCGAACTGGGTGCGACCCATCCCTCGGGTTGGCGCCTGGCCACATTAGCGCGCGCCGAGGCATGGCTGCAAGCCAGTGCCGATACGGTGACAATTGCCGCGCTGGACGCCACCAAATCCAATCCCGCCGCAGCGGGCAGCTTTAGCCTGAATGCACGCGGCCAAAGCTGGCAAGGCCAAGGCATCAAGGTCGGCACGCCCTGGTGGACGATCGATACGACCGAGCGGTGGCATTGGCAAGCCGATGTTCAACTTTTGCGGCTGCAGCAACTCCTTGTAGGCGCACTGTCTGGCAATCTGCGCTACAGCGGCGCGGGTGTGTATGACTTCAACCTGCAGAGTCAACGCTCAAACACCAACATCACCGACCCTTATTTGCCGCCTTCCGCCAGTTCAGGCATGGGCACTTCCCTGTCCTTGGCGTTGAAAGGTACACCCGCACCGGGATGGCAGCTCGAGTTGCGTGCCGACGACATTTTCTCCCGGCTTGCGTGGTCCAAGCTGGCCACCGAAACAGCCGTGCTGAACTCACAAGTCACCAGCCGCGCAGCCGACGGGTCGCTGAACTACGCGGCCGTGATCAATGGTAGAAACGCCCTGCTGCAGGTCACAAAACCGATCGGCGTCCATTGGCAGGCACGCTTCGCCTGGTCTGCCTTTCAAAGCAGCGGCCAAACCGGAGCGTTGACCTTGCACGTCAGTAGCAAGGCTGGAATCAACCAGTATTGGCTAGGTTGGAACAGTGCCAGCAACCCTGCGGCGCGAACGTCGCTGCACTGGAGCGTCGAGTTTGAACCCACTTGGCAGGCTACCCGGTTGGCTATGGCATGGGGTGGCGCGCAAATATCGGTCGCCACCGACGGTCGAGGGCTTGCTACGCAGTACCGGCAACTGAAAGTTACTTGGAAAAGCCTGTTTTAGCGGTGCGTTAAAATTAAATCTAAATCTTTACCAGCCTCAAACGGCTACAGTCGCTGCGCGTGGTCGTGGAGTTCGTTTTTATTTTGATCCACGCCGCCTTCTCAAGTGTTCCGCAATTCATCCCGTTCTGATTCATGCCCAAATTTGACTCCGTTACTGTCCGTCAAGCCCGCCAGCGCTCGCGCACAGATGGCGGCACGCTTGATGCCACTCTGGCGCAGCAAGCGGGGCTGGCGCCTGATGAAGTCTTGATTGAGCTCGGGCGCTCATTCCATTACCCGGTCTGCTTGTTGGAAAGTGCAGAGGCGGTATCTCCAGCCTTTGATGTGCTGAGCTTGCCCGATTGCCGGCGGCTGCTTGCACTGGTCATTACGCGGGATCATTCTCCTGTTTTGCTGTTCGCTGACCCAAGCGACGAGGCCTTGCAACGCTGGGCCGATGCCAAGGGCATTGCCATCAGTTGTCGAGAACTAGTGCTTGAATCAGAACTACTGTCGGTGCTGGCCCGCTTGGAGTCTGCTGCGTCGGCCTTGCCGGGCATACTGGAGCATGCGTTTGGTGAAGAGGCTCGCAAGTCGGGGGTTGAAGAAATTTCCTTGTCTCGCATTGACGAAACCGCCAGCCCCGTCATTCGGCTGATCAACTCCACCCTGTTTGATGCCATGGGCGCTGGCGCATCTGACATTCATCTGGAAGCTGCAGCCAGTGGGCTGGTGGTCAAGTACCGCATTGATGGTGTCATTACCGAGGCTGGGCGCGTACCTGGCGCTGAGCTCAACGAGCAGGCCATTTCACGCGTCAAAGTGATGGCCGAGCTGGACATCACTGAGCGCCGAACGCCGCAGGATGGGCGCTTCAAGGTGCGCATTCGGGATCGCGACATTGATTTTCGGGTGTCCATCATGCCCAGCATCTACGGTGAAGATGCCGTCATCCGGATTTTGGATAAAGAGCATTTGAGCCACCATCAGGCCGGACTCACGCTGGATCACCTGGGGTTTGATGCCGCACCCATGGCCACCATTCGCAGTCTGGCCGCCAAGCCACATGGCATGTTGCTGATCACCGGCCCCACCGGCAGCGGCAAGACCACCACTTTGTATGCCGCGATTTCAGAGATCAACGATGGTCATAGCAAGATCATCACGATTGAAGACCCGGTGGAATACCAGGTGCCGGGGGTGCTACAAATCCCCGTGAATGAACGCAAGGGGCTGAGCTTTGCGCGCGGGCTGCGCTCCATCCTGCGCCACGACCCTGACAAGATCATGGTCGGTGAAATTCGCGACCCTGAAACCGCACAAATCGCCGTGCAGGCTGCGCTGACCGGGCACTTGGTGTTTTCGACCGTTCATGCCAACAACGTGTTTGATGTGCTCGGGCGCTTTGAGCACATGCAGGTTGACCCCTACACCTTTGTCTCAGCCCTGAATGGCATTGTGGCCCAGCGCCTGGTGCGCATCTACTGCAGCCGCTGCGCCGGCAAGGGCTGCACAGAATGCCGAGGCACCGGCTTCAAAGGCCGTCGCGCCATTGGCGAGTGCCTAGTGCTGGACGATGAGTTGCGTGAGATGATTGTCACCCGCGCCCCGATTCGGGCCATCAAAGAAGCGGCCCGCCAGCGTGGCACACGCCTGCTGCGCGAGTCTGCCGAAGACATGGTGCGCCTGGGGCAGACCAGTCAAGCCGAGATTGATCGGATCACGTTTGCGGGGTAGCTGCCACAATAATGTTTTTCTACCCGGTCTTGATTAATGCCAAAATTTGACACCGTTAAAACCAATGGGAGCTTGCGCATCGGCTTTAATCGTGCGCTATCTCTCTTGCGTCCGGCATGTCACGCCTTGGTCGCGCCTCGGGCTGTGGTGTTGGATGCTGGGGGGAGGGCGCGCCCGTTGGTGCGCCAGCGCCGCCAGCCGTCGGGCAACCTCGCTGCGCAATTTGAATCTGCTGTGTCCGACTTGTTGCAGCTGATTGATGATTCGGGCTCACACGGTCGCCGTTTGCACCTTGTTGTCTCTGAGTTTTGGGCACGTCCGGTGGTGTTGCAACTGCCGGGTCAGGCGCCAAGCGATGATGAAATCGATATCGTGCTGCAAAGCCACTACCGACGCACCTATGCTGACCTGATGGGCGGCTGGCACTGGTGTTGGGATCGGCAGGGCACCCAGTTGCTCGCCGTTGCCTGGCCTACTGCCGGGCTTGCTGCGTTGCGTGCGGGCCTGGCGAAGCGCTCTGGTACGCTGGTCACAGCAAAGCCGTTGGCAATCGACCTTGTAGCCCAAGCCCCCATGGAGTGCCGCTCAGCCTGGTTGGCCATCATCGAGCAGCAATCCTTTACCCTGGTGCGCCAGCAAAATGGCATTTGGCAGGGCTGGTGCTCAAGCCCCGTCGGCACAGACTCAGACTTGACGCAAAGCCTGTCCTTGCAGTTGGTCCGTGAATCAGCCCGTCGTGCAGACGATTGCCGAGTGCTCACCCTCATCGACCTGACTGGCGCAGCCCCTATTAACCTGATTCGCAAGACGCTAGCTGATGCAGGTTGGAGCCCCCGGGTTTGGTCGCCCAGCCAAAGCGACGCAAGCTTGGCCTGCCGTTTGTCGCAGGCCATGGCCTCTGGGGTCCCCGCATGACGCGCGCGGCCAATATTGATTTCGCCCGTGACCGAGCGTCAAACCGGCGCTACAAGAAGGCACTGTTGGCGATTTTAGGCATGGTTTTTGGCCTGCAAATTGGCCTGGCCGCATGGCGCTTCCAAGCGCTGGAGGCCAGGCGTGCAACGCTGGATGTGCAATACCGCCAATTGACCGGCAAAAGCAGCCAGACTGGCACTGCCGCACTGTCGCCGGATCAGCTCAAAACCGTGGCCGGCGCGCAAGCCATGCTCGACAGTTTGGCGGTGCCATGGGAGGGCCTGCTCAGTGCGATTGAGGCTGCCCGCACCCAGCACATCCTGGTCGATGCGATTCAGCCCCACGCACAAGACGGCAGCGTCAGCATCAGTGCCAGCAGTTCAGACTTTGCCGGTGTTGCTGATTTCATTGGGCGACTTGAGCAACAGCCTCTGCTGCACGATGTAATGCTGGTGTCGGAGGCTCTGCCCGAGAGTGGTAGTGGCTCCTTGCGCGTGGTCATCAGTGCGAATTGGCGCACCACAAAATGAGACATCTTCACTTGCCATTGCCAGCGTTTCCGGTGCTCATCACGCTCGCCGTCGCGGCCATGCTCGGGTTGCAAGGCTTGGTCGAATATCGCCTGCTGGAACCGCTGTCGGATACCAGTGCCAGACTCAGTGACAGTATTCACCGCCTGCGTGCAAAAGCCGCAACCAACACGCCAACATCCCCCAAGGCCAGTGCGCAGCTTGAAGACATCATGGCGCGGTTGGACACGCAAGATGTCACCACGGCACGCATCGAGCGCTTGCATCAAATGGCAGCGCAGCATGGTGTCTTGCTGCGCAAGGCCAGCTACCGCAGCCAAGCCGCGCCGGGCAACTTGGTGCGCCATGAAATGACCGCTGACATCAGCGGCGCTTATCCCGACATTCGGCAGTTTTTGCGCACGCTGCTAGCCCAAGACCAAGCCGTGGCGGTGGATGCGCTGGCGTTCAGCCGCCCCAATGGGGGTCTGGCTGGCGGCGCTGCTGCCGGTGTGCGTGCGCAGTTGCGACTGTCGCTTTATTCCCGTAGCATGGCATCATGAACACCTCGCAGGCTCGCGTTCTCAATCCGGCCTTGCGCCGTCGCGTCCTCCTGCTTGCCGGGCTGGCCTTCGTCCTATGGGCTAGCTGGAAAGTCAGCACTGACGATGCGGTTGATGCCACAGTGGCCCAGCGCGACGCACCAGCGCAGCGGCGCATGGTCAATACCCCATTTGCTGTTGCACCCGCATCGGCACTAGACTGGCCCGTGCGCGAAGCCCAGCAACGCCCCGTGGCAGACCTCTTTAGCCTGCCGCCATCGACAACATCCACCCTCCCTATCGCTCCGGTAGCAACGCCCCTACCGGTGCTGACGGTTAAATATGTAGGCCGAATCGATGCTGACGATAATAAGCAAGCCTTTTTGGCTGACAGCAAAGACCGGGTCACCTCGGTCAAAGTTGGGCAAGCTGTCGCCGATGGCTGGCAACTCGCCGCCATGGATTCAAAGCAACTCGTCTTTCGCCACATCGCCACCGGCCACGAACAAACCATGCCAATCGGAACACCGCCATGATTCATCGCTTAACCTTCATCGGCATGATCATGCTGGCACTCGCGGCTTGTGCCGGGCCAGATGCCTTTAGCCGGGGGGAGGAGCAATTGGCCGCACGCCAGTGGGAGCCCGCCCTTGCCAGTTTTAACCAAGCCAGCAACCAAGATCCGTCCAACGTCGTATACCGAGCGGCTGTCACCCGCGCCAGCGACCGTGCTGTCAATGTTCTGCTGTCTGAGGCCGCAGCCCTGCGCGACAGACAATCTGCACAGGCCGGTGACATTTACCAGCGCGTTCTGCGGATTGACCCGATCAATGAGCGCGCTACCGCAGGCTTGCAGAGCATAGAAAATGCCAAACGCTTCCAACGCCTGTTTGACGATGCTAGCCGCGCTGCCAGCGCAGGGCGCGAACAAGAGGCGCGCGTCAAGTACAAAAAACTGCTGAGCGAGCAACCCTCGCACACAGCCACACGTCAAGCATTGCAGGCCCTGGATGACAAGGCTGGCCGCACCAGCACTGGCCCCGCGCTCGACCCCGCACTGCGCAAACCCGTGACGCTGGAATTTCGCGATGCCACCCTGAAAATGGTGTTTGATGCATTGGCTAGCAGCACCGGAATCAACTTTGTGTTTGACCGCGACCTCAAGCAAGACGCACGCATAACCGTGTTTTTGCGCAACGTGGCTTTTGACGAAGCGTTAGAGCAAATTGCCAGATCCAACGGGCTGGCCCGGCGCGTGGTCAACGCCAACACATTGCTGATTTACCCCGCGCTGCCCAACAAAGCGCGAGAATACCAAGACCTGCTGGTACGCAACTTCTTTATCGCCAATGCAGATGTCAAGCAACTCTCCAACCTGCTCAAAACCGTGCTCAAGGTCAAAGACCTGTTCACCGATGAGAAGCGCAACATCATCGTCATTCGTGACACGCCCGAGGTGGTTGCACTGGCTGAGAAACTGGTGGCTGCCCACGACCAGCCTGAACCCGAAGTCATGCTCGAAGTCGAAATTCTGGAATTCAACCACACCAAAGACAACGCCCTCGGCATCAAGTTCCCCGATCAAGTCAGCTTTGGTCTCGCCAGCCCGATCACCCTGAATGTCCTGCGTGCTATTACCGACGGTAACATCAGCGTGACCGGTTTGGACCCCGTCATCGCCATCAACCTCAAACGCCAGTTGGGCACCATCAATCTTCTGGCCAACCCACGCATTCGTGTGCGCAATCGCGAAAAGGCCAAGTTTCACATTGGCGACAGAGTGCCCGTCATCACCTCCACCACCTTCCCTGGCAGCTTGACCGGGGCAACCACATCGGCCGTCAGCTACCTCGACGTGGGTATCAAGCTGGAGTTTGAGCCCTCTATTCAGCTCGATGGTGATGTGATTATCAAAACCGTCTTGGAAGTCAGCTCCATCACCAACACAGTGACAAACGCCGGCACCATCGCCTACCAAATAGGCACCCGTAACGCCTCGACTACCCTGACTTTGCGTGATGGCGAAACACAAGTGTTGGCGGGTCTTTTAAGCACCGATGAAACCGACACCACCAACCGCCTTCCCGGTTTGGGGGATATTCCTGTTCTGGGCAAGCTCTTCAGTAGCCACGCCACCAGAGGCGGGCGCAAAGAAATTTTGCTCTCTATCACCCCGCGCATCGTGCGCAACCTGCAGCGCCCAACCGAAGATTTGATGGAGATGAATTTTGGCCCTGAAGCTGGCAGCCAGGGCGGGAGTCAATCGGCTGCGGCACCGCAACAAACGACGCCTCCAATTATTCCGCCGTCTCGGTTGCAGCCTCCTGCTGTGGCGCCGTCTTCTGGACTTGTGCCCATGGTGCCATTTGGCTCATCGGCGGCCCGGGCGGCAACGCCCAGCAACCCAATAGTGCCCCCTACGGATTTTGAAACTCCGCCCGGTTTGGGTAGCGGAAGTCGGTGAAGCTGATGACATCAACCCACCCAGAGCTCAGCATCATCGTTCCCGCCTTCAACGAAGCCGAAGGCATAGCAGCATTTTTGGAGCAGTTGCACAGTGCGCTGGTGGATAATTTTGAAATCTGGATCGTTGACGACGGAAGCTATGACGCAACTTGGCAAAAAATTGTGCTGTTGCAGGACAAATACCCGCATCTGCTTGCATTGAGATTCACCCGCAATTTTGGTAAAGAGGCTGCTATCCTCGCCGGCCTGCGTCAGTCAACCGGTCGGGCCGTAGTCGTAATGGACTCCGATGGGCAGCATCCGCCCAGCTTGCTGCCGCAGATGCTTGAAATTTGGCGCAGCGGTGGTACTCAGATAGTTGCTGCAAAAAAAATGTCACGCATAACGGATACCTGGATGGCCCGGCTGAACGCGCGTCTTTTCAATGGGCTAATGAAAGCATTGACAGGGCTTGATCTCTCCGGCGCGTCAGATTTTCGTCTGCTGGACAGGAATGTGGTCACCACTTTACTTGCGTTTCCTGAAAAAGTGCGTTTTTTCAGAGGTATGACAATTTGGACGGGGTTCTCGACAGTCAATCTTGATTTTGATGTTGCACCGCGCCTTTCCGGTACAAGCCGCTGGAATACCTCGCAACTTGCGCGCCTTGCCATTGTTGCAATTACGTCCTTCAGTGCCAAGCCGCTTGGCATGATCTTTCGCATGGGGCTTTTTGGAATAGCAGCCTCTGTGCTGCTCTTTGTAGAGGCCATGTATTCCTGGATTACGGGCGGTGCCATCTCAGGCTGGACGTCCCTCACCATCGTCATTTTGTTTTTTGGATCGGCGAACCTGCTAGGCATCGGCGTGTTAGGGGCTTATCTTTCGCAGATATTTGATGAAATTAAAAGAAGGCCTGAGTATTTAGTGAGTGAGATGCGTTCGAAATTGGGTAATAATGAGCATGCAAGAGATTGAGCTAGTGAATCTTGATGTTCCCCTGTACAATTTTATGCATACTCAAAGATTCTGGTTAATCGTGCCTTGTACAATCGGTTTTTAGTTGCCGGTTTCAGTTATAGTGATGCTTCAATTTACTAAGGGTTTCCCATGCGTAATATTTTCAAATCCAAACCAGTCGCAGCCGCAGTGGCTATTGCTCTGTCCGTTGGAGTTTTAGTCTCATGCGGTGGAGGCGGAGGCGGATCAACCTTGACCCTGAACGGAACGGCCGCCACGGGTGCACCCCTGGTCGGCGCTGTCACAGCCACTTGCCAAACCGGCACCGGCACGACCACTTCGAACCTCGACGGTTCGTTCACGATGTTGATCAACGACGGTGTCGGCCCTTGCCTGCTGGTCATCACGCCGACCGGTGGTGTCAAGCTGTACTCCATCACCAGCGGCTCTGGGGCGACGCAAACAGCCAACATCACGCCCATGACCAACCTGCTGGTGAACTACCTGCTCAGCGTGCCCGGCATGAACACCACTGCCACCCCTGAGGCCTGGTTTGCCCTGCCCGCTGTCGGGGTGCTGCTGGCCGACACCACCGCGCTGACGCTCCGCATCACCAATGACTTTGTTCCGGCCATGAGAGTGCTGCTGCCTAGCTTGACCTTGCCCGTGGGCAGTGCTAGCTTTCTCATTACGCCGTTTACGGCCAGCCCGACCGTCTCGACCACCGACGCCGACCTTGAAAAGCTGAAAGTGGCACTCATCGTCTCGCCTACCGGCGCACCTTCGGTGACCACGACGAGCTTGCTGGCGACCGCAGCCTCCGA
>JBCKMZ010000037.1:0-20439 GCA_038902975.1 Polaromonas sp.
CTTTCGTTTTCCTGGCGTTGCGTCGCATTGAGCAGGCTGGTGCTGCTCAGGTAGTCGCGTGGCAGCAGGTTGTTGGCCGAAAAGCGAAGCTGTGCGCCGGGGCGTATAGCCCACAGCACAAAGGCGTCAGTCACAGCCTTGGTGCCGACCGAGTTGCTTTGAATGTCGCTGAGCCGGACCTGGTAGCCCGGTGTGACGTTCACGCTGGCCCCCAGGCTGAGCGGCAGGCCGCGCAGTTTGTAGTCGGCCCCCAGATTGGCGCTGCCCTTGGGCTGGCCCTGAAGCCGGTTGTTGGGGCCTGCCACCTGGTTGACTTTAGAGTCTAGCAAGCTCAGGTTGGTGCGAACGGCGATCGGCCAGGCGTCGCCCCACAACTCGTCGAGCCGGAACTTGGCCTCCAACTCCAGTCCGCTGGTACTGGCGTTGCCGACATTTTGCGGTCGTGACACCCAGCGCTGGTTGCTCGACCACGACACGTCTTCGAGCGCCACCACGTTGCGCATCAGGTCACTGATGCGTCTATAGAACAGGTTAGCACTCAGGAGCCCGCCTTTTGCGAGGTAATGCTCATAGGCCAGCTCAACGCCGGTCGCCAGCTCGGGCATGAGGCTGGGGTTACCGACGCGGTCGGGGCTGCCGACCACGTTGGCGCCGGTGGGAAAGCGTTGCGAGAGGGTAGGGCGGGCAATCAATTCGTGCAGCGTGGCCGCTTTGTAGCTGCGCGTCAGGCTGCTGCGAAATTGGTGACGACTTTTCTCAAAGGGTTTCCAGGTGGCGTGCAGCAAGGGCGTCAGCACGCTGCTTAGGTTGCTGACCTGGTAGCTGTCGCTGTCGCTGCGGGTGCGAATGCCTTCCCAGCGCAGTCCGGCGTAGGCTGACACTTGTTTGTTGGGGCTCCATTCATTCTGCAAATAGGCGGCTACGCGCTTGGACGATGCACTCAGGTCGTCGCCAAACTCGGTCAGCACGGGCAGACCATTTTGCAGGGTGGTGCGGCTTTGTCGGCGCACGTTGCTCTCAACTTCGAGCCCGCCCACCAGGCTGTGTTGGCTCACCAGTTGGTGCGAGATTTTGCCATTCAGGCTCCAGTTGTCCTGGTCTATGCTGGATTGATCGTCGGTCATGCGCGTGAGCTGCCCGATCTGATCGAATTCACGTCGCAAACCATGGCTGGTGAAGTTGCTCCGGCTTGCGCCACCGCGCAGGTCAATCCGCGTGGCATCGCTGAGTCGTTTTTGCCACTGCGCATTGGTGCGCAGCAAGCCGAAGCGGCCTTCGCCGTTGCTGAGGGAGCTGGCATAGGGCGCGCTGATGACGCCACCCGAGGCTTGGGTAAGGAGCTGCTGTGCGCTGTTGCTGCCCTGCGAGAACACCATGAACGGCAGCAGGCTCAGAGACTCGCCCGGCCCAAGCGTCAGTTGCAGCCGCCCATTCAAGTTGACGCTGTTGCGTGTTCCGACCGAGACGCCGGTTTCGCGCTGGTCCAGCAGCGTGCTGCCGGTTTGCAGGTCGTACCAGCGGGTGCGCATATCCTCCAAGTCGCGGCGCTTGTTCTGGTTGAGTGTGACAGTTGCTGTGTAGGCGAGCTTGTCTCCAACCTTGTCGTTGTGCGTCCAGGACGCATTGGGCGACACCTGGCCGTCTTCCAGGCTCGCACCGATTCGCACCTCATTGAGGGTTATTTTCAGCGCTTCCTTGAGCACGATGTTGATGGTGCCCGCCACCGCGCGCGCGCCGAATTCAGCGGTGGGCGCGCGCATCACTTCAATGCGCTCGACCTGATCGGGTGGCAGGTCGTTCAGCGAGAAGCCGGGCGGCATGCGCTCGCCGTTGATCAGCAGCTGGGTGTAACCCCCACCCATGCCGCGCATGTGCACGGCGCCGCCGCGCCCAGGGCGCCCGCCAGTGGTCACGCCGGGCAGGCGCTTGAGCACCTCGGCGACCGAGCTGTCGCCAAAGCGCTCGATCTCTTCGCGACCGATCACGATCTTGGCTGCGGTCGAGTTGCGACGTTGCTCGCTGTCGCTGGCCACACCAATGACCTCCACGCGCTGCAGTTGTGGCGCGTCAGGGCTGACCTTGGCGGTTGGCTTTGGTTCGGGCAGGGACGCTTGCTTGGGCGCAGTCTGGGGGGCACTGGCCGCAGCCTTTGGCATGGCCGATACCTCTGAATCGGCGGCTGAGCCCAATTGCGCCAGGCCCGGCGAGCCCCATAGTGCAGCAAGGAATAGGACGAGCACGCGGTGCTGCAAGGCAGGGGTAAAAATTCGGGTCATGGCAGAAAATTATCCACGAAGTTAAGGGTCAGGTCTCCCGTTTCCCATTTCCTCATTCCAATCTAATTCCTAAAACCTCTGGCATCATTTCCCCATGCCCCCGCAAGCTGACCTCCGCCCCAACCCGCCAAGGTCACGCCCGCTACAAAGTCCGTGTACTCGGGCATTCCCCGCGGGCTGACCAGAGCGGCCAATCAGCGTCAAACGAAGCCTGGCCGTGGCGTACAAGGTAGAGGGTTCCCATAGGCAAATTGTGCTCCGAAGTGCGCCGGCCAGTCGTCTCTTTTGCGACTGCTGTGCAATCCAGATGCCGCTCGAATCAAAGCGTCACATGACCGTCAATGCAGGTCACCGACTCACCACCAACCCAGACCTGCCCGGTGCTGTCGCGCTCTAGGTAGACCTGCCCGGCACGGCCCAGGCAACTGCCTTGCGCCGCCACATAACACTCCGGCGCATGGCCCTCGGCCATCAGCCACTGCGCCAGGCTGGCGTTCAGGCTGCCGGTGACCGGGTCTTCATTGGTGCCCATTGGGGCAGCAAAAGCCCGTACCTCAAAGTCCGCCGCGGCAGGTTCCGCTGATGCCTCCCGTGTGCTGCCCGCAAAGGCGCGGGCTTCACGGTTAGTGCGGGCTATCAAAGCAGGAGTTTCTGGCGTTTGATGGGCACCGATAACACCCACTTTCACTCCCAGTTTTTTGAGTGCTAGGTGATCCGGCTCCAACTGCAGCACGGTCTCGGCGTTGTCCAGCAGCAGGCCCAGCCACACCGGGCCGTTGTCCAGCATCTGGGCTGCCGTGATTTGGGCTGCCTTCAAACCCAGCGCGGCAGCAACTTGCGCCAGCAGCACCGGGCTGGGTGCAGAGCGCAAAAGCGGCGGTGCGGCAAAGGCCAGCCGCTCATGGTCCGTGTTGACGTTCTCGCGCCGGATTTTCACCAGCCCCACCTGGCATTGCTGCACGATGAAGTCTTGATCTTGAGGCTGGCCACCGGCTTGCAGCCAGGCGTGGCAGCTGCCCAGCGTCGGGTGGCCGGCAAAAGGCAACTCGCCACCGGGCGTGAAGATGCGCACGCGGTAGTCGGCCACCGAGTCGGTAGTCGGCAGCAAAAAGGTGGTTTCCGACAAATTCGTCCAGCGGGCAAAGCGCTGCATCGCCGCGTCATCGAGGCCGCTGCCGTCCAGCACCACGGCCAGCGGGTTGCCGAAGTAGGGCTGGTCGGTGAACACGTCAACTTGTTTGAAGGTGCGGTGCTTCATCGCAGCTTACTTTTGAAAATAGCGGCCAGCGCGGGGATGCCGATGTTGATCTGAAGAAACGAAGGGTTCATTTTTTCGGCGCGCTGCGCTTGCATCCAGTTCATGTTGATGTATCTCCTACGGTGTATTTTTACTCACAATCAAGGCATCAAGAGCGCCACAGCAGCCGAAAAACTGAAAAACGCCAGCACTGTCGACACCAGAATGATGCGCGCGATGCGGCCGTTGTTGGCACCAAACCTTTCGGCCAGCAGCGACACATTGCTGGCGCTCGGCAAGGCCGCCACCAGCACAATCACCGTCAGGGCAAAGGGCTGCAGCGGCACACCGAGCTGAATGGCGCTCAGGCCCACGAGGCCAACCAGCAGCGGATGCAGCACCAGCTTGATCAGCGCGACCGGCACATAGTCCTTCAGGGGGATGGTTTCCGCGCTGTTCATCTGGGAGCGGGCCAGCACCGCCCCGATGGTGAACAGCGCGACGGGCGAGGCGGCGTCGGCCAGCAAAACCAGCGTCGCCATGATGGGCCCAGGCCACGAGATAGCAAACGCCGACGACAACCCGCCCAGCACAATTGCCCACGGCAACGGGTTGACCACCACGCCCCGTAGCGCCATGCGCGCTGCCCGCGCCGCGCCGTGTTCGCCGGCACTGTCCAGCCGTGACAAGGCGATGCATAGCGACGATGTGAGCAGCATGTCCACCGTAATCGACACCATCGCTGGCCCCGCCGCCTGCGGGCCCAGCAACGCGACCAGCAGCGGCACGCCCATGTAACCGGTGTTCGGAAAAGCCGCGACCAGCGCGCCGAAAGACGCGTCGTTCCAGCCTATGCGCCGGTTGCGCGTGACGACAATCGTGAAGCCCACCATGATGAGCGCACACAAGGCATAAACAGCCATCAGGCTGCCGTCGAGCAGCTGCTCTATCGGCGTACTGGCACCAAAGCGGTACAACATGCACGGCAGCGCGAAGTACAGCACAAAGGTATTCAGTCCCGGAATCGCAGCCTGCGGCAAAAACGCACGACGCGCCGCGATGTAGCCGCAGAGTACGAGTGCAAAAAACGGGAAGGTGACGAGGAGGATGGCTAACACAGCGCACATTGTCGCCCGCAATACCGACGTACGCGCGACTCGCTATGATGCCCTAGAGGTAGCGCTTGGCCATCGCCTCCAGCGACACCGGCTTGATTTTTGACGCCTGTCCGGCACAACCAAAGGACTCAAACCGCGCCTTAACAATGCCACGCGCTGCGTTCTTGGCGGCCAGCAGCGCCTTGCGCGGATCAAACTCGCTGGGTTGCTGGGCAAACTCTCGGCGCATGGCACCGGTCATGGCCAAACGGATGTCGGTGTCGATGTTGATCTTGCGCACACCGCTCTTGATGCCGCGCTGGATTTCTTCTACCGGCACACCATAGGTTTCCTTGATGTCGCCGCCAAACTGGCGAATGATGTCCAGCCATTCCGGTGGCACGCTGCTGGAGCCGTGCATCACCAGATGGGTGTTGGGAATCTGGGCATGAATGGCTTCGATGCGGTTCATGTCCAGAATGTCGCCGGTGGGTTTTCTGCTGAATTTGTAGGCGCCGTGGCTGGTACCGATGGCAATGGCCAACGCGTCGACACCAGTTTTTTCCACGAAATCCTTCGCCTGCACTGGGTCAGTCAGCATCATGTCATGCGTGAGTTTGCCTTCCGCGCCGCTGCCGTCTTCTTCACCGGCTTCACCGGTTTCCAGCGAACCCAGGCAACCCAGCTCGCCTTCCACCGACACGCCAATCGGGTGCGCCATCTCGCACACATGGCGCGTGATGTCGACGTTGTACTCGTAGCTGGCGGGCGTCTTGCCGTCGCTCTTGAGCGAGCCGTCCATCATGAGGCTGGTGAAGCCCGAGCGAATCGATGCCTGGCACACCGCGGCCGATACACCGTGATCCTGGTGCAGCACCACCGGAATGTCAGGGTGCGACTCGACTGCGGCGAGCATCATGTGGCGCAGGTAGGCTTCACCGGCGTATTTGCGGGCACCGGCCGAGGCCTGCAGAATGACTGGACTGTTGGTCTCCTGCGCCGCCTCCATGATGGCGATGATTTGCTCCAGGTTGTTGACGTTGAACGCGGGCACACCGTAGCTGTTTTCAGCAGCGTGGTCCAGTACTTGACGAAGGGAAACAAAAGCCATGAGAATCTCCTAGGGTTTAAATAGTTACGTAAGAAGCAGCATTGGAGAGCAGAGCAACGGGGTGCTCTACGAAGCGAAATAAAGGAGGAGCAGAGGGCAACGCCATCTGCGGGGGACATTCGCGTAGTGGAGTACCCCGTTGCTCTGCTCGGTGGACGCAGTGGAACTTGCAGCAAACAAAGTTTCACGCATAAGCTGCCCGCTTCTGCAAAATCTCGAATGCCGGCAGCGTCTTGCCCTCCAGCACTTCGAGAAAAGCCCCGCCACCGGTGGAAATATAGCCCACTTGCTTTTCGATGCCGTACTTGGCAATGGCCGCCAGCGTATCGCCACCCCCGGCAATGCTGAAGGCCTTTGATTCGGCGATGGCTTGGGCGATGGCTTTCGTGCCGTTCTCGAACGCAGCAAACTCGAATACGCCCACCGGACCATTCCACACTATAGTGCCCGCCTGCTTGAGCTGCGCTGCCAGTTTCCTGGCGGTCTCGGGCCCGATGTCCAGAATCAGATCGTCGTCCTGCACTTCGCTGGCTTGCTTGACCTCAGCTTTTGCACCAGCGCTGAAGGTTTTGGCGGTGACCACATCGGTGGGAATAGGCACTTCGGCACCGCGCCCCTTCATGGCCTCGATGACGGCTTTGGCTTCACCCACCAAGCCAGGCTCAGCCAGACTTTTGCCGATGTTCAGGCCGACGGCCAACATGAAGGTGTTGGCAATGCCGCCACCCACAATCAGCTGATCAACGTTCTTGGCCAAGGCTTGCAAAATGGTAAGTTTACTCGATACCTTGGAGCCCGCCACGATCGCCACCAAGGGGCGCTTCGGGTGGGCCATGGCTTTGGTGATGGCATCGATCTCGGCCGCCAGCAGCGGACCGGCACAGGCAACGGGGGCGTACTGGGCAATACCGTAGGTGGTGCCTTCGGCGCGATGCGCGGTGCCAAAGGCGTCATGTACAAAGATGTCGCACAGGGCGGCGAGTTTTTTCGCCAGCACCGGGTCGTTCTTTTTCTCGCCGACGTTGACGCGGCAGTTTTCCAGCATGACGATCTGACCCGGTGCAACGGTCACACCGTCGACCCAGTTCGACACCAGCGGCACTTCGCGCCCCAGCAACTCGCCGAGCCGCTTGGCCACCGGGGCCAGGCTGTCGGCCGGCTTGAACTCACCCTCCGTGGGGCGACCCAGATGGCTGGTGACCATGACCGCCGCACCGGCATCCAATGCCATCTGAATGCAAGGCACGCTGGCGCGGATGCGGGTGTCTTCCGTGATGTTGCCGGCGGTGTCCTGCGGCACATTCAGATCAGCACGAATGAAAACGCGCTTGTTGGCAGCCGCGCCGCTCGTCGCGATATCGGAAAAGCGCAGTACTTTCATCGCGCGCCGCCCAGGGAGCCCGTCACCACGCGTGCCATCTCCAGGCACTTGTTGGAGTAGCCCCATTCGTTGTCATACCAGGCCACCACCTTGACAAAGGTGCTGTCCAGCGCCAGGCCGGCTTCGGCGTCAAACACGCTGGTGCAGATTTCGCCGCGGAAGTCGGTGGCCACCACCTTGTCTTCGGTGTAGCCCAGCACACCCTTCATGGCGCCCTGGCTCTGCGCTTTCATCTCGGCGCAGATCTCTTGGTAGCTTGCTTCACGGTTCAGCTCGACGGTCAAATCGACCACCGAGACGTCGCTGGTCGGCACGCGAAACGCCATCCCGGTGAGTTTCTTGTTGAGCTCGGGAATCACCACGCCGACCGCCTTGGCCGCACCGGTGCTACTGGGGATGATGTTTTCCAGAATGCCACGGCCACCGCGCCAGTCTTTGTTGCTCGGGCCGTCGACCGTTTTCTGGGTGGCGGTGGTGGCGTGGATGGTGGTCATCAGGCCGCGCTTGATGCCCCATTTGTCATTCAACACCTTGGCCACGGGTGCCAGGCAGTTGGTAGTGCAGGAGGCATTGCTGATGATGGCCTGCCCCGCGTAAGTCTGGTGGTTGACACCAAATACGAACATCGGCGTGTCGTCTTTGCTGGGGGCGGAGATGATGACTTTTTTGGCACCGGCGGCCAGGTGCTTGGCAGCGCCCGCCTGGTCCAGAAACAGGCCGGTGGACTCGATCACCACCTCGGCCCCAACCTCGTCCCACTTCAGGGCCGCCGGGTCGCGTTCTTGCGTCAGGCGGATTTTTTTGCCGTTGACGACCAGCGTGTTGCCCTCGACCGATACGCTGCCTTTGAAGCGGCCGTGCACCGAGTCGTATTGCAGCATGTAAGCCAGATATTCCGGCTCCAGCAGGTCGTTGATGCCGACGATTTCAATGTCAGCAAAATTCTGGAGGGCCGAGCGAAACACGTTGCGACCGATGCGGCCAAAGCCGTTGATACCTATTTTGATCGTCATGTCTGTTTCCTAAATAATAAATAATAAATTGGTCTTAATTCAGTAGCGCCGAACAATCCGCGATGACCCGGTCCGGCGCACAGTCCTCGATCGGTTGCCCCATGTTGTAACCATAAGGCAGCGCCCACACTGCGACGCCTGCGTTGCGCGCTGTCGCCACGTCGATGCTGGAGTCGCCGACAAACAGGGCCCGCTCGCGCGGCACGTCAAACTGCGTCAGGCAGTGCGCAATGCCGGCCGGATTGGGCTTTTTCGTGGGTAAGGTGTCGCCGCTAACCACGCTGTCGAGCAGCGGCATCAGTTGGTGGGCATCCAGCACGGTGGCAGTGTAGCGGCCTTCCTTGTTGGTCACCACCGCCAGCTTCACGCCTTGGGCGCGCAAGGCCGTCAGGGTCTCGCGCACCTGCGGGTACAGGTGGCTGCGGGTGCCACAGCGGCGCTGGTAATGCTTGTCAAATTCGGCCGCCCGCAGCACCAGGCTGCCGCTGGCGCGCACTGCCGCCACGTTGGTGTTGCCGCTGTAGGCCAGGGCCTGAATCAGCAGCTCGCGCGTGCCGTGGCCAATCCAGTCATTCACTTGTTCCTGGGTGACCTCGGGCAACTCAAAATGGCGCAGGGTGTCATTGACCGCGTCACAGATTTCAGGGGCGGTCTCAATCAGCGTTCCATCCAGATCGAACATGATCAGGTCAAAGGAGCGACTCATGATCGTGATGCCAGCGTGCGCACGGCTTCCACTACGCGTTCCGCCGTGATACCAAAATGCGCGTACAGGTCTTTAGCCGGGGCCGATTCACCAAAGGTGGTCATCCCCACCACCACGCCGGTGCGACCGACATATTTGCGCCAGAAGTCCGGGTGCGCTGCCTCAATCGCTACTGCGTCCAGCGCCAGTGGCAGCACCAGCTCTTGGTAGGCCTCGGTTTGCCGGTCGAACACGTTGGTGCAAGGCATGGACACCACCCGGGTGGCAATACCCTCAGCCGCCAATGTGGCTTGCGCCTTCATGGCCAACTCCAGCTCGGAGCCGGTCGATACGATCACGGCGCGGGCGCCGGCCATGTCCGACAGCACATAGCCGCCGCGCCGGATGCTTTGCGCCATGGCGACATCGCTCAGGCGTGGCAGGTTCTGGCGCGACAGGCACAGCGCGCTGGGTCCGTCGCGGCGCTCGATCGCGCAGGCCCAGGCGACAGCGGTTTCCAGCCCGTCGGCGGGGCGCCATACGTCCAGTCCAGGAATGATGCGCAAGCTTGGGATGTGCTCGACGCTCTGGTGCGTCGGGCCATCTTCGCCTAGGCCAATGCTGTCGTGGGTGAACACGTGGATCACGCGCAGCTTCATCAACGCAGCCATGCGAATGGCATTGCGGCTGTAGTCGCTGAAGGTCAAAAAGGTGCCGCCATACGGGATGTAGCCGCCGTGCAGCGCCATGCCGTTCATCATGGCGGCCATGCCGAATTCGCGCACGCCGTAGCTCATGTGGTTGCCCCACTGGTCGCGCCCGGCCTTAACGCAGCCCTTGAAGTTGGTCAGGTTGGAGGCGGTCAGGTCGGCACTGCCGCCGAAGAACTCGGGTACCAGCGGTGCCAGTACGTCCAGCGCGTTCTGGCTGGCCTTGCGGGTGGCCATGGCGTCCGGCTTGGCGGCGATGCTGGCCAACAGCTCGGGCAATTGGTCAGCAAAGGCGGGCAGCAGATCGCCCGCCATGCGGCGCTCAAACTCGGCGGCTTGGGCCGGGTACAGCGTGCGGTAGACCTCAAAGCGCAGGCGCCAGGCTTTTTCAGCCGCCACACCGCGGGCCACCGCGTTCCAGGCGCCCGCAATGTCCGCTGGCACATCAAAGGGCGCAGCCGTCCAGCCCAGCGCCTCGCGGGTGGCCACGACCTCGACCATGCCCAGGGCGGCGCCGTGCACGTCGTGCGTGCCGGCCTTGTTGGGCGAGCCAAATCCGATCACGGTCTGGCAGCAGATCAGCGTGGGCTTGCCGTCGGGCCGGCCAGCCTGCGCTTGGGCGGCGCACACAGCAGCATCGATGGACGCCGGGTTGTGCCCGTCCACGGCAGGAATCACATGCCAGCCATACGCCTCGAAGCGCTTCGGTGTGTCGTCGGTGAACCAGGCTTCGACATGACCATCAATCGAGATGCCGTTGTCGTCGTAAAACGCCACCAACTTCGAGAGGCGCAGCGTACCCGCCAGTGAGCAGACCTCGTGGCTGATGCCCTCCATCAGGCAGCCGTCACCCATGAAGACATAGGTGAAGTGGTCGACGATCTGGTGCCCGGTGCGGTTGAACTCGTCGGCCAGCAGCTTCTCGGCCAGTGCCATGCCGACCGCATTGGCCAGGCCTTGGCCCAGCGGGCCGGTGGTGGTTTCCACACCCGGGGTGATGCCGACTTCCGGGTGGCCGGCGGTCTTGCTGTGCAACTGGCGGAAGCGCTGAAGCTCCGCCATCGGCAGGTCGTAGCCGGTGAGGTGCAGCAAGGCATAGATCAGCATCGAGCCGTGGCCATTGCTGAGCACAAAGCGGTCGCGGTCCGGCCAATGCGGATTGGTCGGGTTGTGCTGTAGGTGCCGGTTCCACAGTACCTCGGCAATGTCGGCCATGCCCATGGGCGCGCCGGGGTGGCCGGACTTGGCTTTTTCAACCGCATCGACGGCGAGCATGCGGATGGCGTTGGCCATCTGCCGGGCGAATTCAGGGGTAGGAATATTCATAGTTTTGATCAGTTGGGGACAGAGCAAAGTTCACTGCGTGTAACTCTTGGTCTATCCCGCAAGTTTTGATTAGTTGAGGACAGAGCTGGTTCACTGCGTGTAACTGCGGTCTGTCCCACAAAGTATCACGCAGCCTTTTTCTTGCGATCCATCATGCGCCAGATGAAGGGTGTGAAGATCAGTTGCATGGCGAGCTCCATCTTGCCGCCGGGTACGACGATGGTGTTGGAGCGGGACATCAACGAGTCATTGATCATGCTGCGCAGGTACTGGAAGTCGATGCCTTTGGGGTTGGCAAAGCGGATCACCACCATGCTCTCGTCCGGCGAGGGAATGTCGCGGGCGATAAAGGGATTGGAGGTGTCGACCAACGGCACGCGCTGGAAGTTCACGTGCGTGTGCATGAACTGCGGACAGATGTAGTTCACATAGTCGGGCATGCGACGCAAAATGGTGTCGGTCACCGCCTCGGTGCTGTAGCCGCGTTTGGACTTGTCGCGGTAGAGTTTCTGGATCCACTCCAGGTTGATGACCGGCACCACGCCGATCAGCAGGTCCGGGTGCTGCGCGATGTTGACCTCAGGCGTGACCACGGCGCCGTGCAGGCCCTCGTAAAACAGCAGGTCGGTGTTGGCCGGCACGTCCTCCCAGGGGGTGAAGGTGCCGGGCTGCTGCTTGTAGGGCGCGGCCTCTTCGGTGTCGTGCAGGTACTTGCGGCGTTTGCCGGTGCCGGTGACGGCATAGTCATGAAACAGTTGCGCCAGTTCGGCAAACAGGTTGTTCTCCGGCCCAAAGTGGCTGAAGTTGTTGTTGCCGGCGGCCTCGGCCTGGGCGGCCTTGGCTTTCATGTCCTTGCGGTCGAAGCGGTGAAAGCTGTCGCCTTCAATCACGGCGGCATTGATGTTCTCGCGGCGGAAGATGTTCTCGAACGTGCGTGTGACCGAGGTGGTGCCCGCACCGCTGGAGCCGGTGATGGCAATGATGGGGTGTCGTTCAGACATGGTGGTGTCTCCTAAGTTGAAATAGCTTAATCGGTTGGGGACAGAGCAAAGGGTTATTGGGGTCAGACACCAATAACCCTTTGGTCTGTCCCACAAGCCTATTAGTTTCGAAACAGGCTGCGCTCGGCAAACAGCGGATTGCTCAACTCCACCTTGACCGGCTCGGCGTGGTAGCGCTCAATGCGTTCGACCTCGTTCCTGGAGCCAAACACCAGGCCGATGCGCTGGTGCAGCGAGGTGGGCTGCACACTCAGCATGGGCTGGCGGCCGGTGCTGGCGCGGCCCCCGGCCTGCTCCATGATCAAGCCAATCGGGTTGGCCTCGTACAGCAGGCACAGGCGGCCGGGTTTGGACGGGTCTTTGGTGTCGCGCGGGTACAAAAACACGCCGCCACGCATCAGAATGCGGTGCGCCTCGGCCACCATGCTGGCAATCCAGCGCATATTGAAGTCCTTGGCCCGCGGTCCGGTTTTGCCGGCCAGACACTCATCTACATAGCGCTTGACCGGCGCCTCCCAAAACCGGGCGTTGGAGGCGTTGATGGCGAACTCCTGGGTATCTTGCGGAATCTGCATCATCGGGTGCGTCAGCATGAACTCGCCCAGATTGGGGTCCAGTGTGAAACCGTTCACGCCATTACCCACCGTCAGCACCATCATGGTAGTGGGGCCATACAGGGCGTAGCCGGCAGCCAGCTGCTTGGCGCCGGGCTGAAAGAAGTCGGCGTCCACCACATCGCGGCCGCTAACAATCACCTCCTGCGGTGCGCGCAGAATCGAGAAGATGCTGCCCACCGAGACATTCACGTCGATGTTGCTGGAGCCATCCAGCGGGTCAAACACAATGAGGTATTTGCCACGCGGGTACTGCCCCGGTATCTGATACGGCAGGTCCATCTCTTCCGATGCCATGCCCGCCAGATGACCCGACCACTCGCTGCGCTGTATGAAAACGTTATTGCTCAGCAGATTAAGTTTTTTCTGGGTTTCGCCTTGAACGTTGACCGAGCCACCTGCCTCGGCAGCGTGGTTGCCCATGGTGCCGCCCAACTCGCCAAAGGCAACTGCGCGGGCAATGGCTTTGCAGGCGATGGCCACGTCCAGAATCAGGGCGTTGAAGTCGCCGCCAGCGCTGGGGAAGCGACGGCGCTCTTCAATCAGGAATTGCGTCAAGGTGGAGCGTTGAGTCAATAGCATGGGGGATTCTTCTGAAAGTGAAAAATTCAGTGAGGCTCAGTGCCCGGCGGCCTGGCGACGCAATTCACGCATCACACCCACATAGCCACCATCGGCGTCCGGCGCACCAAACACGGCGCTGCCCGCCACGCAGGTGTCGGCCCCGGCGCGCACAATTTGTTGAATGTTGTCGGTCTTCACGCCGCCATCAACTTCCAGCCAGATCGGCTGCCCCCCGGCAGCGGTGTGCGCGTCAATTTTTTGCCGCACAGTACGCAATTTGGCCAGCGTGCCGGGAATGAACTTCTGCCCGCCAAAGCCGGGGTTCACACTCATGAGTAAGATGATGTCAAGCTTGTCCATCACCTCGTCGAGCCAATGCAGCGAGCTGGCGGGGTTGAGCACCAGCCCGGCCTTGCAACCGAGGTCGCGAATCATCGCCAGCGTGCGGTCCACGTGTTTGGAAGCCTCGGGATGGAAAGTGATGATGTTGGCGCCAGCCTTGGCAAACAGCGGAATCAGCGAGTCCACCGGCTCGACCATCAGGTGCACGTCGATAGGAATCTGTACGTGCGGGCGAATCGCCTCGCACACCAGCGGGCCGATGGTCAGGTTGGGCACGTAGTGGTTGTCCATCACGTCGAAATGCACCAGGTCGGCGCCGGCCGCCTCTATGGCGCGTACCTCTTCGCCCAGGCGGGCAAAGTCGGCTGACAGGATGGAGGGAGCAATGCGAAGGGTTTGGGTCATGACAATCTCTTGGACTGGGAAAGATGCACTGGTGCCTCGGCATGCCAGGCGCGCAAATCGGCCACCGTGGTGCCCAGCAGATCGGGCAGGATGCGCAGCGCAGCAGTGAAATCATGGTGGGCCGTGAAGCTGTTGGGCGTGATCACGGTCGCCAGTCCCGCTCCGATGGCCGCATTCAAGCCGTTGGCCGAATCTTCAAAGGCCAGGCATTCGGCAGCCGGCAGCTGCAGCCGCTTCAGGGTTTGCAGGTACACCTGCGGATGGGGCTTTTTCTGGGGCGCGGTGGAGGCGTCCTCGATGACCACGAAGTACTGCCTCCAGTCCGGGCCAATGGCCGAGCGCAGCAGCGCCACGATGTTGACCGGCGAAGTGGTCGTGGCAATGGCCAGCCGCAGCCCTTCCTGGTGGGCCAACTCAATCAACCGCAGCACGCCGGGCCGCAGCTGCACGGCACCTTCCTGCACCGCGCGCTCATAGGCGGCGGTCTTGAGCTCGTGCATGCGCGCTACCGTGTCCTGCACACCCGCGCCGTCAATGTCCTTGAGGTCCGGCTGAACCTGCCGCCAGTAGTGCAGGATACGCTCCTTGCCGCCAGAAACCTCGAGCAGCCGGGTGTACAGTGCCTCGTCCCAATGCCAGCCCATAGCCACCTCGGCAAAGGCGTGATTGAACGCAGCACGGTGCGCACGCTCGGTATCAGCCAAGGTGCCATCGACATCAAAAATAAGGGCGTGAAGCATACCAATCCATGTTCCAGAAATATCGCTTGGGCAACGACAAGTATGAACTATAAGCAGTGACTTGAATAAGGTAAATTCACAATTTATTGATTTTGAATTAAGCTACCACTTAATGAAAAACGCCACTTTTCGACAACTAAGGGTTTTTACCGAGGTCGCCCGGCACCTGAGCTTCGCCCGCGCGGCCGAGGCGCTGCACCTGACCCCGCCGGCCGTGACCATGCAGATCAAAGAGCTGGAGAGGCATGTCGGTCTGCCCCTGTTCGATCGCAGTGGCCGGCAGGTGACGCTGACCATGGCGGGCGAGTACATGCTGGTCTATGCCCGCAAAATGCTCGCCACGCTCAAGGACGCCGAGGATGCCGCCGCCCGGCTGCAGCGGCTGGAAGTCGGCACGCTGACCATCGGCATGGTCAGCACCGCCAAGTACTTCCTGCCCCGGCTGCTGGCGGAATTCCAGCGCGAGCACGAAGGCATCGAGATCAAGCTGGCGGCGGGTAACCGCGAACAGCTCGTCAAGATGCTGCACGGCAACGAGGTGGACATTGCGATCATGGGACGCCCCCCGACCGAGCTGGCCACCCGGGCCGAACCCTTTGCCGCCCACCCCCATGTATTTGTGGCACCCACCGATCACCCGCTGCTCAAAATCGGGCATCCCACCGCCGAGGTCATGCGGCCCTACGGTTTTATTGTGCGCGAACGCGGATCGGGCACGCGCGCGTCGATGGAAAAGTTTTTCGAGCACTTGCGCATGGAGCCGCGCGTGGTCATGGAGCTGGCCAGTAACGAGACCATCAAGCAGGCCGTGATGGCCGGCATGGGCCTAAGTTTCCTCTCGCTGCACACCATCGGCCTGGAGCTTGAGCACAAGCTGATTGCCGTGCTGGACGTTCCAGGCACGCCCATCGTGCGCGCCTGGAACGTGGTGCACACCTTGTCGAAGCTGCTCTCACCGGCAGCCGAAGCGTTTCGCTATTTCGTGCTGGAGCGAGGGGAAAGCCGGCTGGCCGAGAAGTACGGCCGCTTCATGCTGCTGCCGGGCTGAGGCTGCTCAATCGTCGTCACCCAGCTCGGGGTTCCATCCCTTGGCGCGGGCCGCCTCGATAGCGGCACCGTAGATGCGGCCATGGCGCTCAGCGAGTTCGGACGGCAGATGGCCTTCAGTACCAGGGATCGCGTTCGAAACGCTGAGATCCGCCCCAATGTTGTTCGGCTGTCGCGCGCATTCACCGAAAATCCGGCTGGTGCAATTGGCGCACACATCAGGATCCATGTGGCGCATGGCACTTCGGATGGCCTGCGCGGTGTCGGTCACGATGGCGTCCGCTGCCAACAGGCCGTCGGCCTGTAGGTCTCCAAGCATACTGGCCACTTGGGCATTGGCGTGGGTGAAGATGACGTGTTGGCCATCGCGCTGGGCTTGATGCAAGACCCCTTCCAACGCACGCTGCCCGGTCGTGTCCATCATGGAGACCTTCATCATGCTCAGCACGCACACGGCAGGTTTTTGATCAGTCATCGAACCCCGTATTTTTCGCTCAAAGGCCTTCGCAACCCCAAAAAACAAGGGGCCGTGGGCCTCGTGAAAAAGCACTTGCGGACACACCCCTTGTTTGGTTAACCCGGCGTAGCTGGTGTTGCCTGCGAGGTCGATTTCTTCCGGAATGTTCTCACTCATGTGCTTGATGAAAAGAAACGATGCCAGCACCATGCCGACTTCAATGGCCACGGTCAGGTCGATGAAAACAGTGAGTAGAGCCGTAGCCAGATAGACCGCGCGATCCGCCCGAGGCGCGTGTTGCAGGAGATGTCTGGCGTGTGTGAATTCGCCCAGGCGACTGGCAACGACCACCAAAATGGCAGCCAGCACGGCCATGGGAACCTGGCTGGCCAACGGTGCGGCCAGCAGAATGATGAGAAGTATAAAAATGGCGTGCGAGAGTCCTGCCATGCGGGTACGCGCGCCGCTAAGGACGTTGGTGCCGGTGCGGGCAATGACTCCGGCGGCGGGCATGCCGCCAAATAGGGGAGACAGCAGGTTGGCCGCACCTTGGGCGAGAAGTTCACGGTTGGAATCATGCCGGTCGCCGCTCATGTTGTCAGCTACCACAGCCGACAACAGCGACTCAACGCCGATCAAGACCGCGATGGTGAATGCCGGTCGAACCAATTCGAGCAAGCGCGAAAAGCCGACATCGGGCAAGCTTAGCGACGGCAGGGTTGAGGGTACCGCGCCAAACAGGCTTGAAATCGTTTCGACTGGAAACCCGAGCAGCGTGGCCACGGTTGTTCCAACCACCAACCCGATGAGCGCTCCAGGCACGCGCTTGAGGTAGGGTAGCCTGGGACCAAAGAGAATGGCCGCGAGGGTGATGCAAGCCAACAGTACCGACCAGTTGTTGATGGCGCCGAGATTGCGCAGCGTTTCCACCAGGTTCTCGTGAAAAAACTCATGCGAGGGCAGGCACTGTATGAGGCCGGTGCTGCCGACGATGTGGTCACCGGCTGGTGTGCGTTGTACCAAACCAAGTAGATTGTTGAGTTGCGTGGCGACAATGCTGATGGCAATGCCTGAGGTAAAGCCCAGCACGACCGGATAGGGTATGTATTCGATCAACTTGCCAAAACGCAGCCAGCCCATGATCATAAGCAGCGCGCCTGCCATCATGCCGGCAATCATCACGTCCTGAAAGCCGTGCGTGGCTTTTAACGAGATAGCGGCCAACACCGGAATCAAGGCGGCAGCAGCGCCTGCAATTTGAAATCTGGAACCTCCAAATACGGCGACCAACGCACCCGCCACGACTGAAGTCAGCAGGCCCTGGATGGGTGCCGCGCCAGAGGCAATGGCAAAGGCAAGTCCCAAGGGAATCGAGATCACCGCCACGATCAGGCCAGCAGTCAGATCTGCCCTGAGAATGCCTACAGAGTAGCCTTGAACAGCGGTAACCAACGAGCGGTATGTTGAGTAGGACATTGATGGAGCGAAGTATCGACGAGGCGCGATGTCGGCGCTGCTATGGCGCTGTCCCAACGACGAAAGGATCGTTTACCGTGGAGACCCCCAATCGCTGATAGATGTTCGCAATGGCCAGATCCGCGGTCGCAAACAGGTTTGTGGAGCCAATGGCGTCCAGCAAACCCGTAGCCCGCATGACATCCAGCACTTGCTTCTTCAGGCCGCTAAAAACCAATGAAACGCCAGCGTCTTTCAGTCGATCCAATAGGTGGTGAATGACCTCTTCACCCGAGGCATCGAGCTGATTAATGCCATTGCCCACAACCAGGACGACCTTGGCGTGCGGATGATTGGCAACGGCTTCCAGCACCGCATCCTCAAAGTAGCTCACGTTGGCAAAGTACAGCGATCCGTCAAATCGAATGGCAACGATATGTTTGCTGGTGGGTAAGTTTGCGTGAACCAGGGTGTCGCGCAACGCGCCGTCGTGGTGGCGGCCCAAAATTGCGACTCGCGGAGTCATAGTGCGATAGAGGTACAAGCCCAATGACAACACCGTGCCCACCATGATTCCGGTATCCAGATGTGGCGCAAATGCCAAGGTCGCGCCAAATGCCACTACGGCGGCGACGCCGTCATGTCGACTGGCTTGCCAAGCATGCTTTATGGCCTGAACGTTGATGAGTCCGATCACAGCCATGATGATGATTCCCCCCAGCACGGCTTGAGGCAGGTGGTACAGGAGTGGGGTCAAGTACAACAAAGTCACCAGCACTATGACTGCAGTGAAGACGGACGACATGCCGGTTTTCGCGCCAGCGTTGTTGTTAACCGCCGTTCTGGAAAATGACCCGGAGACGGGAAAGGATTGGTTGAAGCTGCCGACAATATTGGCCAGTCCTTGCCCGATCAGTTCCTGATTGGGGTCGATACGCTGACGCGTCTTGGCAGCAATGGCTTTGGCAATGGAGATGGCCTCCATGAAACCGACCAACGAAATGACGAAGGCCGCAGATAGAAGGGAAGTAAGGCTGCTCCAGGTGACATCTGGAATCTTGATGTCGGGTAGCCCCTGGGGTATTTTCCCCACCACTTCACCACCGCCTTGCAAGCGGAACATCCCGTTGGCAACACCTCGCACGTGGTAGCTGGCATCAGCCAGCTGTGCGCCCGGCGGTGCGTGGCCCTTGGCATACAGCGCTATCGTGGTCCCCAAGACATCCACTTCACGCACCACGCGAAGATGGCGCAAATTTCCACGGAGTTGCTCCACTTGCGCGTTTTGTGCCTTGATCTGAGCAATCAGTATGGCCAGATCACTCTGGGCCCGGATGGTGGCCACGTTGCCTGGCCCATCACTCTTGAGGAGCATCCTAGCTTGTTGGATCAGCTTGGATTGCTGTCGGCCCGACTCATCCAGGCGCGCGGCCAGCTGGTCAACTTGCTCGACCAGCACCTTGAGTTCAGGATCCTTGATTTGCGCCAGAGTGCCATCCACGTTGTTTTCAAATTTTGTACCCCATGACAGCAGCGTGGTAATCACCACGGCGATCAAGATGCCCGGCAACTTGGGTGCCCACTTCTTCAAGCTCCACATTATTCCAACTGCGAGCAAGCCCAGTGCCAACGTGGGCCCGTGCGTATCCCCCCACTGAGCAAGAACGGCACCAAAGTCACGTAAAAAATACTCGCTCTTGGGCATGGTTACGCCGAGCAACTTGCTGACCTGGGACATCGCGATGATCAGGGCCGCTGCATTCGTGAAGCCGACGATCACAGGGTGGGACAGGAAATTGACAATCACGCCCAACTTCAGCAAGCCCAGCGTTAGCTGAATGATGCCAACGGCCAGTGCCAATGCGATGGCCAATGAGATGTAAGCGTCCGATCCGGGTTGTGCGATGCTTGCCAGCGTTGAAGCGGTCAGCAAAGAAACCACCGCCACCGGCCCCGACCCCAACTGGTTGGAGCTACCCCAAAGAGCTGCAACAGCGACTGGTAAAAAAGCCGCATACAAGCCGTAGTACGCGGGCAGGCCCGCAAGCTGCGCATAGGCCATGGACTGGGGAATCAGCACCAAGGCGACGGTCAGGCCAGCCAGCAAGTCCGCGCGAAATACCTGGCTACCATAGGGCCACCACCGGAGAAAGGGAAAGAAGCGTTTCATGATTCAGTTAAAGCGACTCAAACGCGTTAGTGCTGGCGTTGTAGCGCAGCAACTGCCCGTGTTCGATATCGAAATACCAGCCATGCAGGGAGAGCGCGCCACGTTCGACACGCTCGCGCACCCACGGGAAGGTCATCAGGTTTTGCAGGGAAACCAGAAGGGCGCGCTGCTCACACGCCCGCGCCCGCTCATCCAGCGGCGCATCAGGCATGTCCTGCGCCACACCAGCGCGCGCACTTTCAAGCAGATGTATCCAGTCGTCTATAAATGAATCGGGACTATTAAGTCCCCCGGTTTCCACCAATCTGCGTATGCCGCCGCAGTGTGCATGTCCCATCACGATGATGTGCTGCACGCCCAAATTGCATACGCCAAACTCCAGCGCCGCACTGGTGCCGTGATGGCCGATGCGCCCCTCGGCAGGAGGGACGAGATTGGCCACATTGCGTATCACAAACAAATCACCCGGCGCGCAATCCAGCACCAGGGCCGGATCGACGCGCGAATCGCAACAGGCCACCACCAGGATTTTAGGATTTTGTCCCTGCGCCACCAACTGCTGGAACAGGCCGTCATCGCGCACGAAGTGCTGCTCGCGGAAGCACAGAAAACCTTCGATTAATTTCTGTGGCGACGAACTCATGTCAGCGCCCCTTTGTGCACGGCATCGGCGATCACCTTGCAGGCCGTGATGACATCGCTGAGCAGCCCGGTAAAATCACCGCTGGTACCCGGAATATGTCGTTGCTCTTCGATAATAAACTGCACCAGATTTTTGCTCCTGCAGTCTTTCTATTGAATTTCAGGG
>JBCKMZ010000038.1:0-20048 GCA_038902975.1 Polaromonas sp.
GTTTGGGCCGTGCTTGTTTAATTGATTGCGGAAGCTCAAATACACCAACAGGAGACTAAATAAATGATCTACACCATAAAATCACCCGCCTTGCTCATCATCGGCATACTCATGCTGCTCTGGGGCGGCTTAAATACAAGCGGCGCCTTGGACGGCGTGCAGTCTTATCTGCAAAAAAGTGCCTACAGCAACCACATGGCCGTCCAAACGAAGCATGAGTTCGAGGCGCGTGCGGCTAAAGAAATCGCAGCCGCCGAAGGCAAGCCAGCACCGGAGATAAAGAAAATGCCGCCCTCGAGATTCGACAAGGCAAAGGCCGAGCAGGCCAAAATAGTGAATATTTTTGGCGGCGTATTTCTTCTGATAGGTCTGTTCACCCTGCTGTGGAAGCCCAAGCAGGGCGATCTCGACTACTTTGTTTCGACAGTTCCGGGAATCGCCTTTATCCTGTTGATAGTAGTTGTTGTGCGATGGGTTCTTGATCCGATTGCTGGCAACTGGGGCAGTGCGGTTAAGAGCGCAGGCATTCTGTCGTGGGACTTTGCCAAGATATTCAACCTGAACCATGTAGTGCTGGGGATAGTGGCCGGCATGGTTGTAGTCAACGTGTTCAAGATTCCCGGATGGGCCAGCAATGGCGTGCGCACCGCGCGTTTAGGTCTCAAGACCGGCGTGATTTTGCTGGGTACCTTGTACAGCGCAAAAGAACTGGCGCAATTGGGCGGGCTGTCTGTGATCTTGATCGGCATCTTCGTGCTGGGCTCCGTTGGTCTTGTGCTGTTTATGGGCAAGCGCATGAAATTACCCAATTCGATGACGGGTGTGCTGTCGGCAGGCATGGGCGTGTGCGGCGTATCTGCCGCGGTTGCGGCTGCTCCGGTAGTAAAAGCCAAGGCTGAGGAAATCGCCTACACCATCGGCACCATCCTGATCTGGGGCGTCGGCTGCATGTTCCTGTTCCCTACTGTAGGGCAGCTCCTCGCGATGGGTCCGGTACAGTTTGGCGCATGGGCTGGAACCGGTATTTTGAACTCCGCACAGGTGGCGGGCGCGGCTTTGGCGTTCGATCCGAATGGCATTGAAACCCTCAAGGTGGCGGAGATTTTCAACATCACCCGCGTGCTGTTTCTGCCTATCATCGTCTTGTGGCTGGCTTCCTGGTATATGAAACATGAAGCGGGTGCGGAAAAAATGAACCTGACCCAGGTCGTTATCGCCAAATTCCCGTTATTCGTGCTCGGTTTTATTGGCATGTTCGCGATGAGCACCATGGGTGTCTTTGCACCAGCCGACCACTATCAGGGCAAATACTTCAGCAGCGCGCAAGTCAAGGAAGACAAACTGCTCAGTGGCAAGGCATTGAGAGCCTTGGATGGCGAGCTGACGCGTCTGCGCGGGGCGGCAGATGCGCCAGTACTGAGCAAGTTTCTGCTGGACAAGGCTGTGGTGATTAAGGATCACAAGGTCACTACGGAAGAAGTCTACAAGGCCTTCGGTGAGTTGATTGCCAACAAGAAAATGATGACGCGCGAGCAGAGTTATATTCTGTTTGCTGTGAGCAAGATGGAGGGGCTGGATCCCGGTGCAATAGGTGGGATTGACAACGCCAAAAAGGCAGCAGAATTCGACTCCCCAGCCATCAAGGCTTACCGCGACTGGCTGGTATGGTTGTTCGGTTTTGGTCTGGTCGGTCTGGGCATGCAGATTACCGGCAAAGCGCTTAAGCAGGCGGGTGGTTCGCCATTAATCATCGGCGGCGTAGTAGGTACGATAAAAGCTGTCGGTTCCCTGATTGTGGTGATGTTATTTGTTAAAGAGTTTATTTAAAGGAGATTGTTATGTCAGATCAAAAATTTGAACGCGGTACCAGCCTGTCCATTTTTGTAAGTGACCGGCGTGAAGACATGATCTCAATGATCTTTGCATTCGCCATTGCTTTCGGCGTTATGCTGATGGTTTAAGGTCATTTAATCAAGCGCGGGTGCCCTGCGAGAGCAGGGTTCCCGCGCTTTTTTTTTTGGTATTTCAGGATGCAGAATATAAAAACATTATTACTGGCCCATCACGGCACAAGCGGGGCCGCGCTGGCGGAGACATTGGCGCTGGAGATTGCAACACCTGGCCAGACCAGAATCGTACATCTGCTGGTGGTGCCCGATTTATGGAAAGGCATGCAGGGGGATGACTGGCTGTTGAGCGCTTCCACACGGGATGACTTCGGCGACTATGTGGAAAACATGCTAGAGGCGGACGCCAAGAAAGTGCTGCGCGCAGTGGAAGAGCGCTGCATCGAACGCGGTATCGACTACACGGCTGTGATGCTTCTGGGTGACCCGGCAGACGTTCTGCTGAAAATAGCGGCACAGGAAGTTGTGACTATGGTCGTGATCGGCCCGCCCCGCCCCAAGGGTGAAACAGGCCTGCGTTCGCGCATGGATATGGAAAAACTGGCGCGCGGTTTGCTGGTGCCGCTGCTGATGGCTGCACGAGCTGTTTCATGATGGGTGAAAAAACCGACCCAACTGGAGAAGATTTTGCCTTGATCAGTGTCGATTTGCCGCTGTCGACGGGCGAACTCTATGCATTTATTCAGCACACAGAACGGCTATTCAGGCTCAATCCTCACCTTGAAATCAAATCCTGGCAAGAGGAGTCGCCGGGCAAAATTTTTGCCGGCAAACAAATCCGCGTTAATTGCATGAATGAGATGAATGGCCTGACGCAGAGCGTGACGATTAGTGTGAGTGATGTGCAGCCGGACGTGTCGTTCACGCTCATTTATGACAGCGGCCTGAAGAAAGCCACTATTTTTACCGTGCAGCCTGTTGGTTTGGCATCAAGCAAACTGGTAGTGAAGGAACGGTATCCGGACGAGCTCAGCAGCGCTGAGAGGGAGATGCGATTGAACGAGGTGGACAACTCTCTGCTGCCCTGGGGTGCGGCTATCCACAGCTATTTCAAGCGCCGCTCGCGTTGGGGGTGGCTGCCCTTTTACAGTTGGCTGCAGAATTCAGTCTGGCTGGGTATGACGCCACGCCATAGACGCATCAGCCGCTTGATTATCTGGACGACGGTGTTGGAGTTTGTGGTGTTTTTGTTTGTGTTCGCTATTTACTGGTCGGAACTGGGACGTGCGAATGCTTCGTAATTAATGGGTTACTAGTGGTTCAGGCAAAGAATGAAAGTCGCCATACTCTCCGATATCCATAGCAACCTCGAGGCATTGAAGGCCTGTCTGTCGCATGCCCGGTCTCAGGGTGCAGAACAATATGTTTTTCTCGGTGATCTGGTAGGTTACGGCGCAGACCCGGTTGCCTGTCTTGACATCATTCAGGAGCATGCTTCACGCGGAGCAGTGGTATTGCTTGGCAATCACGACCAGGCGGCGATTTCCGGCATGTGCGAGGAGATGAATTTTGTCGCACGCGACGCCATCTATTGGACGCGCTTGCAACTGCGTCCGGATCAGCGCTCTTTTCTGCAATCCCTGCCGTTGTCGGTGCGGCATGACAATACGCTGTATGTCCATGCCAGCGCGGACGATCCGGCTCGTTGGCGCTATGTGACCGGCGGCAAACCGGCGGCGCGCAGCATGGCGGCTACAGAAACGACTTACACTTTCGTGGGCCACGTTCACCAGCCGCTGCTCTATTACCGCGCAGCGGGGCAGAACATGGCGCGCGCTTACCATCCGGCGCCAGGAACGCCGATCCCTGTGGGGTTTAAACGGCAGTGGCTAGCCATCGTGGGCTCGGCAGGGCAACCGCGTGACGGCAACAATGCCGCATCCTATGTCATGATGGACTACGGTAAAAGCGCGCTCACCTTTTTCCGGATACCCTACGACTACCTCACGGCTGCCAGGAAAATTCTTGCTGCAGGGCTGCCAGAGCGTCTTGCGCATCGTCTGGAACACGGAAAATGATTGAGCCATTGAAAGCGGAAAGCGAAATTGACGGCTATCGGGTTATCGAGAAAATCCACGAGGGTGGGATGGCGCTGATTTACCGGGTTTCAAAACCGGGAATCGAATTGCCGCTGATCATGAAAATTCCAAAGATCGGTTTTGGCGATCACCCGGCATGCTACATCGGTTTCGAAATGGAGCAAATAATACTCGCAACCCTGTCCGGTGCGCATGTGCCCAGATTCATCGGCAAGGGGGATATCGAGGCCGATCCTTATATCGTGATGGAATATGTCGAAGGGCCATCGCTGTATCAATATGCGGCACGCGCGCCATTGCCGGCCACCGAAACAGCGCGTCTGGCTGCCGCAGTGGCAATGGCGATCCATGACCTGCACCGGCAGGACGTGGTGCATCTGGATCTCAAGCCGGAGAATGTTTTATTTCGACCGACAGGGGAAGCGGTATTGATAGACTTTGGCTTGTCTCGCCATGGCCGCTTGCCGGACCTGGTAGAAGAAGAATTTCATATGCCGGTCGGTAGCTCCGCCTATATTTCGCCGGAGCAGGTGATGGGTGTCCGCGGCGACCCGCGCAGCGATATTTTTGCACTCGGTGTAATTATTTACCAACTGATTACCGGCAAGCTGCCATTTGGCGAACCTGCCACGCACTCGGGTTTTCGCAAGCGGCTGTACGTTGATCCGGTGCCACCCAGAAGTATCGTGCCGGAAACGCCGCAGTGGTTACAGGAAATCTGTCTGCACTGCCTGGAAGTGAAGGCGCAGCAGCGTTACGCCACTGCCGCGCAGGTGGCGCATGATCTGGTTCATGCCGATCAGGTTACGCTCAGCGAACGCGGCACACGCCTGAAAACTGCAAGTTTTTCCACTACAGCCAGACGCTGGCTGGACTCGATGCGGTTCGAGCCCGAACCCTGCCCGCCCCCGTCAGCGCATGTTGCCGCCACGCCCCATATTCTGGTCGCGCTGGATACGACTCACGCGGACGAAGCGTTGTTCCAAGCGCTGCGTGATGCGGTCAGCCGCGCAATCATTGCCGACCAGGATTGCCGCATTATTTGCGTGACGGTCGAAGAACCCTCCATCCTGACCGAAGAGGATCAAGGGCGTGAATTCGCCAATAGTCTTCATATCCAGCGATTAATGGAGTTGCGCCACTGGGCCAAACCGCTGGGGTTACCGCTGGAAAAGCTGCGCTTTCACGTTTTGCAGGCGGGCAATCCGGCGGCAGCGCTGCTTGAGTATGCCAATGCAAACCATATTGACCAGATCATCATGGGCGCTCGTGGCAGGTCTGTCATAAGGCGGATACTGGGAAGTGTTTCGTCCAGGGTGGTGGCTGAGGCGCAATGCAGCGTGACCGTGGTGCGGACGCGGCGCGGGTTATGCGTGACCCGAGTTATGTGCTATACGCTATAATTGCCCTTCAAATTAACTTTATAATTGAGGATAAAATCTTGGCATCGAATGAAGGCCGGGCCTACTTCGCACTGAGTGGTTATCATTTCAATCCCGATGACATCACTCGTCTGCTTGGCATAAAACCTACTGCTGTTAATGCCGCCGGTGCAAACAGCGGTCTGGACAAACCCGTGATCAGTTCATGGGAGTTATCGACGAAGATGCACACTGATGATTTTGACGTATATAAAATGACAGACGTCATCACTAAGCAACTAGAACCGATCAAGGATAAGATCCTGCAAGTCATAAAAAGTCACAACCTATCACCAAGAATTGGGGTGATACTGGTATTGTCTGTTGATAAAAATGAGACCGTCCCCGATGTGGGTTTCGGTGCAAGGACGATCCGCTTCCTGGCGGAAATTGGTGCTTTTATAAATGTGGAATACCAGCTTTCTGAGCGCATTTAATACGATGAACCATTTTTCGTATTTCAAAAAAAGCACGCTATAAAAAGCGTGCGTATCACAAAATAAATCTGAATTTAGTAGCCGCGCGCCCATTCAGATACCGCGCGGACGACTGCTTTAGGGCTTCTTAGGGGTGCTGTAGGGCACTTCTTTCTGGAAAGGTTCCCAGATGGTGTCATAGCCGATATAGCCCTTTTCATTTGCCGGCTTTTGACGGGTTGTCAGAAAACGACTCTTGCCATCGGGAACCTTGGGCCTGGTTTTAGGTGCTTCGCTCATAGTCATAACTCCTTAATGGTTAATGGTTGAAACGGGAGGAATTTAAACAGGTACGTCAGCACCCCCCCCACTGAACTGACGAAATTATACTCTCTATCGCTTGTAATGTCCATTCCTGGGAATTACATGCCGCACACCGCCCTGGGGATTTTCAACATCACCCTTATAACGGGGAATGATGTGAATATGCACATGGAAGATACTTTGCCCAGCCGCCGCCCCTATGTTAACGCCGATGTTGTAGCCGTCTGGTTTAAACTCTTCGTCCAACAACTTTCGCTCCTCGTTTATCAGCGCCATGCAGGCGTTGATCTCTTCTGGTGTCAGCTCAAAAAAGCTGGCAACATGGCGACGCGGGATGACCACCGTATGACCCGGGCTCACCGCGTATGAATCGCGCGCGCTATACGCCAGTTCGTTGCTCCGGGAAACCCCTTTTGGGTCTCTACAAAACAGACATGGGTTATTGGGGTCTCGCTTTGCCCTCTGTATTTCCTCAGACATTAAACTTCAATACCCTTCGTTGTGTTACTAGCAAAATAATAATGTTGTGTCATCCGCGGCTATTTATAATTAAGCGCTATTCGCTCGAGAACTAATCACCAGCACTAACGACTTTGCCTTATTCATTTGCTCCTCGCAATGCTTTAAACAGAGTGGTTGAAGGGCATGCGGAAAACATTCGATAATCAATTCAAACTCATCGGCTACTTCTTCGGCAACCGAAGCATCTTCTGTAACCTCAGCCAGCAAGCATCGTGCGGTAGACTTGTTTACCCTGCATAGTACTGCTAGATGAATGGGGAGTTGCTGTTCCATGCATACTGTCAATGCCGTTTCATAAGATCTTATTGCCTCTTCCAAGCGATCTGAGCTTTCCTCGGCTTCAGCCAAATTATGTAGAACCGCACCACAATTATTGTGTGTAGCGGCTAACTCGAATGCGTAATTATCAGCATCGAGTACTGCGAGGGCATTTTTATAGACGACAACAGACTGTTGAAAAGTGCGATTATTTTTCAGAAGCCTACCGTACGTATGGAAAGTAGCACCGAGTTGATGCATGGCAGATGCCCATTGTTCAGGCTTTTCTTTTCGAGACCATTCCAGTAACGCATTTTTATAAGCATCGATGGATGTTTTCAATAATTTCGAGTCATCCTGTTGACGACCCAAAGCCTGCTTTGCCGTTCCCAGATTATATTGGGTCACTGCCCAGTCGCGGGGTGAGTTTTCCCGGTTAAACTCTTCCAGCGCACTGTTAAAACACTGAATGGCCTTTTCAAACAATTCAACATCTCTTAGCTGCTGCCCCATTGCCGCAAGAATGTTTCCAAGACTATTCTGCGTCTCAGCCCAGACTAGTGGCTCCTGATTGCGATATTCATCTGCCAACGAACCCTCAAGTGCCTCACGTGCACTTTCAAAAATATTGGAACGGAAACGGTGTTGTTCATAATTCCCTCGCGTATGAAGAAAATTATCTGCTACAGCTACCTTGGTATCTGGCTTAGCTATATCAACCAATTCTTCACTCAGCATACCTATAGCAAAGGCTATTGCACGTTCTAAGGCCTTATTGTATGGATAAAGTAGATAAGTCTGTGAGTAGTTCATTTATGCCCTACTGAGAATATCATTGATGTCCGGGTCGGCGCCAACAGCCCCGCCAAGATCGATTTCTTCATCGCTAGCATCACGTATCGTCAAAACTTCCAGCCTGAAAACCACTTCTCTGCCACACAGTGGGTTATTACCGTCGATGGTTAACGTTTTGTCATCGAATCGGGTAACGATAAAGTTTCTGGGTTCACCCTTTTCATTTTCCATGGTGATGGTCATACCGATCTCTCGATACTCTTCAGGAACATTTTCGATGCGATCAGTAAACACCAGTGATTCGTCTCTCTCGCCATATAAAAGTTTAGTGTCAACCGGCACTTCAATGATGTCACCGACTTTCTTTCCATCCAGATATTTTGTCACCTGTTCAGACATCACATCATTCACACCATGAACATAACCCAGAGGGTAATCCACGGTAACAAGTATGTCACCGGTTTTTTCATCGATGACTTTATAGTTCAGTTCAACGAATTTTCCGTTTTGTATTGTATCTGACATACCCAGAGCAGCCTTTTGTAGATGCTGCTGTCTTAGAACATCGTTGCACCAAAGATTTTTACCCTGTCCTTTTCATAGCCCAACACCAGTCTGCCCAGCCATTCCCCCTCTTTCTTGGAATGTCGCTGTTTATACAGAACCGTGACATGTTCACCACGGCGTATCATCCCAAGATATTCATAATTTGTTGACAGGTTTTTTGTCAATTCACTTCTGGCAAACTGTTTGCCCATCTCGATTTCATTCGCACCCATCATCATCGCTTTCGAGAAATGTCGGGTGAAAGCACCGTAGTTTTGTTCATTTGAGTATTTAACAAGATCAGCCCACATTGGGTGCGCCAGCGCTAAAATCTCTTCATCTGTTTTTTCAATAATATTCATTATTCTATTCTTCATTTAAAACATGCATTAGTTTAGCGGGACTATCGATCGTGTAAAGGCTGCACACTATAAACTATAGAAAAAAAAGGCCAACATATAAAAAATGTTGGCCTTTTTACGCAAACAAATATTAACTGGCTTGTAAAATCAAGCCCTTATTTGCTTACCCCTATTTATCAGCTACCAAGTGGTAAAGGGGTGCTTTCGACATCGTGTACGCACCTGTTTTGCGATCACGATGAGAAACTGTCAGTACGTGCCAGTTTTTATCATCTAACTTCATAGCATCACCACGGTAGTAGTAACCAGGCCAACGGGTTTCCTTACGGAATAAAGTATGTTGAAACACACTCTCAGCAGTACGCACACGGTGATGTAATTCCCATGCACGCAACAGCTCGTGTATATCCGATGCTGCAATCTTCTGCATATCTTCCTCAAGTATCTTCATCTTCTTGAGCCCAATATTGAGAAGTTTTTCATTGGTCATGTAGTTGACACCATAACCTCCACAATACTCATCCATCAGTTTCTGTAAACGATCCAGACCCTGTCTTGGGTTGATGAAGTTTGGATTGACTGAACCGCCAACGACTTCGTTTCTATAAACTGTATAGACCTCTAGTGGCTTGTAGATCTTTTCTTTCAGGTTGGCAATTTGTTTGTCAGAAACGACAATGCCTTCACCCTTACCGTCGTCGATATACTTACACGCCGCTTTTGCTGCCAGACGACCTTCAGTGAAAGAACCCGATGAGAAGGCGTGTGGTGTACCGCCTACCGCATCACCCGCGCCAAACAGGCCTTCAACCGTGGTCATGCGGTTGTAACCCCAGTAGTACTCCGGAGGAGATAGGTCTTCAGGACCTGAGCACCATGCACCGCAACCCGTTGCATGTGAACCCATGACGTAGGGCTCAGAAAGTGTCAATTCCGGGTTTTCGTATTTAGGATCAACGTCAGTTGCCGCCCAAAGTACCGCTTGACCTACGGTCATGCCCAGGAAGTTGTGCCAGCCGATCTCTTCAAGATGAGGATCCTGGAAGGCTTCCATGGTCACCATTTGAATTGGACCACGACCAGCATTGACCTCATTGATAATTGCATGGTTACGCAAACAGGTCGGTATGGGTTTGTGGGACAAGTGTTGTCCTTCGGTATCCAGATATTCCTTGCCAACCATTTCCGACAGAGCCGGGAACCACTTGGATTCATACTCTTCACCCAGACCATTTTGGGTATATGTCTTGAGGTGCAGGAAGTAGGCGCCGACAGGACCGTAACCATCTTTGAATCGTGCCAGCACGATACGGTTTTCCATCTGCGTCATCTTCGCGCCGGCTTCGATCATCAGACCATACGCAGAGCCCGAAGACCAGGGTGCGTACCAGACACGACCCGCACCTTCACCGACTGAACGCGGCTTGAAGATCATAGAGGCACCACCAGCACCACAGATAACCGTCTTGGACTTGAATACGTGGTAGTTACCCGTACGTACATTGAAACCAACAGCACCCGCGACGCGGTTCTCTTTGGCATCATCCATTAGCAGATGGGTGATGCAGACACGGTTGAATACTTTGTCTGCCGATTTTTTCGCGGCTTCGGCAACAATCGGCTTGTAGGATTCACCGTGAATCATGATCTGCCAGCGACCTTCACGCAGGTAAGCACCCGTCTTCAGGTTTTTCATTATGGGCAGGCCCCACTCTTCAAACTGGTGTACTGTGGAGTCAACGTGGCGCGCCATATCAAAGGCCAGATCCTCACGCACCATACCCATCAGATCCATACGCGCATAACGGACGTGATCTTCCGGGTTGTTTTCGCCGAAGCGTGCGCCAATGTAACAGTTGATCGCGTACAGACCCTGGGCTACCGCACCGGAACGATCAATGTTGGCTTTTTCGGCGATGACAATTTTTTTGTTCTTGCCCCAATATCTGGCTTCAAATGCAGCACCGGTACCACCCATGCCGGCACCGGCTACCAGAATGTCGATATCGTCTTCAATAATAGTTTTGTAAGTCATTAATAGTATACCCCTGCTGTAAGTTTTAATCCGGCATCCTTGAGTGAGCGCAAGCCGCCATCATCCATACGGATATCTTTCGGCTCAAAACACAATAGCTCACCATCACGCATTTCCTGACTTGGAGCAGGCATCTCAGCAAATTTTGGAAGCCCCGTGCCCCACGGTTTTGTCGTGATAGGCGCCAACAGCTCCATGTCTTTTTGACCGTTACGGAACTTGATGCGCCAGGCAATCGTGCCTTTTTCCTCATCACGAATCACTCGAACTGAGCTACCCAATGGCGCGAAATCTGCATAACCACGCACATCAATAGCTTGGTGCGGGCAGGCTTTTACACAGGCGAAACACTCCCAGCACATGCTGGGTTCAATGTTGTAAGCACGACGAAGCGTTTTATCGATGTGCATGATGTCAGATGGGCAGATATCAACGCACTGTCCACAACCATCACAACGAGTCATATATACAAAAGTTGGCATAAGTTTTCTCTTTACTCAAATAAAAGTTGAATGGATGCTAGTAGTGGTTAGGTGACTCACGCTGGATACCACGCCCCATGTAGGCCGGGTTCTTGCCCATGTATTGCGGGATATCGGGGAATTTTGCTTGTACGGCAGGATCCGTCAGATCGTAATCCGGAGGTAAATTCTCTCTTGATTCGTCCGCACGGGTGACACGTTTCTGAAAAGCGGCAGCGGGCTTGAAGAACATATGCGCGAATTTTGACCAGAATACGCTGCCAAAAAGCGCCGTGCTCGAGATGATGAATAAAACGAAGAACAGGGTGGACCATCCAGCTGTCCCTACAGCCATCTCTGGCGACTGTGCAAAGGACCAGATCAAGCCGAACGTGGCGGTAGTGAGCAGCGAGACAATAAACAAATCCGCACGTTCGAAGCGATACCAAGAAAGGCCTTCTGCAGACACATCAACCCGGATAAAAAACCAGAACCAATATCCACCAACAGCCAGCATCAGCGCACCGATATGCCAGAGCTGTGGCAGGATGGCAGGTGCAGGCGTTGCGGGAGTTGGATAGCCAAAAATCATAACGACGGTCGTTACGGCAAAAATAATGAAACCATACATGATTAACAGATGCGAAAGCCGACGTCTTACATTGCAGAATTCACCCGACGTTAGCACTTCATTCACTAACACCTGAATGGCAATCGACGCTTTTTCTCCGCCACCCACGGTCCGCTTTGCGCTTTTCTGAGCTTTTTTTGCATTTTCGAAAAAGTACTGGGCACTTTTCTTATGAATCATGTCAAGTATGGTTCCACCGATGACCAGCAAGACCATCAAAATGATGTACCCCTGCATGACCATGGGCGATATAAACGACGAAAGCTCGGAGAAAGGATTATTCATTAGCATTAGGTTTTTCTCATGGATATAGCGGCTATCAGCCGTAAGATTTATCACGATTGCAGAACAGTGTCGAGCCCCGGGTTCTGATTCCGCTTGTCCCGGTCCCGGTGCCCACCTGCGAGCGATGATACACGAAAAAATTGAAGAAAAAAATACCCGTTCGGGTAGGTCAGTCCAATTGCCGGATCTCGAAATCGAAGCTGGCGAGATCGGCCAGCAGCCAGGTCGCCGGCGCGCCGAGCCCGCCGACGCTGCCCGGATTAACCAGCCAGGTCGTACCCCCGCTCACGGTCGGCTGCTGCACCACGCTGGCCTTGTGGGAATGGCCGCAGCAGACGATGTCGTAGTCACCGGTGCAGGCCAGACCGCGCCCGTAATGCGGATAGTGCGTGGCAAACAGCCGGCGCCCGGCCAACACCAAGTCGATATCCGCCCCGTGGTAGCTGATCAGCCCCTTGGACGTCGTGCACAAGTTGAATAGCGCGAGCGGGTCGCCCAGATTGTTGCCATGCACCACATGGACCGGCAAGCCCAGCGCAATCAGGGGACGCAAGGTCATGGCACCGATCACGTCGCCACAGTGGATGACAGCCTGCGCCCCGGCTTGCTTGGCGGCAGTCACCGCCGCCGCCAGCATGGGGGCACGGTCATGGCTGTCGGAGACGATGCATATCTTCATGAGGTGCGCCTCATATCACCACGGACCAGTGGTACTCATCGTCGTCGGGCTTGGCCGCCAGATCGACCGCGGTCGCCCCGCTGGAGACACCGGCACTCTGGCTTACGTGGTCCGACTGGACGCGCAGCAGGGCCAACACGCAGCGCCGCAAGTCGGTGTAGCTCTCATGGCCGGCGGTTCCATACTGGTAGTCATCGGCATAGAAAAACCGGCAGCGATAGCGGTCTTGTCCGACCTTGCAGACGACGAAGTGCGCGCCGCGTTCGCTCCAGTAGAGCGCGGGGCAAATCGTCATGTCGTCGCTGGCGGGATCGAGCTTCAATTCGTTGTCGGCGAGCTCCACGGACACCGGTTTGTTGTAGCGTTGCTGCAGCAGCTCTGCCACGAGTTCGCGCTCGCCCTCGGTGAAATCGGAGACAGTGAAATTCACGGTTGATCCTCGGTTCAAAAAGTAAAGCGCCTTGTCTGTTCAGCGCAAAAGCGGTCATTGTAGTCACGCTAGGCGATTAGTAACCTACCCATTCGGAGTATGGTTACACTCGCATTTTTGGTATGAAATCAGCACTGTATCCGCAACAACTCCGAGATGAATCTCTCATGCTCGCCTGCGGCCATTTGCTGGCCTTCTGGTAAACCCTCTCACTCACCATTGCTATCGCATGTAACATGCATTGTTCCAGTGAAAATCCCGCGCTTTTCTTATTCCAACTATCGGAGACAACCATGACAGTATCCAAAAAACTCTTTTGCCTGACCCCCCTGTGTGCGCTGCTTGCAGCCGGCTCGGCGTATGCCACCAACGGCATGCTGATGGAGGGCTACGGCCCTATCTCTACCGGCATGGGTGGCGCATCGCAGAGTTTTGACCATGGCACCGCCGCCATGGTCCAGAATCCGGCCACGCTGGGCCTAATGGCTGACCGCACTTCGCGGCTGGATGTTGCGATTGGTGTGCTGGGGCCAGATGTGAGCAGCAGCATGACTCATCCGCAAGCTGGTCTGCTCACAGCCAAATCGGGCGGCACTTCCTATGTCATGCCAGCGCTTGGCTATATCAAACGCAGCGGTGCGCTGACCTACGGCTTCGGCATGTTTGCTCAGGGCGGTATGGGGACGGAGTACGAGGCAGGTTCATTCATGGGGGCCGGCGCGCCTGCACGTTCGGAGCTGGGGGTTGGCAACGTGATTTTCCCGTTGGCCTATCAAGTGAATTCGAACCTCACCGTCGGGGCGACGCTGAAATTCATGTGGTCGTCGCTGGATATGGTCATGGCGACTGACTTGAACGGCATGATGGGTATGAGCCCAACACCAACAGGTGGTATCGCTCAAGCGATGGGTGCAGGGGCATTCAACACTGCCCAAGTGATACGACTTGGCTTCACAGACAACAATAAATTCACTGGTGCGGCCAAATCCACTGGTTTCAGCGCTTCGCTTGGCGCGACTTACAAGCTAAACAAAGATGTGATGATGGGCTCGTCGTATCAGCTCCAATCTGCCCTGGGTGATATGAAAACTGGCAGCAGTTCAGCCAGTATGTTTGCGAGCGGTGTAGCAGGTGCCACCCTTTTTAATGACAAGGGACAAATGACGGTGATCGATTTTCAGATGCCCTCTGTTTTTGCAGTCGGCGCCAGTTGGCAGGCCAGCCCAGCGCTGCTGCTGGCGGCGGACGTGAAGTACATCGGCTGGGCCGACTCCATGAAAAGCTTCAAAATGCGCTATGACAGCAGCACACCTGGTATGGGGTCAATTAGTTTTACTGTGCCGCAAAACTGGAAGGATCAAACGGTGCTGAATTTGGGTGCCGCCTGGAAAGCCAACGAGCAGTTGACGCTGCGTGCCGGCTTGAACCTGGCCGATAACCCGATTCCGAACGCAACCGTGAACCCTCTGTTCCCGGCGACCGTCAAGAATCACGTCACGATGGGCTTGGGCTACAAGCTCTCAAGCGCTGGCGAATTCAATGCGTCTTTGGCGCTGGCCCCCGACACCACGGTCACTGCTGGCAGTGGTGTCAGGATCTCACACAAGCAGACCAACCTGCAGTTTATGTATACCCATCGCTTCTAGAGCGAGGTCCGTCCACCCTCCACAAGGAGCACCGCATCACGGTGGTCAACGCGGTCGATTACTTTCAGTTCACCCCGCCCAATCTCTGGATGAATTGGGGGTCAGAGCCCAAATTCGCCGAGCCTTCGGTTCGCCCGCAGGGTTGGCGCGATGCGCCGCAACGAAATTGGTGTCTGACCCCCATTTCCTCCTAGTGAGCTGCCTCACTCGCAATTTGAGTACACACTGCCCTACAAAGCGTCACCACCCTATCATTGATAATCCGGTAAAAAATCCGTACGCCATCACGTCGCTTGCCGAGCACGCCCGCTTGATAGAGCGTATTTAAATGCTGTGACATATTCGGCTGGGTTGTGTTAACTTCGGCCAAAAGTTCTGATACGCACTTTTCACCGTTGCACAAGCAGCTAATAATTTTTAGCCTCATCGGGGCCGACATGACACGAAAAACCTCCGCCGCCATCTCGAACACCTCATCGGATTCAATGTTGGCTTGGCTATCAGATTTACTGGCGCGTAGCGCCATTAGAGTTGGTTTCATGTTGCCTGTAGAGAGAGGGTGCCGCTAGACCTCTTGCCAATATGTAAGAGCTGGCTTATATTACCTTGTAATTCTGAGTATTGCAATGGGTGCCTTGCCAGAGATGTTCCAAATGGAGAGCTGAATGTCAGTCTGGTGTTTTTTGCGTTGGTATTTGGCGGCGCTCGCAATATTTTCGATAACCGCCTGCGCAGTCGGTGAGGTGCAAACGAAAGTGAGCAGTCATATGCTGCCTCGCCAGGTGTCGGCATCGGCGTGGTACGTTCAGGGCGAGTCGGCGCTTGGCAGTTCTGCCAATCGGAACTTTATCGCCAATGCGGGTTTCGTGGTGACCCCTGCTGGGGTCGTTGTCATTGATGCGCTTGGTTCGCCTGAACTGGCTCGCGAGTTGATGCGCGAGATTAAGCGACTGACTGGCAAGGTGGTCACGCATGTGCTCGTCACGCATTACCACGCAGATCATATTTATGGCTTGCAGGCCTTTAAAGACGCTGGTGCGCGCATCATTGCAGGTCGTGGCGGGCTTGAGTATTTAAATTCAGAAACTGCCCAGCTGCGCCTGGCAGCATCTCGCAACGAGCTATTCCCATGGATAGACGAGAAAACCCGTTTGGTTTTCGCTGACGAGTGGCTTGATGGTGAGCGTGATTTGGTTGTCGGTGGTGTCCGCTTTGTCCTGAAGCCAGTTGGGCCTGCGCACACTCCGGAAGACCTTGTCGTATACCTGCCTTCAGAAAAAGTGCTTTTTGCTGGTGATCTGGTTTTTCGGGGGCGTCTGCCCTTCGTCGGTCAGACCGCCGATAGCAAAAAATGGATTGAGTCACTGGATGCGCTGCTCCTTTTTGATATCAAAACAACTGTGCCTGGGCATGGGCCAGTTTCATCGTCTGCACGCGATGACTTACGGCAGACCCGGGACTATTTGACATATTTGCGCGAGAGTATGGGCAAAGCTTCGCGCAATCTTGAGCCTTTCGACGAGGCCTACAAGGCCACAGACTGGTCACGTTTTGAACATTTCCCGCTTTTCCACGCAGCTAACCGCATGAACGCATATAACACTTATCTGTTGATGGAGCGCGAATAGGGGGCCATGGTGAATCAAAACATATCCAAACCAAGCAACATCCAAAATGCGCCGAAGCGCCGCGAGCTGTTGGCTACGCTTGGCGCACTCGCCGCGTGGCCCTTTGTAGTCGCGCCAGCATTTGCGGGCGAGCGAGTGATCTTGCCGACACCCGATTCCCTTGCCGATGAATTGGCGCTGGCTCTTGCCATTAGGAAGCCCTTGATCGTCATGGTCAGCCTTGAAGGCTGCCCGTTTTGCCGTATTGCACGGGACAGCTACCTAGGATCTCTGCGCGTTGAAGAGCAGCAGCCCGTGGTTCAGGTGGATATGCGAAGTGCGCGATCAGTGCGCGACTTCCGAGGTGAGCCAGTGACACATGATCAACTGACGCGCGCGTGGGGCGTACGGGTAGCACCGACTGTACTGTTCTTTGGCAAAAGAGGCATAGAGGTGGCTGATCGGCTGGTTGGCGGCTATATCCCGGATTTCTATGGCGCCTACCTTGAGGAACGTCTACGGACAGCGCGGCGTTCTTTGGCGTGAAATGGGGAAAGCAAAACGCCCACATGAAGTGGGCGTTTGCTACTAGCTTGGTTAGCTAGGTTATTGGTTGCGCGGGCAAGATTTGAACTTACGACCTTTGGGTTATGAGCCCAACGAGCTACCAGGCTGCTCCACCGCGCGATAAGTTGTTATTGTAGCTTACTTAAGCCTTGGCCGTGTCAGCTGTAGTGGTATCAGCATCCACATCCGGCCGGTCTACCAGCTCGACGAGTGCCATCGGAGCGTTGTCGCCAACACGGAAGCCGATTTTCAAAATGCGGGTGTAACCGCCAGGACGGGCCTTGTAGCGTGGGCCGAGTACTGCAAATAGCTTGACGACCATGTCGCGATCGCGCAGGCGGTCGAATGCGAGGCGTTTGTTGGCTAGCGTTGGCTCTTTGGCCAGCGTGATCATGGGTTCAACAACCCGGCGCAGCTCTTTTGCTTTTGGCAGCGTGGTTTTGATGGCTTCGTGCTGTAGCAACGAGTTCATCATATTGCGCAGCATGGCGAGGCGGTGCTCGCTGGTGCGGTTTAGTTTACGTAGTCCGTGTCCGCCGCAACAGCACGCCGAAATCGGCTTGACTGCAATCTTTGGCATCGGTCGCAGCCGTGCTCGCAAAATTTGCGAAGCCTGTGCCATCGCCTATTCAAAGAAAGTCAAAGACCTGACTGACGGCGATCTGGAAAAAATTCGTGAACAGATCACACTGTTCACCATTGAAGGTGACTTGCGTCGTGAAACCACGATGAACATCAAGCGCCTGATGGACATCGGCTGCTATCGCGGCTTCCGTCATCGTCGTGGCCTGCCCATGCGTGGTCAGCGTACGCGTACCAATGCCCGCACCCGCAAGGGTCCGCGCAAGGCCGCAGCGTCGTTGAAGAAATAATCAAGAGGTTCTCTTATGGCTAAGTCACCAACCAATACCGCAGCACAACGCGTTCGCAAGAAAGTTCGCAAGAACGTTGCCGACGGCATTGCACACGTTCACGCATCGTTCAACAACACCATCATCACGATCACCGATCGCCAGGGCAATGCCCTGTCGTGGGCTTCGTCAGGTGGTCAGGGTTTCAAGGGTTCGCGTAAATCGACTCCATTTGCTGCACAGGTAGCCTCTGAGGTGGCTGGCCGCGCAGCTATTGAGCAAGGCATTAAAAACCTTGATGTTGAAATCAAGGGCCCCGGTCCAGGTCGCGAGTCTTCGGTTCGCGCGCTGGGCGCTCTCGGTATCCGAATCAATTCGATTGCTGACGTAACCCCGGTTCCGCACAACGGCTGCCGTCCACAAAAACGCCGCCGTATTTAATCCTCCGTGTCCTGGCGAGGTTGCTTGCTTTTTTGGCAATTACCCGGCGCAGGACTTTTTACCAAAGCCCACCGCCATCAGGCTAAGCGTCAAAGTTTAGGCCGAAGGCTCCTGCAGCGATGCAGCAGATGACAAAAGGAATTCAAAGTGGCACGTTACCTAGGCCCCAAGGCCAAACTATCCCGTCGTGAAGGCACCGACCTCTTTTTAAAGAGTGCTCGCCGCGCCATCGCCGACAAATCAAAATTCGACTCTAAGCCAGGTCAGCATGGCCGCACCTCTGGTACCCGCACGTCGGACTTCGGTCTGCAACTGCGTGAAAAGCAGAAGGTCAAGCGCATGTACGGCGTGCTGGAAAAGCAGTTCCGCCGCTACTTCGAAGAAGCTGATCGCCGCAAAGGCAACACCGGTGCCAATCTGTTGTTTATTCTGGAATGCCGTCTGGACAACGTGGCCTACCGCATGGGCTTCGGCTCAACCCGCGCTGAGGCACGCCAGCTGGTGTCGCACAAGGCGATTACCGTCAACGGCGGCTCGGTCAATATTCCTTCGTACATGGTCAAGGCTGGTGATGTGATTGCCGTCCGCGAGAAGTCGAAGAAGCAGACTCGCGTGGCAGAAGCCCTCGAGTTGGCCAAACAGGTGGGTATGCCTGCCTGGGTCGAGGTCAGCATCGAGAAGGGTGAAGGCACTTTCAAGAAGGTTCCTGACCGTGACGAGTTCGCCGCTGACGTGAACGAATCGCTCATCGTTGAGTTGTATTCACGCTAATTTCGTTCCTGCGGTACGAGGCGCTGCATATGTGGAATATGCAGGTTTTTGTATCGTCGGCCTTATCGGTGTAACGAACCGAGGGTATTGACATAGGAAAATTGCATGCAAACTAATTTACTGAAACCAAAAACCATCAACGTCGAGCAACTCAGCGCCAACCGCGCAAAAGTCACGCTCGAACCATTTGAGCGTGGCTATGGCCACACCTTGGGCAACGCTCTGCGCCGTGTATTGCTGTCGTCCATGGTCGGCCATGCCGCCACTGAAGTCACCATTGCTGGTGTGCTGCACGAGTACTCGTCTATTGACGGTGTTCAAGAAGACGTCGTCAATATTTTGCTTAACCTCAAGGGCGTGGTTTTCAAGCTCCACAACCGTGATGACGTGACATTGAGCCTGCGCAAAGAGGGCGCTGGCCCGTTGACGGCGGCTGACATCCAGACTCCGCATGATGTTGAAATCATCAACCCTGAGCATGTGATTGCCAACCTGTCGCACGGCGGCAAAATTGACATGCAGATCAAGGTTGAAAGTGGCCGTGGCTATGTGCCCGGTAGCGTTCGTCGTTATGGTGACGAGTCGACCAAATCGATTGGTCGTATTGTTCTGGACGCATCGTTCTCTCCCGTCAAGCGCGTCAGCTACACGGTTGAAAGCGCCCGCGTTGAGCAGCGCACAGACCTCGATAAACTGGTTATCGAAATCGAAACCAACGGGGCAGTCTCGGCAGAAGATGCCGTGCGCGCGTCAGCCAGAATTTTGGTGGAACAACTCGCAGTATTCGCGCAACTTGAAGGCAATGAACTCGCCGCGTTTGATGCGCCAGTTCAACGCAGTTCACAGCAGTTTGACCCAATTTTGCTGCGCCCGGTTGATGAGCTTGAACTCACCGTGCGTTCTGCAAACTGCCTGAAGGCCGAAAACATTTACTACATCGGCGACTTGATTCAGCGTACTGAAAACGAGCTGCTCAAAACGCCGAACCTGGGCCGTAAATCCCTCAACGAAATCAAGGAAGTGCTCGCATCGCGTGGTTTGACCCTCGGTATGC
>JBCKMZ010000039.1:0-19599 GCA_038902975.1 Polaromonas sp.
CTTTGACGTGAACATTGCATTCGGCCCTCTGGCGTCGTTCCTTTTCTTTCATGTTGTCCACAGTCAGCAGGACTTTTACATCCACTACTTGGTCAAAATGCCGGGTAATTCGACCCAGTTTGCTGGTTACGTAGCCGCGCAACGCGGGGGTAACTTCAAGGTGGTGGCCACTGATCGTCAAGTTCATACTAAAGACTCCTTATTCACGGTTCGTCAAAGGCTGGAACCGGGTTGAGAAACACCGCTCTTTCCTATGAAGTCTTCCCAATGAAGTTGTCAATCAGGGTGGAGCGGCAGACGGGGAACACTCTCTTGCATTTAACTATGCGCCTCATATGGGGCAATTGCAAGCTTGCAATGCAGCAAAAATGAACCCTTCTGCATAAGTCCTTGATTTTTCTGGTTTTTTCTTTTCTGGCGCACCACGCGCACTGGGTGCCAAGGGCCGCTCCGGTGCCATAATCGCGCCATAAAAAGGCCGTCAGCCATGCTCAATATTTTTACCCTCGCCAACGGGCGGCTCTTTCAGGAAGAAATCGAGTCGCTTGAAGAGCTGTCCAAGTTCCAGCCGATCTGGGTGGACCTGGAATCCCCCACGCTAGAAGAAAAACGCTGGATCAAGCAGTACTACGGCCTGTCGATTCCCGAAGACGCGACGGACGAAGACATCGAGGAGTCTGCGCGTTTTTACGAAGAAGACAACGGTGATCTGCATATCCGCTCCGACTTCTTGATTGCCGACGAGGACGAGCCGCGCACGGTGCGCGTCGCCTTCATCCTGAACCTTGTCAACGACGACCTTAAAAGCAAGGGCGTGCTGTTCTCCATCCACGATGAAGACGTGCCGGTTTTCAGGCTGCTGCGGATGCGCGCCCGGCGCGCGCCAGGGCTGATTGAAGACGCGAAAGAAGTGCTGCTCAAACTGTTCGATGCCGACGTTGAATATTCAGCCGACACGCTCGAAGGCATTTACGTAGAGCTGGAAAAAGTCAGCGTCCAGGTGCTGTCGGGCGACGTGACCGATGCGCTGGCAGGCGAAGTGCTGGGCGCGATCGCCCGGCACGAAGACCTGAATGGCCGCATACGCCGCAACATGATGGACACCCGCCGCGCCGTCAGCTTCATGATGCGCAGCAAAATGCTGAACGGCGAGCAACTTGAGGAAGCCCGGTTGATTTTGCGCGACATCGACTCGCTCGACTCACACACCGCCTTCCTCTTCGACAAGATTAACTTTTTGATGGACGCAACGGTTGGTTTTATCAACATCAACCAGAACAAGATCATCAAGATATTCTCGGTCGCCAGCGTCGCGCTGCTGCCGCCCACTTTGATTGCCAGTGTCTACGGCATGAACTTCAAGGCCTTTTTCCCCGAACTGGAATGGGCCTACGGTTACCCCTACGCGCTGGTGCTGATGTTTGCCAGCGCCGTGGTGCCGATGTGGTACTTCCGGCGGCGGGGTTGGTTGAAATAAGGGCACTTCTATAAATTCATTTTTCGGGCGAATTGCGGCGTTGCGCGGTGCTCGAAATCCTCACGTACCTGAAGTACGTTCCGGTTCCTGCGCTCCGGGCGCCTTGCACTTCATCCCGAAAATCTGAATTTCTAGAAGTGCCCAAAAGAAGCTACAGCCCAATGAATGTGAGCGTGACCAGCTACGCAACTGGTTGTCACTCACCTTCTCATCAACGCCTCAATCTCATCCGCATCCACCGGCACGCCACGTGTCAGCAGCTCGCAGCCCTTGCTTGTAACCAGTGCGTCGTCTTCGATCCGGATGCCGATGTTCCAGAACTCTTTCGGCACGCCCTTGGCGGGCTGCACGTAAATGCCGGGCTCAATCGTCAGCACCATGCCGGGCCGCAGGATGCGTGAAGGCTTGCGCATCACGGTCTGACCCAGTGCGTCTTTTTCTTCGCGCGGTTTGCTGCCCGGTTCGGTGTAGTCGCCGCAGTCGTGCACGTCCATGCCCATCCAGTGGCCGGTGCGGTGCATATAGAACTGGCGGTAAGCACCTGACTCAATCACGTCGTCTACGCTGCCATGTTTGGCTTTTGACAGCAGTCCCACATCAAGCATGCCTTGCGCCAGCACGCGCACGGCTGCGTCGTGCGGGGCTATGAATCGTTTGCCGGGTTTAGTCACTTTGATGGCTGCGTACTGTGCCTGCAAAACAATGTCGTAGAGCAGTCGCTGGGCGGGTGTGAATTGGCCATCTACCGGAAAGGTGCGCGTGATGTCGCTGGCATAGCCGCCCAGCTCGCAGCCCGCATCAATCAAACACAGCTCGCCGCGTTTGAGCTCTGCGTCAGCGGCCCGGTAGTGCAGCACACAGGCGTTGGCCCCTGCGGCGACGATGCTGGTGTAGGCCGGATATTCAGACCCCTGGCGACGAAATTCGTGCAGCAGTTCGGCTTCAAGATGGTATTCACGCGGGGTCTCTTTTTTAGGCGCGCGCAGCATTGCAGCAGACAGCTGCATGGCGCGCACATGGGCCGCCGCCGAAATTTTCCCAGCACGGCGCAGGATGGCGATTTCATGCGCGTCTTTGGTCAAACGCATTTCATCGAGCAGCTTGCACAAATCGTGCTGGCTTTGCGGGCATTGCGCCCCGCTGCGCACCAGGCCACGCACCTTGCTCAACCAGCCATTGACTTGGGTTTCAAGCCCCTTGTGCGTTGCAAAGGGGAACCACACGGCGTTTTGATTTGCCAGCAGCGCAGGCATTTTCTCGCCCAGCAGTTCAACGCTGAAGGCTTGCGTCACACCAAGAGTGCTAGGCGCCGCTTTGGGGCCGAGGCGAATGCCGTCCCAGATTTCGCGCTCCAGGTCTTTCGGGCGACAGAACAAGGTGGTCTTGCCGCTGGCTTGAATCGCCAGCCAGCTACCCGGTTCGGTAAAGCCGGTGAGGTAATAAAAGTAGCTGTCGTGCCGATACGGGAAGTCGCTGTCGCGGTTGCGCGGGGCCTCGGGCGCGGTGGGCAAGAGCGCAATGCCGCCGCCTGCGGCTTTGAGGGCTTTGGCTATGCTTGCTCGGCGTTTTTCGTAAACAGTGGTCATGCTTATTCGTTTTCCAGTTTGATGTTGCCAAGTGAGGTGTTCAACTCAGCCAGCCGCGCTGGCGTGCCAACGTCCGTCCACGGGCCTTGGTACAGCTCAGCGCTGACCTGCTGATTGTCCATCGCCGCGCGCAGCAGTGGGGCCAGTGCGGCTTTTATGCCTTGTGAGTTACCGAAAGGCAAGTCGTCAAAAAACGTTTTCCGGTACAAAGCGATGGTGCTGAAGGTGTAGCGCGGCTGATTGGAATCTGCAGGCAGGTTGAGCGCCAGGCCCCCTCCAAGACCATCTGTACCAAGACCAAAGTCGCCTTTCGGGTTGTGCGCCGGGTTGGGCACCAGCCACACATGCGCCAGCTTGTTGCTGGCCGCAAACGCATCTACAGCGCTTTGCAAAAACTTGAACTCTGGCACAAACACATCACCCGCCAGCACCCAGAACATAGCCCCAAGCTGCGGCAATGCGCGCGCAATGCCGCCTGCGGTTTCCAGCGCAGCGCCGAAGTCAAGGCCCTCATGGGAGTATGAAATTGATAGCTGACGCGTGTCAAAAGGCCGGTTTTGTCCGTTTTTATTGGCTTGCAGCACTTTTTGTACTTCAAAATGCACGGGAATTTGCTCACCCAGCCAGGCCGTGTTGATGAGCAGGTCTTTGAATCCGCCCTTGGCCAGCGCCTCGACATGCCAGTCAATCAATGCCTTGCCGCGCACAGTCAGCAGCGGTTTGGGGGTGCTGTCGGTCAGTGGACGCATACGCTCGCCACGCCCTGCAGCGAGGATCATGGCCTTTATGGGTTGCTCGCTTTGATGCGGGATTGAATGCGTCATAGAGGCTAAATTATCGCAACTACTCAGGTCTTGCTGATTCGTAGGGTGGGCACTGCCCACGCTGGCTTTATGAATGGGGCCAAGTCGGGGATTACGTGGGCAGTGCCCACCCTACAGGGACTGGCGACTGGGGCTGAAGCGCATCCCGTAAAATCGTAAGGGTTAACAGCAGGCCACGCGCTTGGCTGGCTCTTCAAATTCCCACACACACTCTGGACCCCACCTCATGGCTGCTACCTCCTCATCGCTCATGGCCAATTGCATACGCGCGCTCGCCATGGATGCCGTCCAGCAAGCCAACTCCGGCCACCCCGGCGCGCCCATGGGCATGGCCGACATCGCCGTCGCGCTATGGGGCAGCCACCTCAAGCACAGCCCACACAATCCGAACTGGTTTGACCGCGACCGCTTTGTGCTGTCCAACGGCCACAGCTCCATGCTGCTTTATGCAGTGCTGCATTTGACGGGCTACGCCTTGAGCATCAAGGAGCTCAAAAACTTTCGCCAGCTGCACAGCAAAACCCCTGGCCATCCTGAAGTTGGCTACACCCCCGGCGTTGAAACCACCACTGGCCCGCTCGGTCAGGGCTTGAGCAACGCGGTTGGCATGGCGCTGGCTGAAAAGCTGCTGTCCAAAGAGTTCAACCGCGAAGGTCATGCTGTTGTTGACCACAACACCTACGTCTTCATGGGCGACGGTTGCCTGATGGAAGGCATCAGCCACGAGGCCGCCGCGCTGGCCGGTGCCTGGCGTTTGGGCAAGCTGATTGCGCTGTATGACGACAACGGCATTTCAATCGACGGCCAGGTCGCGCCCTGGTTTATTGACAACACCGCGCTGCGTTTTGCGGCCTACGGCTGGAATGTGATCGGCCCGATTGACGGGCACGACGCTGCCATGGTGAGCCAGGCAATTGTGGATGCGAAAAAATCCAGCGACAAACCCACGCTCATCATCTGCAAGACCCACATCGGCAAGGGCTCGCCGAACCGGGCCAACACCGCCAAAGCACACGGCGAGCCGCTGGGCGCTGAGGAAATCAAGCTCACCCGAGAAGCCCTTAACTGGCCTTACGCGCCATTTGAAATTCCCAAGGAAGCCTATGACGCATGGGACGCAAAGGCTAAGGGCCTGGCGCTTGAGGCTGCATGGGAGGCAAAATTTTCCGCCTACAAATTGGCCTTCCCCGAACTGGCTGCCGAGCTGACGCGCCGCATGAAGGGCGAGTTGCCAAAAGGCTTTTCGCAGCTCGCGGTCGATACCGTTATCGGCGCGCATACCAAGGCCGAGACGGTGGCCTCGCGCAAGGCCTCGCAGCTCGCGCTTGAGTCTTTCACCGCTGGTCTTCCTGAATTGCTGGGCGGCTCGGCTGATCTGACTGGCTCCAACCTCACCAACACCAAGTCAACACCGGCGCTGCGTTTTGACATAAACGGTGAAGTGGCCCTAACGCCTAACGCAGATGGCGTAGGTAGCATAGGCCGCCATATCAACTACGGCGTGCGCGAGTTCGGCATGGCCGCCATCATGAACGGCGTGGCGCTGCATGGCGGCTACATCCCCTACGGCGGCACCTTCCTGACGTTCAGCGACTACAGCCGCAACGCCATCCGCATGGCCGCCCTGATGAAGCTGCGCGTGATTCACGTCTTCACGCACGACTCCATCGGCCTCGGCGAAGACGGCCCGACGCACCAGGCCATCGAACACGCCGCCAGCCTGCGCCTGATTCCGAATCTCGACGTATGGCGGCCGGGCGATACCGCTGAAACCGCCGTGGCATGGGCGGTTGCATTGCAAAACAAAACAAAACCAACGGCGTTGTTACTCAGCCGTCAGAACCTGCCTTACGCGCCAAAGACCGATCTGGGCGAGATCAGCAAGGGCGCTTATGTGCTGGCTGAACCTGCTGAAGTTGGTCTGAATAAAAAAGCCCAAGCCGTCATCATTGCAACGGGTTCTGAAGTGCAACTGGCCTTGAAAGCGCAAGAGCTTTTGGCCACCATGAAGATCGCCGTGCGCGTGGTGTCCATGCCCAGCAACACCACCTTCGACAAACAAAAATCTGCCTACAAATCAGAAGTATTGCCAGAGGGCCTTCCACGCATTGCGGTTGAGATGGGCGTGACCGACGGCTGGTGGAAATACGGCTGCGCCGCAGTGGTGGGCATCGACAGCTATGGTGAATCTGCACCAGCTCCGGTGCTGTTCAAGCACTTCGGGTTTACGCCTGAGAATGTGGCGGATACGGTGCGCAAGGTGCTTAAAAAATAAACTGCTTCGCCGCCCGATCATCCCGAATGGGCAAGAAAATTTTTAACTTCCAGGAGCAAAAAGAAAATGACCATCAAACTAGGCATCAACGGCTTTGGCCGTATCGGACGCAACGTCATGCGTGCCGCCGTCCAAAATTTTTCAGACATCGAAATCGTCGGCATCAACGACTTGCTCGAGCCTGATTACCTGGCCTACATGCTGCAGTACGACTCGGTGCATGGCCGCTTCAAAGGCGAGATCTCGGTCGAGGGCAACACGCTAATCGTCAATGGCAAAAAAATCCGCCTGACGCAGGAGCGTGACCCGGCGACGCTGAAGTGGAATGAGATTGGCGCTGATATCGTGCTGGAGGCCACAGGCCTTTTCCTCGACAAGGCATCGGGCGAAAAGCACTTGGCTGCCGGCGCGAAAAAAGTCATCTTCTCGGCACCATCAAAAGACGACACGCCGATGTTTGTCTTCGGCGTGAATGACAAAACCTATGCTGGCCAGGCCATCATCAGCAACGCCAGCTGTACCACCAATTGCCTGGCACCCGTCGCCAAGGTGCTCAACGACAAGTGGGGCATCAAGCGCGGCCTGATGACGACGGTACACGCCGCCACCGCCACGCAAAAAACCGTTGACGGCCCGAGCAACAAAGACTGGCGCGGTGGGCGCGGCATTCTGGAAAACATCATTCCTTCGAGCACCGGCGCCGCCAAGGCGGTGGGCGTTGTGATCCCCGAGCTGAACAAAAAGCTGACCGGCATGTCGTTTCGCGTGCCGACCTCTGACGTGTCGGTGGTTGACCTGACCTGTGAGCTGAACAAGGAAGCCACGCTCAAGGAAATCTGCGCCGAGATGAAGGCGCAAAGCGAAGGCGCACTCAAGGGCATCCTCGGCTACACCGAAGACAAGGTGGTCGCCACCGATTTTCGTGGCGATGCCCGCACCTCGATCTTCGATGCCGACGCCAGCATTGCGCTCGACAGCACGTTTGTCAAAATCGTGGCCTGGTATGACAACGAATGGGGCTACTCGAACAAGTGCCTGGAGATGGTTCGGGTGGTGGTGAAGTAATTCGCTCTAGACGTTCTGCACGTGCTACAAAAAGCGTCTCCGGGCGCTTTTTTATTATCTATTCATTTAGTTAATAATTTTTATAAAATCGCCTATGATAGTTTGAAATTTTATTTATTCATTAATTTATTCAAATGACCAGCTCTACAACGCCCAGCGTCTTGCAAGCGCTGCGCTCAAAAGGTGGCCTGTCCAGCAGCGCCGAGTTGCAAGCGCTGATGGGTGTGAGCCAGCCCACCGTGTCGCGCGCGCTTGCGCCGCTGCTGGCCACGGGCCAGGTGCGTGGGATCGGTGCTGCACGGGCCAAGCGCTATGCACTGCCGCGCCATGTGGCTGACGTGGGTAGCGACATCGCCATCATGCGCGTTGATTCAAAAGGCACGGTCACGCCGTTTGCCCGCATGATGCCTTTGCCGGGCGGTCCCTTTTGGGTCGACGAGGCCGACGGTGTCAGTCAATTGCACGACGGCCTGCCTTGGTTTTTAAACGACATGCGGCCACAGGGTTTTATGGGGCGCAGCTTCGCGCACGCCCACCCCGAGCTGCAACTGGCCGCTGACCCGCGCAACTGGAGCGACGATGACGCGCTCAAGGCGCTGGCATGGTTTGGTGATGATTTGCCGGGCAACCTGATTGTGGGCGAGCAGGCCTTTTTGCGTTACCACTCGCTGGCCAGGCACTCATCCCGCGTGGATTCATTCAAGGACTACCCGGCGCTGGCGGAGCGCGCCATGCAGGGCACGCTGGGCGGCTCATCGGCTGGCGGCGAGCAGCCCAAGTTCTGCACCATCACCGCTGGCCGCCATGTGCTGGTGAAGTTTTCACCTGCGGGTGATTCGCCAGCAGACCAGCGCACCAAGGACTTGCTGGTCTGCGAACACCTCGCGCTACGGACCTTGCATGAAGCCGGCTTGCCAGCAGCCACCAGCCAAATCTTCATAGCTGGCAAGCGGGTGTTTTTGGAGTCTGCGCGTTTTGACCGCACGTCAAAAGGACGCATCGGCATGGTGTCCTTGCAGGTTTATGACTCTGAGTATGTGGGCAAGGTTGACAACTGGGCCGCTACCGCCAACCGCATGGTTGAGAGCCAGTTGCTCACGCCCCGGGATGCAGCCCATTTAAGGCTTCTTGAGGCATACGGCCTGCTGATTGCCAACACCGACCGCCATTACGGAAATATCTCCCTGCTGCTGGATGACGACGATTGGCAGCTATCGCCCACCTACGACATGCTGCCCATGCTGTATGCGCCAGTCAACGGCGAACTGGTTAATCGGCACTTTACCGATCGTCCCCTCTACCCGACTGCGGCTACCCTGACAGAGTGGCCACAGGCAAAAGATCTGGCTTGCGCCTTCTGGCTCGCCGCCGCATCAGACAAGCGGATTTCCGCAGGCTTTCGCGCCATCGCCCGGAAAAACTTTGCAAGTGTGCAGGCACTTTGATGGGTTCAAGGTTTTCCCGCTCCATGGTCTGACAATTAACCAATTCAATCCATTGAGTCCATCCCTTTTTCCCCTTTATTTGCTGGGCCGATACAAGGCGCACAGTTTGTTGCCATCAGGGTCACGCACATAGGACAGGTAAAGCTTGCCGCCCGGTTTATCGCGCCAGCCGGGCGGGTCTTCACAGGTGGTGCCGCCGTTGGCAACGCCTGCTGCGTGGAAGGCATCTGCTTGCTCGGGTGACTGCATGGTGAAACCAATCGTTGCGCCATTGGCGCAAGTAGCGGGCTCGCCGTTGATCGGCGTGGTGATCCAAAATGAGCCCGTGGGGCTGCGGTAGAAGTAGCGACTTTTGTTGGCAACCCCTGGGCCTAAGCCCAGCGTGCCCAGCAGCGCGTCGTAAAACTTTTTTGAGACCTCAAGATCATTCACACCGACCATTACATGACTAAACATCGCTTTGTCCTTTAAGATTTTTTGAAGGGAACGGGAATGGTAGTTGATGTCGCCATGCGCAGCCGTCGCGCAGCGTCCTCAAGCTTGGCATCGTCTATTTCGCGCAGCACGGCTTGCATATCCACATTGGCGTGTTTGCGTTCGTAGTGGCCGGTCAGTGGTGTCTCGTTGGTCAGCATGCCTTCCTGGTATAGGCTCCAGATCTCCGGGCCGTAGTTGGTGGCCAAGAGCGCGGGCGCAAACTGGCCAAAGAAATTGCGCAGGTTGCCCACATCGCGCAGCAGCATGCGCTGGGCGTGATTGTTGCCCGCAGCGTCAACGGCCTGAGGCAGGTCAATGATGACGGGGAAGTCGGTGTCATCGGCATGGGCCAGCAGGATATTGAACTCTGACAAATCCCCATGCACCACCCCCGCACACAACATGCGCACCACTTCACCTATCAGCGTGGTGTGGTGGGCCAAGGCTTGGCTTGGCGAGAAGACCACATCGTTCAGACGCGGTGCCGCGTCGCCGTGCGCGTCGGTCACCAGCTCCATCAGCAGCACGCCATCGTGAAAGTTATAGGGCTGCGGCACGCGCACGCCCGCTGCGGCCAGGCGGTAGAGCGCATCGACCTCGGCGCTTTGCCAGGCGGCCTCTTGGCTTTGCCGGCCAAACTTGCTGCCCTTGGCCATGGCGCGGGCCGAGCGCGAGTTCTTCACTTTGCGGTTTTCGGTGTAGTCCACGGCTTGGCGAAAGCTGCGGTGCGTGGCCTCTTTGTAGATCTTGGCGCAGCGCGTCTCATCCCCACAGCGAACCACAAACACCATGGCCTCCTTGCCACTCATGAGCTGGCGCACCACCGTGTCGATGAGACCTTCTTCGATGAGGGATTGGAGTCTGGGGGGAGCTTTCATCTACCGATTGTCCGCGATGCAAGCGGGGAGTTTTTGGGGTCAGAGCCCAAATTCGCCAAGCCTACGGCTCGCCCGGAGGGCGCGGTGCGATGCACCGCAGCGAAATTGGTGTCTGACCCCAATAACTCCTTATCCCCCAGCGACAATAGCCGCATGGCAACCATGCAACTTCAAGACATTCTTTTCTCCCAGGGCTTTGGCACGCGGCGCGTTTGTGCGGGGCTGGTTCAGCAGGGCCTTGTGTCGGTAGCAGGGCAGGCGTGTACCGAGTCTGCCATGCCGTTTGAAGCAGAGGCGCTGCACTTCACGGTGCAGGGCGTGGCCTGGCAGTATTTTGGGAAAGCCTATTTGATGCTGCACAAGCCTGCGGGCTACGAGTGCTCGCAAAAGCCCAGCACCTACCCCAGCATTTACACGTTGCTGCCGGCGCCGATTCGCCAGCGCGGTGGCGGTGCAGCTGCCGGTGTGCAGGCCGTCGGCAGGCTGGACCAGGACACCACTGGTCTGCTGCTGCTGTCAGATGACGGCAAGTTCATTCACCGTATGAGCTCGCCCAAGCACCACGTACCCAAGGTTTATGAAGTTACCGCCAAACATGCGCTGGATGACAAGCAGATTGAAAAGCTTTTAAGCGGGGTGGTGCTGGACGACGACCCGAAACCGGTTCGTGCGGCGGCTTGCATCAAGACGGGCGACAACACCCTGAGCCTGACGTTGACCGAGGGCAAATACCACCAGGTCAAGCGCATGATTGCGGCGGTCGGCAATCGGGTTGAAGGTGAGGGCGGCTCGGGCGGCCTGCACCGCTCACGCATAGGCGAGCTGGCCTTGCCTGAAGACTTGAAACCCGGTCAGTGGCGCTGGCTGACAGCAAGCGACTTAATAGCAGTCAGCTTGTCGTTTTCAGGAAATCAGCGATTGCTTTAATCGTCTTTTGGGGCTGGTCGCGGTGTGGGGAGTGCCCGCAATCAGCCAGCCTGAGCTGCTGCGCATGGGGTACGGCCAGGACCATTTCATCAAGCTGCCGCATCGTGCCGTACTCGTCATCAAGGCCCTGCACCAGCAGCAGGGGCGCGGTGATGGCGCGGCATTCAGGCCGGATGTCGAAGCGGCTGAACGCTTCAGACAGCCACACGTCATTCCATTGCCAGAAAGCACCATCAACGTCTGCGTGATGCCTGGCCAAGCGCGCTCTCAGCCCGTTGGATTCGAAGGCCATTTTTGTCTGCGTAATCGCCTTGACAGCCACGTCTTCAACCAGCACATGCGGTGCCATGGCGATGCAGGCCGCTACCGGGAAGCGGCTGGCGTACAGCAACGCAATCGTTGCGCCATCCGAGTGCCCGAGCAGCACCGGGTTTTTGAGTTGCAGCTTCGCAAGCAGGGCGGGCAACACCTCCCACGCCTCGCGGTGCATGTAGTCGGCACCCGGGCAATTGCGCCCGGCTGGCACGGGGTCAGAGCGCCCATAGCCACGCCGCGAATAGACCAGACCCGCGCGCCCCGTCGCTTCGCACACCGCCTGCGGCCAGTCCAGCCCGCGCTGCGTCCACAGGCTGACCGAGCCCAGGCCTTCGTGCAAAAAAACCAGTGCTGCCAGGCCACTTTTACCGGCAATCTGTTTGACTTCAAGCTGCGTGTTGTTGAGGGTGACAAAGTCCATGCCGACATCGTAATTGCATTGCGGCTGGGCCCTCTGCGTTATCCTCAGACCCATGACCAAACTCCTCGACTCCTTCTGGCGCGCGGCGATGTATTGCCTGCATCCGCGCGTGATTGCGCTGTCGATACTGCCGCTGGTCATCATGGTGGCGTTGTCTTTGGGGTTGGGCTACTTTTTCTGGGAAGGAGCGATTGCTGCGGTGCGCGGCTATCTTGACAGCTACGAGATGGTGGGCACCATGGCGCGCTGGCTCGAGGGCTTGGGCGTCGGCAATCTACGCGTTGTGCTGGCGCCGGCACTGCTGCTGTTTCTGGCGATTCCGGTGATCGTAATTGCCACGCTGCTGTTTGTCGCTGTGCTGATGACACCAGCCATGGTGGCGCTGGTGGCTGAGCGGCGCTTTCCAAGCCTGGAGCGCAAAAAGGGTGGCTCGATGCTGGCCAGCCTGCTGTGGTCGCTGGGCTCGACGCTGCTGGCGGTGATTGCGCTGGTGCTGTCGATTCCGCTGTGGCTGATTCCGCCGCTGATATTGGTGCTGCCACCCCTGATCTGGGGCTGGCTGACTTACCGTGTGATGTCTTACGACGCATTGGTAGACCACGCCAGTAGCGAAGAGCGGCGGCAGATTTTTAAAGAGCAGCGTATGCAGTTGCTGGGCATTGGCGTGCTCAGTGGCTATCTGGTGGCTGCGCCGAGTTTGATCTGGGCATCGGGCGCGATGTTTGTGGTCATGGCACCGATTCTGGTGCCGGTGGCGATTTGGCTTTACACGCTGGTGTTTGCTTTTTCGTCGCTCTGGTTTGCGCACTACGCGCTGGCTGCGTTGGAGCAACTGCGGCAAAAAAACAATGCGCTGGTGCTTGATCCGCTCGAGATACGGGAGCAACCGGCTACCAAATCAATAGAAAATGATGCCGTATCCATTGTTTTGCCGGGGGCGTCCACTGGTTTCGACGCGCCGGGCAGCAAGCCCGATTCTTTTTAATCGTTTCAACTATCCCCATGACCACCCACTTCGGCATCATCATCATTGGTGATGAAATTCTCTCAGGCAAACGCGCTGACAAACACCTGCCAAAAGTCATCGAACTGCTGGGTGCGCGCGGTCTGCAGCTGGCTTTTGCCGACTATGTGGGTGACGACCCGGCTCGTATCACCGCTACGCTGGCCAGGGCCTTTGCGGGCGCGCGTGAGTCGGGCGATGTGGTGTTTTCATGTGGTGGCATAGGGGCCACGCCCGATGACCACACACGCCAGTGCGCTGCCAAAGCGCTTGGCATTGAGATGGTCCTGCACCCCGAGGCCAAAGCCCTGATTACCGAGCGCATGATGGACACCGCCAAAGAGCAAGGCGTGCCGTTCGATGCGGATCGGCATGACAACATTCATCGGCTCAATATGGGTGTGTTTCCGGTTGGCGCGGATGTGATTCTTAATCCGTACAACAAGATTCCTGGTTTTACCTGCTGGGCCGGGGCAGGGGGCATACATTTCTTGCCTGGTTTTCCCGTGATGGCCTGGCCCATGATGGAGGGCGTGCTTGATACGCTTTACCTGCATCTGTACCAAAAATCAGCGTACATCGAGAAATCAATCATCGTGTTTGGCTCTATGGAAGCCACTCTGACCCCGCTGATGCTGGAGTTGGAGGCCAAGCACGCTAGCATCAAGGTGTTCAGCCTGCCCAGCGTTGACCACCCGACTTACGGGCGGCATATTGAGCTGGGCGTGAAGGGCATGCCCGATGCGGTTGGTCTGGCTTACCCGGCGCTGCTGGCAGCTTTGGCCCACTTTGACTTTAAACTTGGCCCTGAATTGGTGCGTTCTTGAGTTGCATTAATATAGAACATCCCATGAATGCACCAATATAGTGCATTCATGGGATGCCCTATTTCAGCCGATGCTCCTAAAGTCCGACAGGCTCCTATTAGCTGCCTGCCCAGTTTGGGGCAAATTTGGCGGCACAATTCACGGCACAATCGGGGGGCGCGCCAACCGGCTGAAAATGTATTTGCTTTGGCACAAAAAGTGCATTCACTCGTTTTTGAAAACAGTTTTTAACAACCACTCAGTAACAGGAGAATTTGATGGCAAAGAGCGTCGCAGACGTCATGAAAATGGTCAAGGAAAACGAGGTCAAGTTTGTTGACTTCCGTTTTGTTGACACACGGGGGAAAGAGCAGCACGTTACCGTGCCGGTATCCCACTTTGACGAAGACAAGTTCATTTCGGGCCACGCTTTTGACGGCTCATCCATCGCCGGTTGGAAGGGCATTGAGGCATCTGACATGTTGCTCATGCCGGATGCCAATACCGCCAACCTTGACCCGTTCTACGAAGAAACCACGCTGTTCCTTAGCTGCGATGTGCTCGACCCGACCGACGGCAAGGCCTATGACCGCGACCCGCGCTCGATTGCCAAGCGCGCTGAAGCCTACCTCAAGGCTTCTGGCCTGGGCGACACCGCCTTCTTTGGCCCAGAGCCAGAGTTCTTCATTTTTGACGGCGTGCGCTGGGCCAATGAAATGTCGGGCGCGTTTTTTGAAATTGACGCATACGAAGCTCCATGGAACTCGGGCAAAAAACTCGAAGGCGGCAACCGCGGCCACAGGCCTACCGTCAAGGGCGGCTACTTCCCAGTACCGCCGGTTGACAGCATGCAGGACATGCGCGCCGAGATGTCGCTGATTCTCGAATCGCTGGGCATCCCGGTCGAAGTGTTTCACCACGAAGTCGGTGGCGCTGGCCAGAACGAGATGGGCACCCGCTTCAGCACGCTGGTGCAGCGCGCCGACTGGACTATTTTGCTCAAGTACGTCGTCCACAACGTGGCCAACGCCTACGGCAAAACGGCAACTTTCATGCCCAAGCCCATGGTGGGCGACAACGGCTCCGGTATGCACGTTCACCAGTCGGTCTGGAAAGACGGTAAAAACCTGTTTGCCGGTGACGGCTATGCCGGCCTGTCAGATTTTGCGCTGTACTACATCGGCGGCATCATCAAGCACGCACGCGCACTGAACGCCATTACCAACCCCGGCACCAACAGCTACAAGCGCCTGGTTCCTGGCTACGAAGCACCGGTCAAGCTGGCTTATTCGGCCAAAAACCGCTCGGCTTCCATCCGCATTCCTTATGTGGCCAACCCCAAGGGCCGCCGCATCGAAGTGCGTTTCCCCGATCCGCTGATGAACCCCTACCTCGGCTTTTCGGCCCTGATGATGGCCGGTCTCGACGGCGTTGAAAACAAGATCCATCCGGGCGAAGCTGCCAGCAAGGACTTGTACCATTTGCCACCCGAAGAAGACGCAAAAATCCCGACCGTGTGCCACAGCCTGGATCAGGCGCTGGACTACCTCGACACCGGTCGCGGCTTCCTGACCAAAGGCGGTGTCTTCACCGACAGCATGATTGATGCGTACATCGAGCTGAAAATGCAGGAAGTCACGCGTTTCCGCCAGGCTGTACACCCAGTGGAATACGACATGTACTACTCCCTGTAAACCCGCAGTGTGGTGGAAAAAGGACGGCGAAAGCTGTCCTTTTTTGTTGGCGGCCTCTGCCTGAATCCCCACACTTTGCATTTCGGAGGGCTTTGCCGCATACTGTCAGAGCGTCCTAGCCTTAAGGGCACTTCTAGAAATTCAGATTTTCGGGATGAAGTGCAAGGCGCCCGGAGCGCAGGAACCGGAACGTACTTCAGGTACGTGAGGATTTCGAGCACCGCGCAACGCAGCAATTCGCCCGAAAAATGAATTTATAGAAATGCCCTTCATGGGCATCAGGGGTTATGTATGACTCAAACCTTGAACTTCATCAAACATTTGAAATCGCCACTTCTGTTGATCGCTTTAGCTTGCTTAGTTTTCGTCTTGCTATCGCCTTTCATCAGCACGCCAGCCACCGCGCAGGTTTTCCGCTGTGCCGGTGTCAGCGGCACAACGCCTGAATACATCAACAACGCCAAAGAAGCGCAGCAGCGCGGTTGCAAAACGATGGAGGGTGGCAATGTCACTGTGATACAGGGCCCGCCCGCTTCAAAATCAGCCGTGCGCGTGGCATCGAGCAACACATCTGGATCGGGCTCACGCAACGACGGCGGGCCTGAGCAAAAAGCCAGAGACAGCGATTCACGCATCATTCTCGAATCCGAACTCAAAAAAACCGAAACCAAACTGGCCGAGCAGCAAAAAGAGTACAACAACGGCGAGGTTGAAAAGCAGGGCATTGAAGGCCGCAACTACCAGCGCTACCTGGATCGTGTTGCCGGGCTCAAGGAAGGCATTGCCCGCAACCAGAGCGATATTGCCGGCCTCAAGCGCGAGATTTCACGTCTGCCCGCCAGCAATTAAAAAATCTTCCTGGCTAGGTTTTACGCCAAAATAGAAAGCTTGAAAAAGCCTGAATTTTTAGCTGCTGCGCCCATTCTTGGCACAGCCAGCCCTCCCCGATTCCAGTCGTTTGACCTGCTGGCCACATTGGTGGCCGTGGTGCGTACGGATGGCGTGGTCGTGTTCGCCAACGCTGCCCTCGAAGACGCGCTGGGTACCTCCCGCCGCACCATCGAAGGTTCCCAGTTGCCTGACTGCTTTACCGAGCCGCAGATACTGCAAAACGCGCTGCAAGGCGCTGGCAGCAACGAGTTTGCGGCGCTGCGTTACGACGCATGGCTCAGGCCGCTGAACCGCGAACCGATGCCGGTGCATGTGGTGGTGGCGCAGACCGATACAGCAGGCGAGGCGATTGTCGAGCTGCTGCCGCTTGAGCAGCAGGTCAAGCAGGACCGCGAGGAACGCCTGATGGACCAGGCCCAAGCCAACAAGGAGCTGATTCGCAACCTGGCCCATGAAATCAAGAACCCGCTGGGCGGCATTCGCGGTGCCGCGCAGTTGCTGCAGATGGAGATCGACAAGGAACTGACTGAATACACCCAGGTCATCATCCATGAGGCCGACCGCCTGCAATCATTGGTGGACCGCCTGCTGGCACCGCACCGCCGGCCGCACCTGGTGGGCGACGTCAACATCCATGAAGTGTGTGAACGCGTGCGCTCGCTGATCCTGGCCGAGTTTCCCAAGGGTTTGCGCTTTGTGCGCGACTACGATGTGTCCATCCCCGAGTTCCGGGGCGACCGGGAGCAGTTGATTCAGGCCGTCATCAACATCGCCCACAACGCCGCCCACGCGCTGTCAGAGCGCATTGCAGCGGGTGATGCGCAGATCACTTTCAAGACCCGAATTGCGCGTCAGGTCACTTTCGGCAAGCAGCGTTATCGCTTGGCACTGGAATTGCATGTCATCGACAATGGACCGGGCGTACCGGACTCCATCAAAGACCGTATTTTCTATCCCCTGATATCGGGGCGTGAAGGCGGTTCCGGGCTGGGACTGACATTGGCGCAAACTTTTGTTCAGCAACACCACGGATTGATCGAGTGTGACAGTGTTCCGGGCCGCACGGATTTCAAGATATTGATTCCGCTCCCTTAACCCGTGCTTTTTGGCCGTTGACCTGAGGTGAAAAATATATGAAGCCGATTTGGATCGTAGATGATGACCAGTCCATCCGCTTCGTGCTGGAGAAGGCGCTGCTGCGCGAAGGCCTGCCGACCCGCAGCTTCACGAATCCGCGTGAGGTGCTGGCAGCCTTAGAGCTTGCTACCGAAGACGACGGCCCGCAAATTTTGGTGAGCGACATCCGTATGCCCGGAGGCTCTGGCCTTGACCTGCTGGAAAAAGTAAAAGCCAAGCTACCCGGCCTGCCCGTCATCATCATGACGGCGTTTTCTGATCTCGACAGCGCCGTGTCGGCCTTTCAGGGCGGCGCGTTTGAATACCTGCCCAAGCCTTTTGACTTGCTCAAAGCGGTTGAACTGATTCGCCGCGCGGTTGAAGAAAGCCAGCGCGAAGAAGTCGCCGAAGAACGCATGGCCGCCGCGCCTGAAATGCTCGGTCAGGCGCCCGCCATGCAAGATGTATTCAGAGCCATTGGCCGCCTGAGCCAGAGCACTGTGACGGTGTTGATTACCGGCGAATCCGGCTCGGGCAAAGAGCTGGTTGCCAAAGCGCTGCACAAGCATTCAAGCCGCGCCAACGGCCCGTTTATCGCCATCAACACCGCAGCCATCCCGAAAGATTTGTTAGAGAGCGAACTCTTTGGACATGAGCGCGGTGCCTTCACCGGCGCGCAAACCATGCGCCGTGGCCGCTTTGAGCAAGCCGATGGCGGCACGCTGTTCCTGGATGAAATCGGCGACATGCCATTTGATTTGCAAACCCGCCTGCTGCGTGTGCTGAGTGACGGGCACTTCTACCGCGTCGGTGGTCACAACGCCATCAAGGCGAATCCGCGCGTGATTGCGGCCACCCATCAAGACCTTGAGCAACGCGTGAAAGAAGGCCTGTTCAGAGAAGACCTCTACCACCGTCTGAACGTGATTCGCCTGCGCCTGCCGGCGCTGCGCGAGCGGCGCGAAGATGTGTTTGCACTGACGCGCCACTTCTTGCAGCAAAGCGCCAAGCAGCTTGGTGTAGAGCCCAAACGCATTTCAGATGCCGCCTTGCAGCAACTGAGCACCTTCAGCTTTCCCGGCAATGTGCGCCAGCTCGAGAACATCTGCCACTGGCTGACCGTGATGGCACCGGCGCAGGTGATTGAACCCAAAGACCTGCCGCCCGAGGTGCTGAGCAGCACGCCCGAACACAGCAAGGCGGCCACTTCGTCGCTCGCCGCGTCGGCTGTTGCAAGGGGTGCAGCGCCATCCGGCCACGCAATCGCTGCAGCAGAAATTTCTGCGGCTGCGATGCCCGCAGCCGAAGCGCCAGTCGGCGGTCTGCCTTCCGGTGGAGCCGATACCGGCGCTAGTCAGGACTGGGAGACTGGCCTTGAAGTGGAAGCCCTGGCCTTGCTGGCGACAGGCCGCAGCGACGTGTGGGATGTGCTGACGCGGCGTTTTGAATCGAAGCTGATTCAGACTGCCTTGCAAAGCACACGCGGCAGGCGCATCGAAGCCGCACAAAAGCTCGGTATAGGCCGCAACACCATCACGCGGAAAATTCAAGAGCTGAATTTGGAGTAAACCTAGAAACCGCAGTTGGACGCGCCCGCAGCGGCTCAATCGGGTGCGTAGCGCTGTCACCCAAAAGGTGAGTGCGGTCGTGGCCCCAAAAGTCAGCGCCCATGCGGCCTTGCGCTTGCGCAGGGAGTATTTCAGCAGCCTGTTAGCCGGCAAATGGTCAAAATTTTAGCCTGCGCAAGAATGAGTAAATGCGCATGTACCGTCAATATTGACCATTAAAAACAATATCCCATTGTCGGTTCGCTTCAGCATTGTTCTTTACTGCTTCTGCCGCCACTGCCGCACTCGAATGCGCCAGTGCGTAACCAATCGCATCAGAAAGAATACTCAATTGGGTCTCAGTCTCGACGGCATGAATAGTTCCTGCGATCCCGCACGGGTCTTGCAGTCCGCGGCATCCGCGGTCTGATAACAATTTGAATGCTTGATATAAGCAATGGGTGTAGGGCTTTACGCCAACGCAAATGTCACTTGATGCAAGCAACATATCAATGTGAAAACTGCTAATTGGAATTGGTTGGACACGACTGAATTTCCACCATTTCAAGAGCTGCGAAAGCTTTCGAACTTTCCCGCCGCCGCGCTCATCGGCAACTTTGAAATATCGATCATGTACAGCCGGACTGGTCTCCATCCAATCGCCAGACCCATTGGGAATGAGGTATACCGGCCTTAACCTATCGAAGCGCGAAAAAATTGCTGGTACGACATCCAAACTCTGCTGAGTCGAACCAAACCAAACTGCTGCGGCCATGCCATCTCGACCAATTTCCGTGTTGGGAAATCTTTCCCGCAACTCTTCAATAACCTTGGAGAGCACCGTGGACGAGG